>NC_003062.2:673750-980625 GCF_000092025.1 Agrobacterium fabrum str. C58
GCTCGATTATTATACTGGCCTCGTTTTCGAGGTGGTGGAGGCGGGCAGCGACAGCGTTCTGGCCGGCGGCGGCCGTTACGACCGGCTGCTTACGCTTCTCGGCGCACAGGAAAAAATACCGGCCGTGGGCTTCTCGCTCTGGCTGGATCGCATCAAAGCGGTGCGTGGGAGCGACAAACCATGATCACCATCGCATTGCCCTCAAAAGGCCGGATGAAGGAAGACGCCTCCGCCGTTCTGGAACGCGCCGGGCTGAAGGTTGCGTCAGTCGGTAACGACCGCTCCTATCGCGGTCGCATCGAAGGACGTGACGATATCGAGGTCGCCTATCTGTCGGCCTCCGAGATCGCCCGCGAGATTGGCGCCGGCACGGTGGATTTCGGCGTGACCGGGGAAGACCTGGTGCGCGAGGGGTTGACCAATGCCGACGCGCAGGTGGAGTTCTGCGCCCGCCTCGGTTTCGGCCATGCCGATGTCGTGGTCGCGGTGCCGGAAATCTGGCTCGATGTGGACAGCATGGCCGATCTGGGCGATGTGGCATCCGAATTCCGCGCCCGCCATGGCCGGAGACTGGCGATCGCCACCAAATATTGGCGGCTGACGCAGCAGTTCTTTTCACGCCAGCACGGCATTCAGCTTTACCGCATCGTCGAAAGCCTTGGCGCCACTGAGGGCGCGCCTGCGGCAGGGCAGGCGGATATCATCGTCGATATCACCTCCACCGGCTCGACGCTGAAGGCCAATCACCTGAAAATCCTCTCCGACGGCATCATCGTTCGCTCGGAAGCCTGCTTCGTGCGCGCCCGCAAACCGGAGCATGAAGGCGATGCAGCGATTCAGGAAATCGCGTCGCGGATAAAAGCGGCCGTCTGAAAACACAAAAGAAAAAAAGCCGCCGGATCGCTCCGGCGGCTTTTTTGTCGGACAGCCTGTTTACTCAGGCGCGAGCGGCAACAAAGCCGCGCTTCGCGTCGACCGAGTAGGCACCTGCGCCGAAGGTTGCGAGCAGGATATAGGCGCCGGCAAGGGTGATGTTCTTCATCATCATGATGCCGTTCAGCGTGTTGATCCAGCCGAGAGCAGGCTCAGGCCAGCCGGGAACGGCAACGGTGCCGCTGTGGAAAACGAGACCGGTAAAGACGCAGAAGACGGCAAGCGCCCAGGCGGCAATTTTGGTCTGGAAACCGGCGAGGATGGCAAGACCGGCCACCAGTTCGAAGAGACCTGCGAGATAGGCAAGCGCGGTTGCGGCAGGCATGCCGGCGCCCGCGATCATGCCGGCGGTGCCGGCCGGATCGGTGAGTTTGCCGAAGCCGGAATAGATGAAGATGAAGGAAAGCAGAATGCGGGCGATAAGAACGAGAGCGTTCTGGCTGCTGGACATGGAGTATCTCCGGTAAGTGATCGGCGTGTCGCCGATGAGCTGCATGGCAATGTCTGGAGATACTAATGGCTGAAAATCACTAATCCAGAAAGATGAACGGCAGACGACAAATTGTCTTCATTTTGTGAACGATAAGCGAGTGTCGGTGCGTAATCTTAGGCGGCGAAGCGAATATCTTCGAAACGCGGGAACAGGAAAAGCCCGGATATACGCCCCTGCTGCCCATCTTCAAAACCGGACGATTCACCCATGCAGATGACCGGTTGCCGCATCGCCGGCAAGATGGAGACGCTTGTCGAGAAACAGAACCGTGAGGGTTCGGTAGAGACCTGCTCGAAAAGCTCCAGCACGCGGGCATGGTCACCACGGTCGTAACAGCGGACAAGGCTGAGCAGCCCACATTCGCCCGGTGGCAGGCCGTGCATGAAGGAAGTGTGTTCGCCGAGCCGGATGACACCGCTGGAAAGTTCGCTGCTCCATTCCTCCGAAATGAAGAAATGAGACAGGGTGCGGGGATCGGGCGTGGTCGTCACCGCCGCCGGCAGAGCATCGTTGCGTCTTGATATTTCAAACAAATCGCGCCCCCGCATGAACACATGCCAGTGCCACCATTTCTAGCGACCCTGCCAGGTTTAACCTTTACCGCCATCCGCAGTCGAACGTGTTTGCCCAGCATCGAACCCCTTCAATGCTCGCCGTCCCGTCGCGGAACCCTTACGGGGGCTGACTTATAGTTTATTTTTTCCTACCGACAACAACCAGTCGGGGAGAAAATCAAAAATATTATGTATTCCTTCTTCAAAATCGCGAGAGATATGAAAAAGCACAACTAAATAGCGCACTTATAAGTAAGGAAAAATGGGAATCGACCGCCTCGCGGCGCTGTGATTCGCCTATCGTGATGTCATTATTGCACGGTTTGCCCAGCACAAGCCGGGTAAAGTTATCAGTGTCCCAAAAAGAAACAATATTTGGCCCGTTGGTTTCGGTGCAGGGCCGCCGGGATTGCATGGGCGGCAACGAGAAAAGGGCGATCCGAAGACCGCTCTTTCGTATTCCAGAGGCAGGACTGATTGGAAGTCCATGCCGCCCGTCTGGTGCGCTTGCGACGCCGGACCCGCAAAAAGGCATGGGCGGCAATGAAAAAAGGGCGATCCGAAGATCGCCCTTTCGTATTCCGGTGACAGGACTGATTAGAAGTCCATGCCGCCCATGCCGCCGCCGGGCATCTGCGGCATTGCCGATTCCTTCTTAGGAAGCTCGGCGATCATCGCTTCGGTGGTGATCAGCAGCGAAGCAACCGAAGCTGCGTTCTGCAGAGCGGTACGTACAACCTTGACCGGGTCGACGATGCCGAGAGCGATCAGATCGCCATATTCGCCGGTCTGGGCGTTGTAGCCGTAGTTGTCTTCGTTCTTGTCGAGGATCTTGCCAACAACGATGGAAGCTTCATCACCAGCGTTTTCTGCGATCTGGCGAACCAGAGACTGCAGAGCCTTGCGCACGATGTTGATGCCGGCTTCCTGATCGTCGTTCACACCCTTGACGGTGATCTTCGTGGAAGAACGCAGCAGGGCAACGCCGCCGCCCGGTACGATGCCTTCCTGAACAGCAGCGCGCGTCGCGTTGAGAGCGTCGTCGATGCGGTCCTTCTTTTCCTTCACTTCAACTTCCGTCGAACCGCCAACGCGGATCACGGCAACGCCGCCAGCGAGCTTGGCAAGACGTTCCTGCAGCTTTTCGCGGTCGTAGTCGGAAGTGGTTTCCTCGATCTGTGCCTTGATCTGGGCAACGCGGCCTTCGATGTCGGACTTCTGGCCGGCACCGTCAACGATCGTGGTGTTTTCCTTGGAGATCGAAACCTTCTTCGACTTGCCGAGCATGTCGAGGGTAACGCTTTCGAGCTTGATGCCGAGGTCTTCGGAAATGACGGTACCACCGGTCAGGATGGCGATGTCTTCCAGCATGGCCTTGCGGCGATCGCCGAAGCCAGGAGCCTTGACGGCAGCGATCTTGAGGCCGCCACGCAGCTTGTTGACGACGAGCGTTGCAAGAGCTTCGCCTTCGACGTCTTCAGCGATGATGACGAGCGGCTTGCCGGTCTGAACGACGGCTTCGAGAACAGGCAGCATGGCCTGAAGGTTCGAGAGCTTCTTTTCGTGCAGAAGGATGTAAGCGTCTTCGAGGTCCGCAACCATCTTTTCCGGGTTGGTTACGAAGTAAGGCGACAGGTAGCCGCGGTCGAACTGCATGCCTTCGACGACTTCGAGTTCGGTTTCAGCAGTCTTGGCTTCTTCAACGGTGATGACGCCTTCGTTGCCGACGCGCTGCATTGCTTCAGCAATGTCGAGACCGATCTGACGCTCGCCGTTTGCAGAGATCGTGCCGACCTGTGCAACTTCTTCAGACGTGTTGATCTTCTTGGCCTTGGCCTGAAGGTCCTTGACGACTTCAGCAACGGCCAGATCGATACCGCGCTTGAGGTCCATCGGGTTCATGCCGGCAGCAACTGCCTTTGCACCTTCGCGAACGATGGCCTGGGCCAGAACCGTTGCGGTGGTGGTGCCGTCACCGGCGATGTCGTTGGTCTTGGAGGCAACTTCGCGAACGAGCTGTGCGCCCATGTTCTCGAACTTGTCTTCCAGTTCGATTTCCTTGGCGACGGAAACGCCGTCCTTGGTGATGCGCGGAGCGCCGAAGGACTTGTCGATAACGACGTTACGGCCCTTCGGGCCGAGGGTTACTTTCACTGCATCGGCAAGAATGTCGACGCCCTTGAGCATCTTTTCGCGCGCTGAGCGGCCGAATTTGACTTCTTTAGCTGCCATTTTTCAAAACTCCTGGTTTCGAACGGCCGGAACTGATCCGGCTTGAAATTTAAGGAAACGATGGGTTCGGCAAAATCAGCCGATGATACCCATGATGTCGGCTTCCTTCATGATCAGAAGGTCTTCGCCGTCGAGCTTGACTTCAGTGCCCGACCACTTGCCGAACAGAACGCGATCGCCAACCTTGACGTCGAGAGCGACGACCTTGCCGGCCTCATCGCGCGCGCCGGAACCGACGGCGACGATTTCGCCTTCCTGCGGCTTTTCCTTGGCGGTATCGGGAATGATGATGCCGCCCTTGGTCTTTGCTTCGGACTCAACGCGACGAACGACGACGCGATCATGAAGCGGACGGAAATTGGTGCTTGTCATTGCCTAATCCCTCGATCAAATGACTTCAGGAACCTTTTGAAGGTCCCCGTGATGGGTGTTAGCACTCCCCTTGTTGGAGTGCCAGCAGAGCCGAGATAAGGAGGCGCTCTCCCGGAGTCAAGAACGCGCTGCCGGAAAAATTTCACGGCCTATGGTTACCAGCGTTCCATGACAGAAAATTTCCACGCGCTGACGAGGTGCGGGCAAACCGCTCTTTGCGGGCAGTCTTCGTTTTCGGCATAGCGGGGTTTTATGGTCGGATGGTGGCCGGTAGGCCGCAGGCAGGCCTGGCACCGCTTTTTTCCTTGCCATCGGCGTCCCGCTTTGCGATGTGACGCACACTCTTTTTTCGCACCCGGAAAGCACATCATGGCCCATCGCATTCTCACCCTCGGCGAAATCACTGATGGGTTCGACGTTGTTCTTTCGGATGTCTGGGGCGTGCTGCACAATGGCGTCAGCGCCTTTCCGGATGCGGCTGTTGCGCTGCATGAAGCGCGCAAGGCGGGCAAGACGGTGGTGCTCATCACCAATTCGCCGCGCCCGGCCCCCGGCGTCATCGCCCAGCTGCGTGTTCTCGGCGTGCCTGACGAGGCCTATGACCGTATCATCACCTCAGGTGATGTCACCCGCGGCCTGATCGCCGAAGGCCCGAAAAAAGTCTTCCTGCTCGGTCCCGAGCGGGACATGCCGCTGCTGGAAGGTCTCGATGTCGAGCGGGTCGGCGAGGCTGAGGCGCAATCCGTGGTCTGCACCGGCTTCTTTGATGACGAGACGGAAACGCCCGAAGATTATACGGAAATGCTGAAGGGCTTCATCGCCCGCAAGGTGCCGATGATCTGCGCCAACCCCGACCTGGTGGTGGAGCGCGGCGAGCGCATCATCCCCTGCGCCGGCGCAATGGCGGCCTATTACGAACAGCTGGGCGGCGAAGTCCGCATTGCCGGCAAGCCGCATGCGCCGATCTATGAAGCCTGCCTTGCGGCGGCCAAAGACGTGCGCGGCGCCTTCGCCAAGGATCGTGTGCTGGCCATCGGCGACGGCATGCCGACGGATGTGAAGGGTGCGATCGCGAGTGGCCTCAACCTTCTTTATATCAGCGGCGGCATTCACGCCGCTGAATATACGCTGAACGGCCAGACGGACGAGGCGCTTCTGAATGCCTATCTGAAGGGGCAGGGTGCTGCTCCCGGCTGGTGGATGCCCCGTCTTGCCTAAGAAAGTCTTGCCTAAGAACGTCTCGCCTAAGCTGGCGTAAAAATTGGATCGACTGCCATGACCGTCTTTCATCGCAATGAAAAAAAAGAGCCGTTGCCGGAAGCTCTTCGCGGTGGCGTTATCGCGATCGGCAATTTCGATGGTGTGCATCGTGGCCACCGCGCCGTGCTGGACCGTGCTCTGGAACTGGCGGAAGCCCGCGGTGTTCCCGCCCTGGTCCTGACCTTCGAGCCGCATCCCCGGTCCGTCTTCCGTCCTGATACACCTGTCTTTCGTCTGACGCCCGCGCCGTTGAAAGCCCGCATTCTCGAGGCGATCGGTTTCCGCTCCGTCATCGAATATCCCTTCGACCGGGAGTTCTCGCAGCGTTCGGCGGACGAATTCGTCCAGTCCATATTGGTCGACTGGCTGGGTGCCAGCGCTGTCGTTACCGGTTTTGATTTCCATTTCGGCAAGGGCCGCGAGGGCGGTCCGGCATTCCTGATGGCAGCCGGCAAACGTCACGGCTTCGACGTGACGCTGGTGGATGCCTTCCGCGACGAGGGGTCGGATGTCGTTTCCTCCAGCCGTATCCGCTCGCTTCTGTGTGAGGGCGATGTGGCGGGTGCCGCCGGTCTGCTCGGTTATCGCTTTACCGTGGAGAGCGAGGTCATCGGCGGCCAGAAGCTCGGCCGCACATTGGGATACCCCACTGCCAACATGGCGCTGGCGCCGGAGACGGAGCTGAAGGCGGGCATCTATGCCGTGCGGTTCCGTCGCCTCGATGGTTCGATCCACGATGGCGTCGCGAGTTTCGGCTACCGCCCGACGGTGACGGAGAACGGTGCGGCGCTGCTCGAAACCTTCCTGTTCGATTTTTCGGGCGATCTTTATGGGGAAGTGTGTTCGGTGTCCTTCTTCGGGCACCTGCGCGACGAGCTGAAGTTCGACGGGCTCGATCCGCTTGTCGCCCAGATCAGGCGTGATGAAGAGGAGGCGAGGGCGATGCTATCAGGCGTGCGTCCGCTCAGCCAGCTGGACGCGAAGATCGCGTTCTGATCGTGTTCGTCCGGCTGCGCCTTGCCGTCGCTTTTCTCTTCCTTTTTGCTGGGAAACCGCATAAACAACCGTCCATGTCCCAATACCGGTTGAAATTTGCAATTCAGATTGGCCGAATTATTGGCCCGGCCTTCCGCCCGCTCTGAGAGAGCCGGAAGGTCCGGGATTTTGGCGCTTACATGACATGTGACATATGGCATGGCGCTTTCCGAATTTGCCCTCTTTGCAATTGAGATGGCGCGACTGATACGGCGCGCAACAACGGTACGATTATGAGCGACACCGCAGAAAAACTGGACTATTCCACCACCCTCTATCTGCCGCAGACGGATTTTCCGATGCGTGCCGGCCTGCCGCAGAAAGAACCGGAAACGGTGAAGCGCTGGCAGGATATGGGCCTCTACAAGAAGCTGCGCGCTTCCGCCGCCGGCCGCGAGAAATTCGTGCTGCATGACGGCCCGCCCTATGCCAACGGCAACATCCACATCGGCCATGCGCTGAACAAAATCCTGAAGGACGTCATCACCCGCTCGTTCCAGATGCGCGGTTTCGACGCCAATTACGTGCCCGGCTGGGATTGCCACGGCCTGCCGATCGAATGGAAGATCGAGGAAGCCTACCGCGCCAGGGGCAAAAACAAGGACGAGGTTCCGGTCAACGAATTCCGTAAGGAATGCCGTGACTTCGCGGCCGGCTGGATCAAGGTTCAGTCGGAAGAGTTCAAGCGTCTCGGCATCGAGGGCGACTTCGAAAACCCCTATACGACGATGAACTTCCACGCCGAAGCCCGCATCGCCGGTGAACTCCTGAAGATCGCCCGGAGCGGCCAGCTTTATCGCGGTTCCAAGCCCATCATGTGGTCGGTGGTCGAGCGCACGGCGCTGGCGGAAGCCGAAGTCGAATACCACGATGTCGAGAGCGACATGATCTGGGTGAAATTCCCGGTGAAGGATGCTGCGCCCGCTCTTTCCGGCGTCTCCGTCGTCATCTGGACGACCACGCCGTGGACCATCCCCGGCAATCGCGCCATCGCGTTCTCTTCGCGGGTCGAATATGGCCTTTTCGAAGTCGAAAGCGCGCAGAATGATTTTGGCCCGCAGACGGGCGAAAAGCTGATCTTCGCCAGGAAACTTGCTGACGAGGCCGCAGCCAAGGCGAAGCTGACCTTCAAGTTCGTTCGCGATGTGAAAAGCGAAGAACTGGCGGCCATCACCTGCGCCCATCCTTTGGCATCACTCGGCTACGATTTCCCGGTTCCGCTTCTCGATGGCGATCACGTCACCGACGATGCCGGTACGGGTTTCGTGCACACCGCGCCAAGCCATGGCCGCGAGGACTTTGATGCCTGGACGAATAGCGTCCGCACCCTTGAAGCACGCGGGATCGATACCAAAATCCCGTTCCCGGTCGATGACGCCGGTTTCTACACCGAAGACGCCCCCGGTTTCGGCCCGTCGGCCGAAGGTGGTGCGGCCCGCGTCATGGACGACAACGGCAAGAAGGGCGATGCCAACGAGCGCGTCATCAAGGCGCTGATCGCGGCCAACAACCTGTTTGCGCGGGGTCGTCTGAAGCACAGCTATCCGCATAGCTGGCGCTCCAAGAAGCCGGTGATCTTCCGCAACACGCCGCAGTGGTTCGTCTACATGGACAAGGAACTCGGCGACGGCACGACGTTGCGTTCGCGTTCGCTCGATGCCATCGACCAGACCCGCTTCGTTCCGGCTTCCGGCCAGAACCGTCTGCGCGCCATGATCGAAGGCCGGCCCGACTGGGTTCTGTCGCGCCAGCGCAGCTGGGGCGTGCCGATCGCCGTTTTTGCCGACGAGCAGGGCGAGGTTCTGGTGGACGAAGCCGTCAACGCCCGCATCCTCGAGGCCTTCGAGGCCGAAGGTGCGGATGCCTGGTTTGCCGAAGGTGCCAAGGAACGTTTCCTCGGCAACGACCACGACCATGCCAAATGGCAGCAGGTCATGGACATCCTCGATGTGTGGTTCGACAGCGGCTGCACCCATACCTTCACGCTGGAAGACCGCCCGGACATGAAGTGGCCGGCGGATGTCTATCTGGAAGGCTCCGACCAGCATCGCGGCTGGTTCCATTCGTCGCTGCTGGAAAGCTGCGCGACGCGTGGCCGCGCGCCCTATAACGCCGTCGTCACCCATGGTTTCACCATGGACGAGCAGGGCCGCAAGCAGTCCAAGTCTCTCGGCAACGTGGTTGCACCACAGGACGTGATGAAAGAGTCCGGCGCGGATATTCTGCGCCTGTGGGTCATGACGACCGACTACTGGGAAGACCAGCGTCTGGGTAAGGCCATCATCCAGACCAACATCGATGCCTACCGCAAGCTGCGTAACACGGTGCGCTGGATGCTCGGCACGCTCGCGCACGACAATGGCGAGGAGATCGCCTATGCCGATCTGCCGGAGCTGGAAAAGCTGGTGCTGCACCGCCTGTCCGAGTTGGATAAGGTTGTGCGCGATGGGTACGACGCCTTCGACTTCAAGAAGATCACCCGCGCCCTGATCGATTTCGCCAATGTCGAGCTGTCGGCGTTCTATTTCGATATCCGCAAGGACACGCTTTATTGCGACGCGCCGTCGTCGCTGAAGCGTCGCGCATCGCTGTCGGTCATCGCCAAGCTGTTCGATTGCCTCGTCACATGGCTCGCACCCATGCTGCCCTTCACAACTGAAGAAGCATGGCTGTCGCGCTATCCGGATGCGGAATCGGTGCATCTTGCCCAGTTCCCGGAAATCCCGGCGGAGTGGAAGAACGACGCGTTGGAAGCCAAGTGGGAAAAAATCCGGAAGGTCCGCACCGTCGTGACGGGCGCGCTGGAAGTCGAGCGCCGCGAAAAGCGTATCGGCTCCTCGCTGGAGGCAGCCCCGGTCGTCCACATTGCCGATTCCGATCTTCTGGCGGCGCTGTCAGGACAGGACTTTGCCGAAATCTGCATCACCTCCGCCATCACGGTGGTGGGCGATGAGGGCCCGGCCGATGGCTTCCGCTTGCAGGAAGTGGCGAAGGTCGTGGTCGAGCAGAAGCTGGCGGAAGGCGTGAAATGCGCCCGTTCGTGGCGCATCACCACCGATGTCGGCTCCGATCCGCAATATCCCGACGTATCGGCCCGCGATGCGGCGGCACTGCGGGAGCTTGCCGCACTCAAGTAATGAAAATGGCCGGATGAATTGCGCTTTGCCTCTTCATCCGGTACACCTGCCTGAAAATGGCCGGATTTGCACGGCAATGCGGGCTGCCGCCTGCCGAAAGACGATGTCTGGCGAAGTGGGACGGACGGCTGGAAGGGTTTCAATGAAGACGATGCAGGGTAATGCGCAGGGTTTGGGCATGTTTCGCACGGTTGTTGGCGTCACGACGATAGGCGTGCTGCTGGGCGCCTGCACCAGCCCGACCTACGGTACGGGCAAGACGGCTGCCGAACAGCTCGTCGACGATCTCGGCAACGCGACCTCGATCACCGGCGACCAGAGCAAGCGCAACCTGAAATACGGCCCCCGCCCGGGTCTCGTCGTTCCCGCCCAGGCCCGTGCCGAACAGCTGACCACGCCGCAGCAGAACATGGCCAACCGCGAAAACAACCCGCAATGGGTCGAATCGCCGGAAGAAACCCGCGAACGTCTGCGCGATGAGGCGGATGCCAACAAGAACAACCCGCATTACCGCTCGCCGCTGCTCGCCGGCAACGGCACCGCCGGCCAGATGACCGAAAGCCAGAAGTGGGAAGCCTTCCGCAAGGCCAAGGCCGATGCCCAGGGCGGTTCCGTCGTTAATGCCCAGCGCAAGTTCCTGACCGATCCGCCGGCTGAATATCGCAGCGTTCCGCAGGATCAGCTGACCGATCTCGGTGAGCCGGAACAGAAAAAGGAAAAGCGCCGCAAGAAAGAAGCGGCTGTCGCCAACACCGGCAAGAGCTGGTGGAACCCCTTCTGAGAAAAATGACGGGCTGATGGGCCTGCGGGAAAGCTTGTGCCTCCCGCCGGCCGCTTAGTCGTCGAGACGTTTCTCGCGGAAGAATTGCCGCAGGATTTCAGCACTTTCGCTTTCCGCCAGTCCTGAATAGACATCCGGTGCATGGTGGCAGGTTGGCTGGCTGAAGAAGCGCACGCCACTCTCCACAGCGCCGCCCTTCGGGTCTTGCGCGCCGTAATAAAGGCGGCGGATACGGGCAAATGAAATCGCCGCCGCGCACATGGTGCAGGGCTCCAGCGTAACGTAAAGATCGGCACCGGGCAGGCGTTCCTGTCCCAGCGCTTCGCAGGCCATGCGGATCACAGCGATTTCGGCATGCGCGGTCACATCGTTCAATTCACGGGTGCGGTTGCCGGAACGGGCAATGACGCGGCCATCCAGAACAAGCACGGCGCCGATCGGAACCTCATCCCGCTCGCCGGCGGAACGGGCTTCGACAAGCGCCAGTTCCATGAAATGCGTCCTTTCGGCCATTGCGGTTCAATTTCCTCTTAACCCTTGTGCTTGGACCTGATAGGACAGCCCAAACAACAGGCAAATAGCAAATGACTTTTAAAGACAAGCCGAAGCGTGACGGCGGCAAAACTTTTGGCGGCGACAGGAAGCCGAAAGGCCCCGGCAAACCCGCTGCAGAGCGTGAAAAGAAACCGGCGCAAGCCAAGGCTGCGCCCGCTTCTGCCGCCACGGCCGAAGTGGTTGGTGCCGGCAAGCCCGAGCGTATCTCGAAAATCATGGCGCGCGCCGGCGTTGCCTCGCGCCGCGATGTCGAGCGCATGATCATGGAAGGCCGCGTGTCGCTGAACGGCGTCTTGCTGGATACGCCGGTGGTCAACGCCACGCTCTCCGACAAGATCGAAGTGGACGGCATGCCGATTCGCGGTGCGGAGCGCACCCGCCTCTGGCTCTACCACAAGCCCGCCGGCCTGGTGACGACCAATTCCGACCCGGAAGGCCGCCCGACCGTTTTCGATAATCTGCCGGGTGAACTGCCGCGCGTGCTCTCCATCGGCCGCCTCGATATCAATACAGAAGGCCTGCTGCTGCTCACCAATGATGGCGGCCTTTCCCGCGTGCTGGAACTGCCGACCACCGGCTGGCTGCGCCGTTACCGCGTGCGCGCCCATGGCGAGGTCGATCAGGCAGCACTGGACAAGCTGAAGGACGGCATTGCCGTTGACGGCGTGCTTTATGGCGCGATCGACGCAACGCTCGACCGTACCCAGGGCCACAATGTCTGGATCACCATGGGTCTGCGCGAAGGCAAGAACCGCGAAATCAAGAACGTGCTCGGCGCGCTCGGTCTTGAGGTTAACCGCCTGATCCGCATTTCCTATGGCCCGTTCCAGCTGGGTGATCTGCCCGAGGGCAAGGTGCTGGAAGTGCGCGGCCGCATGCTGCGTGACCAGCTTGGCCCGCGCCTGATCGAAGAGGCCGGCGCCAATTTCGACGCGCCGATCTACAATACATCTGTCGACGATGAGGAAGAGGCGCCGGCTAAGCGCGCCAAGTCCGAATGGGCAAAGAGCGACGCGCCTGAGGGCAAGCCGCGTTTTGAAAAAGCAGCCGGCAAGCCGGAAGACCGCCGCGAAAAGGCGCTCGGCCGTCTGGATACCAAGCGCAGCGACAAGCCCGCTGGCAAGTTTGGCGCCAAGCCTGCCGGAAAATTCGGTGGCAAGGGCCGCAATGACGACGAGGGCGATGATCGTCGCCCCCGCCCGCCCGCCGGCACCAGCCGCACCGCCAATGTCTGGATGGCACCTGGCGCAAAGCCCACCCGCGATGGCAAGGAACGCAAGTCGTCAGCCCGCGCTGAAGCTGAAAGCCTGTTCAAGAAGCCGTCTGCGCAGGATGAAGCCCGCCGTAACGTCGTGCGGCATGCTGACGCCGAAGGCGAGTGGATTCGTTCGGACTCCCCCCGTGAAGAAGAAGGTGGCCGCGGACGCGGTGACCGTCCTGGCCGCGGCGAAAAGAGCTTTGGCGATCGCGGTGGACGCGGCGGCAAACCTTTTGGCGACAGACCCTCCGGCGACCGGCCATTCCGGGATCGCCCCCGCGAAGACGGCGATCGCCCCCGTGGGGATCGACCTGCACGCGGAACAAAGAGCTTCGGTGATCGCCCCGCACGCGGCGACAAACCCTTCGGTGACCGTCCGTTCCGTGACCGGCCTCGCGAAGACGGCGATCGCCCACGCAGCGACCGTCCGCGTGGCGAGAAGAGTTTTGGCGATCGTACCGCGCGTGGCGAAAAGCCATTCAGCGAACGCCCGTTCCGTGACAAGCCCCGCGAAGAGGGAGATCGTCCCGGCAGTGATCGTCCGCGCGGTGACCGGCCTTTCGGCGACAAGCCCAGAGGCGGTAAACCCGGCGGCAGGCCCGCATCGGGCAAGCCGTCCTTCGGCAAATCCGGCGAGCGTGGCGAACGCTCCGGTTTTTCGGGCAAGGGTAAAGGCCCCGGTGGCAATGGCCCCGGCGGCGGCAAGCCGGGCGGCAAAGGCCCGGGTGGCAAACCTTCTGGTGGCAGGGGAATGACACGTAATGCGGATCGTAGGCGGTGAGTTCCGCGGCCGGACACTGGCCGCGCCGAAATCGAATTCCATTCGTCCAACCATCGACAGGACGCGGGAAAGCCTCTTTAACATCCTGAGCCACGCCTATCCGGAAAGTCTTGACGGTACGCGCGTGCTGGACGTTTTTGCCGGAACCGGCGCGGTGGGGCTGGAAGCCCTGTCGCGCGGCTGTCGGGTGGCGCTCTTCGTCGAAAACGGCGTCGAGGGCAGGGGACTGCTCTGGGAAAACATCGATGCGCTCGGCCTGCATGGCCGCGCCCGTATCCTGCGGCGTGACGCCACCAAGCTCGGTGGCGTCAACAATATCGAGCCCTTCGATCTTCTCTTCGCCGATCCGCCCTATGGCCATGGCCATGGCGAGAAGGCTTTCGCTGCAGCCCATGCCGGCGGCTGGCTGACATCAGGCGCGCTCGCCATTCTGGAAGAGCGCGGCGATGTGACGGTCACGGTCGAGCCGGTATTCAAGCTGCTCGAAAGCCGGATTTTCGGTGATACCAAGATGCATTTCTACCGCTACGAGCCCTGACGGGAGCCTTCCCGTCACGCCACGGTCTTGTCTTGTTTGCGCAATAGGCAGAGCCTTTGCCGTGGTAATCTTTTAGGGTGTTTCGCATGGAGCAGGCTGGCAACGACAGCGTCACGATCGTCCGCGCGGGGGAGGACGTCCTCAAGGGCGCTGGCGGCAGCGGCCACGAGCCGACATTCGGACTGGCGCTCGGCGGTGGCGGTGCCCGCGGCATCTGCCACATCAACATCGTCGAGGCGCTGGATGAACTCGGCATCCGGCCGGTGATGCTCTCCGGTTCCTCCATCGGCTCCATCATTGGTGCGGGCATGGCAGCCGGCATGTCGGGCCGCGAAATCCGCGAATATACGCTTGAACTCATGGGCCGGAAGGGCTCGGTGGCACACCGGCTCTGGAGCCTCGGCCCGGCATCGATGCGCCATGCGGCCCACGGTTTTCGCCTCGGCCAGTTCAATCTCGAACTCATCCTTCATGCCCTGATGCCGCAGGCCCTGCCGAAGGATTTTTCGCAGCTTGCCATCCCGCTGAAGGTGATAACGACAGATTATTACGCCCAGACCGAAGTGGTGGTGGAAAGCGGCGAGATCATCCAGGCACTCGCCGCATCCGCCGCCATACCGGCGCTGTTCATGCCTGTTCGTATCGATGGCCGTATCATGATTGATGGCGGCATTTTCAATCCGGTCCCTTATGAGCATCTGCTTGAACACGCCGATATCGTCATCGGTGTCGATGTGGTCGGCGGCCCGGAAGGCGATGGCAGCACCATGCCGAACCGGCTGGATAGCCTGTTCGGCGCCAGCCAGCTGATGATGCAGGCGGCGATTGCTCTAAAACTGAGGCTGCGCCCGCCGCACATTTTCCTGCGCCCACCGGTGCACCGTTTCGGCGTGCTGGATTTTTTGAAGTCGGAGGAGGTGCTCAATGCGTCGGCCAGCATCAAGGATGATCTGAAACGCCAGATCGAGATGCAGGTGGAGTTGTTTCACCGCGGGCAGGGCGTGGAGGCTTGAGCGTTACACCCTGAATAGGAAGCCGAGCGGGGGCCGCTTATTTGACACTACAGTAAAACTTCCGTCTCGCTTTCCTCCATATCCTCTTCTTCCTCCTCCCGCTTCTCCGCCTTGTTCTTCGGCTTCATCAGCGGTTCCGGCTTCACTTCGCGCACGGGTTTGTTGTGCAGCATCTGCCGTCCGGCCGCGAGGCCTTCGACGGCCTGAAGCTCCAGTCGCTGTTCGTCGCGTTCGCGGATGTCGTCGGAAATGGCAAGTGCCCTTTCAGCGTCCATATCCAGCCCTTCCAGAATGCGCCTGCCGAACAGCAGGCCGGATTCCAGCGTCTCTCGGATTTCATATTCCACGCCCTTTTTCCTGAGGTCGAGGGAATGAATGCGGTCATAGGAGCGGGCATAGATGCGCACGCTTGGAAATTCCGACTGGATCATGTCGATGATACGGTCGGTGACCTCCTTCTTGTGGGTGCAGACCGCCACCAGATCGGCGCGTTCGATACCGGCTGCGATCAGCACATCCTTGCGGGTGCCATCGCCGAAAAAGATGCGGAACCCGAAACGGGCGGCCTGACGCACACGGTCGGCCGAACTGTCGATGACAGTCACGTCGCGGCCGCCAGCAAGAAGGATCTGCGAGGCGATCTGGCCGAAGCGGGAAAAGCCGATCATCAGCACATCCGCACCCGCCCCGTCGAAATCCTCTTCCAGCTTGTCCTCTTCCGCATCCTCCGCGGTCAGCCGCCGCGAAATCACTGCCAGAACCGGCGTCAGCGCCATGGAGAGCGTGACGACGGCGACGAGGATCGAGGCCGTGGCCTGCGGAAACAGGCCGGACGCGGCGGCCGTGGTGAAAAGCACGAAACCGAATTCGCCGCCCTGCGCCAGAAGCAGCGCGATGCGGCTCGACGCATAACGCGACGAACCGGCAATGCGGCAAAGACCATAGATCAGGGCCGCCTTCACCGCCATCATGACAGGCACGGCGATGAGGATGAGGACGATGTGCTCGTAGACGATATTGATATGCAGCGACATGCCGACGGCCATGAAGAACAGCGCCAGGAACAACCCGCGAAACGGCTCGATATCGGCCTCCAGCTCATGCCGGTAAGAGGATTCCGACAGCATCAGCCCTGCCAGCAGCGCACCCATGCCCATCGACAGGCCCACCATCTCCATAATGGCGGCCGCGCCGATGACGACAAAAAGGGCGGCCGCGATCATCACTTCGCGCGCACCCGTGCGGGCGATGATCTGGAACATCGGCGTCAGCAGGAAGCGTCCGGCCAGCACCATGCCTGCCACCGCAACGACCGAGGCGACGAGATCGTAAGCCATCGAATCCGTCGGCACATCCGGCCGGTTGGAGAGAATGGTCACGAGCGCCAGAAGCGGCACGATGGCAAGATCCTGAAACAGCAGGATCGAGAAGGAACGGTTGCCGTGGCGCGTATTCATGTCGCCGTCGTCTTCCAGAATCTGCAGCGCAAAAGCGGTGGAGGAAAGCGCAAGGCCGAAACCCGCAACCACGCTTCCCCGCGCGTCGATCAGCCCCGCCCACCAGGCAATCGCCGCCAGCGCGCTACCCGTCACCAGCACCTGCGCCAGCCCGAGGCCCAAAATATCGCGCCGCATCTGCCAGATGCGCGAGGGTTTCAGTTCCAGCCCGATGATGAAGAGCAGGAAAACCACGCCGAGTTCCGAGACATTGAAGATGTCCTTCGCATCCGTGACGAGATGCAGGAACGGCCCGATGATGATGCCGGCCACCAGATAACCGAGCACGGTGCCAAGACCTAGCTTGCGGAAAACGGAGGCCGCGATGACCGCGCCGGCCAGAAGCAGCAATGGTTCGGAAAAGAGAGCGTCGTGCTCGGTCATGCGGGCGGACTTTCAAATAGGGTGGCGATGGAGCCGTCTGAATGGAGAAAGCGGCGTTTCGCCCTTGATGCAGGGTTGCTGGCACAATAAATGGAACAGGAATGAAAGGCCAACTCATGTCCTCAGAAATAGATTCTTCCAAACTTCTCGATCGCGCCAGCCAGCTTGTCGATCTCGCCCGTGCCGCCGGTGCGGATGAGGCGGATGCCGTTGTCGTGCGCTCCCGTTCGCAATCGGTCGGCGTGCGGCTTGGCAAGGTGGAAAGCACCGAATCCTCCGAAAGCGATGATTTTTCCCTGCGTGTCTTCGTTGGCCGCCGGGTGGCAAGCGTTTCGGCCAATCCGGGTTTTGATCTGAAGACCCTTGCCGAACGGGCCGTCGCCATGGCGAAGGTTTCCCCCGAAGACCCCTTTGCCTGCCTTGCGGACAAGCAACGGCTGGCGACATCCTATGACGATCTCCAGCTTTTCGACGCGACGGAAGTCTCGGCGGATCAGCTTCGGGAAGCGGCACTTGCCTCGGAAGAGGCGGCGCTGGCGGTCAAGGGCGTCAGCAATTCCTCCGGTGCCGGCGCATCGAGCGGCATGGGCGGGCTCGTGCTCGTCACCTCACACGGTTTTTCCGGCAGCTATATGGGCAGCCGCTTCGGCCGCTCCGTCAGCGTCATCGCCGGCGAAGGCACGAAGATGGAGCGCGACTACGATTACGATAGCCGCCTTTATTATGCTGATCTGGATACAGCCGAAGAGATCGGTCGCCGCGCCGGGGAAAAAGTGGTGCGGCGCGTCGGCCCGCGTCAGGTCGATACCGGCAGCAATATCACTGTGGTGTTCGATCCCCGTATCGCCCGCGGTTTCGTCGGCGCCATTGCCGGTGCGATCAATGGTGCTTCGGTTGCCCGCAAGACCAGCTTCCTGCGCGACAAGATGGGCCAGCAGATTCTGAAAAAAGGCCTTTATCTCACCGACGATCCCCAGATCGTGCGCGGCCCGTCCTCCCGTCCCTTTGACGGCGAGGGTATCAGGGGTGAGAAGATGACGATGATCGAGGATGGTGTTTTGAAACACTGGTTCCTCTCCACCTCGGCGGCGCGCGAGCTTGGCCTTGAAACCAATGGCCGCGGCGTGCGCGGCGGCACCTCGGTCTCGCCTGCCTCCACCAACCTGGCGCTGGAGCCGGGCGATCTCTCACCGGAAGAATTGCTGGTGCAGATCGGAACCGGTTTTTACGTCACCGAACTGATTGGTCACGGCGCCAACATGCTGACAGGTGAGTATAGCTGCGGTGCCAGCGGTTTCTGGATCGAGAACGGTGAAAAATCCTTCCCCGTGTCCGAAGTCACCATCGCGTCCAACCTGAAGGACATGTTCATGCGGGTGACGCCTGCCAATGATATCGACCGCAAATATGGTGTCGCGGCACCGACGCTCGCCATCGAAGGCATGACGATCGCCGGCAAGTGATGCGGCCTGCGGGTTGTTTTCGCGGGCACTTTATGTGCAAGTGCGAAGAGAAAAACGGGCGCGCCGTTTGAGGCGCGCGGAAAAGACGGCAAAATGAACGATATGGCTGAGGCCCGCTGGGCCTCCGATTTGAGGCTGGTTCTCGGAGCCGCCCGCAAGGCGGGCGAGACGGCGCTGGGTTTCTTCCGCAAGGACCCCGAGGTCTGGTGGAAGAATGGCGGGCTTTCGCCGGTCAGCGCGGCGGATTATGCCGCCAACGACATTCTCGCAACCATTCTTCGCTCCGCCCGGCCTGACTATGGCTGGCTTTCCGAGGAGACGGATGACGATACGGAGAGGCTGTCGCGCTCCACCGTCTTCGTCGTCGATCCCATTGACGGAACCCGCGCCTTCATCGGCGGTCGGGATACCTGGTGCGTCAGCGTTGCGGTGGTCCATGAGGGTCGGCCGGTCGTCGGCGTGCTCGTCGCGCCGGCGCTGGCGGAGGAGTTCACCGCGGTGGAAGGCGGCATGGCGTTGAAGAACGGAGCCGCCATCTCGGCAACCCGTGACAATGGCGGAACCTTCCATCTTGCCGCAGCGGCGGAAGCGATCGCGCACCTGCCGGAAGCGTTGCGCAACACCGTCGAGCGCATTCCGCACGTCCCTTCGCTTGCCTACCGGCTGGCGATGGTAGCGGATGGCCGCATCGATGGAACGCTGGTCAAGGCGAACTCGCATGAGTGGGATCTCGCCGCCGCCGATCTCATCCTTGAGCGGTCCGGCGGCCAGCTTGTCGGCCTCGATGGCAAACCTCTGATGTATAATCGCCGCGAGGTGAACCACCCCGCATTGTGCGCCGCAGCAGATTATGCGCTGCCTGCACTTTTGAAAGCGTTTTCACATCTGTCTGACGGTTGACGTTTGCCGGGAAATCCCGCAGATGAAGGCCTCTCTCAGCGTTTAAGAAAGAGATAAAGACATGACGGAAACTGGCAAACCGAAACAGCTGCTGCACCTCGTCTTCGGCGGCGAACTTGAAAACCTTCAGGATGTTCAGTTCCGGGATTTGAACGCGCTCGATATCGTCGGCATCTATCCGGATTACGCTTCCGCGCTGACCGCATGGAAGTCCAAGGCGCAGATGACGGTTGATAACGCCCATATGCGTTATTTTATCGTGCATATGCACCGTCTTCTCAATCCTGACGACAAAATTTGAGTCCTTTTCCCCTTGCGTTGTAATACTATTGGGTGAAGGCGGTTTTTCCCGTGATTCCTGCGCAAGAGGCGCAGGCCGGGAATAACGGAGCGAGAAAATGTGATCGCGCTTTCATTTGCCATGACAAAAAATGACGCAATTTAAGAAGAAGTAGGCGGCGACAACAACAAGAACAGGGGCAGGCATTGCGCGGAATGATCAAGGACAGAATGTCATGAGCAGCCGTCTCGCACGCTTCGCTCTTTCGGGTTACCGGATCGCCGGTATCGCCGCCTATCCCTTTGCCAGACCCTACCTTTCTTATCGGGCGGCAAAAGGCAAGGAAGACAAGCGCCGCCGGCTTGAACGTTTCGGTTACGCCAGCGCCGAGCGCCCGCGTGGCCCGCTCGTCTGGTTCCATGCTGCAAGTGTTGGCGAAACCCTTGCCCTCATCCCGCTGATCCGCGAAATCCGCAAGCGCGATATCTTCGTGCTTCTGACCACCGGCACCGTCACCTCCGCTGAACTGACCCGCACCCGGCTTGGCGACGACGTGATCCACCAATATGTGCCGCTCGACATCAAGATCGCGGTCAACCGTTTCCTGACCTATTGGGCGCCGGATGCGGCCATAACGGCGGAATCGGAAATCTGGCCGGTGACGATGATGGAACTGGAGCGTCGGCACATCCCGCAGATAAGGGTCAATGCGCGCCTTTCCGATCGTTCCTTCGACCGCTGGAAAGCCCGCCACGACATTGCGGAATCGCTGTTTTCCAAGCTGGCGCTGGTGGTCGCGCAGTCCGATCTCGATGCCGAACGTTTCCGCGATCTCGGCTCCTGGCCGGTGGTGATTTCGGGCAACCTCAAGGGTGACACCGACCCGCCGCCCTGCGACGAGGCGCTACTGGAGAGCTATCGCAAACAGGTCGGCAATCGCAAGACATGGGCGGCGATCTCCACTTTCGACGGCGAGGAGAAGGCAGCCGCTACAGTTCACGCGGCGATCAAGTCGCGCAACGGCCAGCTGACCATCATCGTGCCGCGCCATCCTGAGCGTGGCGATGATGTGGAGGCCATGCTGAAGGGCATGAACCTTTCCGTCGCCCGCCGCAGCCGCAATGATGTGATCACCCCGGGAACCGATATTTTCCTCGGCGATTCCATCGGCGAAATGGGGCTTTACCTGCGGCTGACCGAACTTGCCTTTGTCGGCCGCTCGCTGACGGCCGAGGGCGGGCAGAACCCGCTGGAGCCGGCCATGCTCGGCTGCGCCGTATTGTCGGGTGCCCATGTGCAGAATTTCCGCGAGGCCTATCAGAAGCTGATTCGCGCCGGCGGTGGTCGCATCATCCGTGATGTCGAGATGCTGGCCAAGGCGGTGCATTATCTCTTGGTCAACGACAATGAGCGGTACAAGATGATCGACGCCGGCAACCGGGTCATTCAGGATATGCGCGGCGCGCTCTCCTCCACCGTCAAGGCGCTGGAGCCCTATATCAACCCGCTCACCGTTTCGGCCAAGCTGCAACCGCGGAGCGCCATCGGTTCATGGTAGCGGATATCGAACTTGATGCGGCACAGTCGATCGCCGCTGTGCTCTTCGACAAGGACGGCACGCTGTTAGGTTACGACGCGAGCTGGGGACCGGTAAACCGCGAACTCGCGTCGATTGCCGCCAAGGGTGACGCAGCACTCGCCGACCGGCTTCTCGCAGCCTGCGGCATGGACCCCGTCACCGGCCATGTGGTGCCGGACAGCCTGCTCGCCGCCGGCAACACGGCGGAAATCGCCGCCGGCCTGGTCGCCGCCGGTTCATCCTGCGATGTTGTCGAACTGACGCAACGCCTCGACCGGCTGTTCACCGAGGCCGCGGATAAATCCGTGCCGGTCACTGATCTCAAGGCCTTTTTCGCAAGGCTCAAGGCGCGCGGCTACAAGCTCGGCATCGCCTCCAGCGACAATGAAAATTCCATCCGCCAGACGGCCATCCGCTTCGGTTTCGAAGAAGATATCGATTTTGTAGCGGGTTATGACAGCGGTTACGGCACCAAACCGCAGCCCGGCATGGTTCTCGGTTTCTGCGAGGCGATCGGTTTCCCGCCGGAACGCGTGGCTGTTGTCGGGGATAATAATCACGATCTGCACATGGCCAAAAATGCCGGCGCCGGTCTGCGGATCGCCGTTCTGACGGGGACCGGCTCGCGCGAAAGCCTTGGTGCGGATGCGCATTATTGTTTCGACGACATCACCGGACTTGAGGCCCTTTTGCCGGAACGGGCGGTCTAAGAAGAGCTCAGCTTCCGTCATTCCGGGCTTGTGCCGGAATCCAGCCCGCCCAAGTCCTTTGCTGAAAAAAGAGTCCTTCCCGCCGCAAGACGTGGAAAGCCGTTTATTCCATTTTTGCAATTTACGGTTTTTTCTGGCAAACAACCTCCCAGATGTGAATAGCGAACGGAATGCCGTGGGCGACGCGGCCGGGAGCAGGAATAGATGGTTTCTGAAGCGCCGCCCTTCTGGTGGCAGAAAGCAGGTTGGCAGGCATGGCTCCTGTCACCTTTTTCGCTTCTTTATGGCAAGGTCGCCGGCCGGCGCATGCGCACGGCAAAACGGGCAAACGTTCCCGTTCCGGTCATCTGCATCGGCAATTTCACGGTCGGCGGGGCAGGCAAGACACCGACGGCGATAGCCATCGCCAGAGCCGCCGTCGCACGGGGAATGAAGCCCGGCTTCCTCAGCCGCGGTTATGGCGGCACGCTTGACGTCACCACTCTTGTGGATGCGCAGCACCATCGCGCCGCCGCTGTCGGAGATGAACCTCTTCTCCTGGCGCGCGAGGCGGTAACGGTCATTTCGCGCAGACGCGTGGAGGGCGCACACCGGCTGGTAAAGGAAGGCGTCAATCTCATCATCATGGATGACGGGTTCCAGAGCGCCCGCCTGACGCTGGATTACGCGCTCGTTGTTATTGATACGGTGCGCGGCATCGGCAATGGCCATCTCGTGCCCGGCGGCCCGGTGAGGGCGCCGCTGGCAGAACAGATGCGGCAGATGACCGGACTGCTGAAGGTCGGCAAGGGCCACGCGGCCGATCCGCTGGTGAGGCAGGCGGCAAAGGCCGCCAAACCCGTCTTCGTCGCCGCGATCATGCCGCAGGAGCCGGAGGATTTCAGGGGAAAGCGCGTGCTGGCTTTCGCCGGTATCGCCGATCCGGCGAAATTCTATCGCACCGTCGAGGCGCTTGGCGGCGACATCGTGCTGAGCCGCTCCTTTCCGGATCATCATCATTTCAGCGATGATGAAATCGACGATCTCCTCAAGGATGCCCGCAAGGAGAATTTGCAGCTGGTGACGACCGCCAAGGATGCGGTGCGGCTCAACGGACATCACGGCCGGGCGGAAGAGCTGCTGTGGAACAGTCAGGTGATCGAAATCGACATGGTATTCGACGATCCCAATGCGGCCGGAACTGTTATCGAGACGGCGGTGGTGAACTGCCGCGCGCGCCTGCTGCGGGACAACGCACGGTCGTCAACTTAGAGCCCGACTGAGGCCGGCAAATCGCCAGCCTTCCGCTCCGCCTCCAGCGAAGCCGCCGCGTCCACATAGGCCTCCTGACGCGCCACGCTCCAGTAGCGCAGCTCATCGAGCGGAATAGTCTTTCCCGTGACGGCGCAGAGGACATGCGAGCCGGTCTGGACGATGCGGAAGTCCCCGTCGAGATATTCGATGACGGCGAGGCGGTTGCCGCCTCCTTCAAATCTGTTCATCCGTTTTCGTCTCCTGCTCTGTCCTGCAAGGGCACCCAGTCCGAAACGGCGTAGCGTTTTCCTGAACAATCCGGATGCTCCAATGTCCCAAATTTATATAGCTCGGCGCGGCGCAAGGCCACCCCCGCCTGCCTTGCCATTCAATGTAGGCGTCAGCTGCGGCCGAAGAGCCGTTCTATATCGGAAAGTTTCAGTTCGATATAGGTCGGTCGGCCGTGATTGCATTGGCCCGAACCCGGCGTGTTTTCCATCTGCCGCAGAAGCGCGTTCATCTCCTCCGGCCGCATGCGCCGGCCGGAGCGCACCGAGCCGTGGCAGGCCATGGTCGCAGCCACATATTCCAGCTTGTTGGCAAGCGTGGAAGCGGCGTCCCATTCGGCGATCTCATCGGCTAGCTGGCGCACCAGCCCCTGCACGTTGACTTCGCCGAGCATGGCCGGCGTTTCCCGCACCGCGATTGCGCCCGGCCCGAAACGTTCGATGACGAGGCCAAGCGCGTCGAAACCGGCTGCGTGATCCATCAACCGGTCGCAATCTTCCTCGGGCAGGTCGATGATTTCAGGGATGAGCAGCACCTGTGAGGGCGGACGCCTCGAATGCAGGGCATTGCGCATTTCCTCGAACACCAGCCGCTCATGCGCGGCATGCTGGTCGACGATGACGAGGCCGTTTTCCGTCTGCGCGATGATGTAGTTCTCGTGCAGTTGCGCCCGTGCCGCTCCAAGCGGATAAAGCACCGGTTCCGGCGAAGGGCTCTGGGAAGCTTCATAAGCCTCGCGAGGTTCCGCCCGTGCGGTCGGCATGGTGATGTCGGAGAAGCGCGATTGCGCCGCTTCGGCAAATTGCATGTCCCCGGAAACGGCGAGCGGCCGCGACGGCGAGGTGGCGGCGGACCATGTCGCGGAGGGGGAGGGTCTTAGACCGGACGGGCTGTAGCCGGGGCGGAAGGCGTTCATCATCTGGCTGGCGCCCGTCGTTGCCGCCCTGTCGCCGTCACGCGTCAGCGCCTGGCGGATCGCGCCGACGATCAGCCCGCGAATGAGTCCGGGATCGCGAAACCGCACGTCGGATTTCGCCGGATGCACATTTACATCAACAAAGGCAGGGTCGAGCGTGATGGACAGCACCGCGACCGGATAGCGCCCATGCGGCACGGTCTCGGCATAGGCGCCGCGAATGGCCGATAAAAGCAGCTTGTCCTGCACCGGGCGGCCATTAACGAAGACATATTGATGCGACGAGTTGCCACGGTTGAAGGTCGGCACGCCGGCAAAGCCTGTCAGCGTCACGTCCTCGCGCCCGGCATCGATTTCGATCGCGTTATCCTTGAACTCCGCGCCGAGAATTTGCGCCATGCGGGCAAGGTGGTCGTCGCCGGTCGAGGGAATTTCGAGCGTCGAACGGTCGGTGCCCGAGAGCACGAAGCGGATATGCGGAAAGGCGATCGCCATCCGTTTGACGACTTCGGTGATGGCGGCCGCTTCCGCCCGTTCCGTCTTCAGGAATTTCAGCCGCGCCGGTGTGGCGAAGAACAGGTCGCGCACCTCGACGATGGTGCCGGCATTCGAAGCTGCCGGTCGCACGTCAGACACCTTGCCGCCGGTAACCGAAATCACCGAACCCTGTTCTGCCCCCTGTTGCCGGCTGGTGATCGTCAGCTTTGCGACCGAGCCGATGGAGGGCAGGGCCTCGCCGCGAAATCCGAGCGTGCGGATGTCATCCAGCGTCGTAGAAATTTTCGAGGTGCAATGACGCCTGACCGCAAGCTCCAGATCGGCGGGTGACATGCCGGAGCCGTTATCGGTAATCCGCACCAGCCCCTTGCCACCGCCCGCCGTGGCGATCTCGATCCGCGTAGCGCCCGCGTCGATGGCGTTTTCGACAAGCTCCTTCGTGGCGCTGGACGGTCTTTCGATGACCTCGCCGGCGGCGATCTGGTTGATGAGGGTTTCTGAAAGCTGCTTGATGGCCATGATCGTCATTTTCGCGGATTCGCTGCAGCTTCGAAAGCAAAAAACCGGGGTGGCGGACATTTGCACATGTTTTGCAGGTTTCCGGGCATTTGATCATTTCGGTCAAGAGACGGCTAAGCGTTAATCCGCCTTTAATCGGCCATGAATATGGTGGGGCAGCTTGAAATGACCGCAGAAACGAGGCCCCCTTCGCCGGGTGGTGTGTGACGTCGACTATGGGTGAGCGTCATCTTCTCCTCACGACTGCTTCAAGTGGCGAACCCTGATGTCTCTTTTTCGGAATTTGTCGTTTCATCCCGGCATCTGCCCTGGACGATTCCAATAGAAACATAAGCCTGATCCAGAAAAACAGGTGGGAGTTTGCAGTTGAGTGATTTGGCGTCCTCTGGCGCGGGCGTTCATACGGTGATGCTTGATGCCCTTTGCGACGCGCTTGGCGCGGCGATCGTCGTTTACGACCGAAACGATCACATTATTTTCGCAAGCCGGAAACTCCTGAGCTTTTTCCCGCTGGAAGAGGCCGTCGCCAGTCCGGGCGCGCGCCTGCGCGACTATCTGAGCGCGCTTTACGATTGTTATCTGCTGGAGGCGGAAAGTCTCTCCAGCAATGCCCGCCAGCTCGGCCGGGAGGAATGGATCGGCGAGCGGCTGGCGCTGCACTGGAAGGAACGGTCGGAAAAGACCGAGCGGCTGAAGGGAGAGCGCTTCCTGCGCTTCGTCATGAACCGTCTGCCGTCTGGTCTCGGCATCAGCGTGGTTGCCGATATTTCCGAACAGAAGAAACGCGAAGAGCAATGGCGCCTCGACCTCGAGCGTGTCCAGCTCATTGAGGACATTCTCGACAATCTGCCGTTTCCGGTTCTCGTCAAGGATCGAAACCTCGCTTATGCGGCCGTCAACAAAGCCGCCTGCACCATGGTTGAAACCAGCGCCGAGAGCATTCTCGGCCGCACCGTTTTTGATCTGCATTCGCGCAAGGTCGCCCGCCGGATCGATGCCGCGGACCGCATGGTCCTGGATAGCGGCACGCCGAGCATCATTCCTGAAAGAGTGAGACGCCTGAATGGCGAAGAGGTTCTGACGATCACCCGCAAGCAGCGCGTGGGCAGGCCCGGCCGATATTTTCTGGTAACGACGATGGAGGACGTGACCGCTCTCGCCACCATCGATGCGAACGGCATGCCTGTCATCCCCTCGCTCGAACATGTTCCCTTCGTGGCCTCCACCTATGGCAAGGATGAGGAAACGGACGGCCGCAGCGGGCTTTTGAAGAGCAAGGCGGTGCTGATCGTCTCCGAAAACACACGTTTTGCGGAGGCCGCCGGCCAGCGGCTGGCTGCCGGCGGCATGGATCATGCGGCGGTGATGAGCGAGGACGAACAGCGCGCCTTCATCGATGTCGCTGCCTCCGCCGGTGTGGGCATCGACGTGGTCGTCGTCGACGCCCAGATGAGCGTCGCATGCCTTGATATTGCCGCCGCCCACGGCCTGCCCGTCGTCACCATCGAGGAAGAGGAGATCGATGCATCGCTCATGCATTATCTCGCCGTCGGGCTGAAATCCTCACCGAAGGAGAAAGCCGAGGACGAGGACTGGGAGATCATGACCGACGACCTGCCGGAAATGCTCAGAACCGGCAGCGTCTGCGATATCCTTCTCGTTGAGGACAACAGGGTCAACCAGATCGTCTTTTCGCAAATCCTCGAGGGGCTGGGACTTTCCTGGCGGCTCGCCACCTCCGGCGAGGAGGCCTTGCGCCTTTTTGTCGAACAGTCGCCATCCGTCGTCCTTCTCGATACGACGCTCGGGGATATCGACGGTTTCGAGGTCGCCCAACGCATGCGCGATCTCGCCGGCGACAAACATATTCCCATCGTCGGTGTCATCACCCATGCCTTCGAGGGCGATCTCGACAAATGCCTGGCGTCCGGCATGGACGACATGCTGCTGAAACCCGTAAGCCCTGACATGGTCGAGGCGGTTTTCCTGCGGCTTATCGGCAAGGATGTCCTGCGGCTGCAGGCCTGAAATTTCCATTGTCGGGAGGCTATGGCTTTTTTAATACTTGCCCTGCATTGTGAGCGCGGTCGACACAGGATTCACGAGATGCAGGAATGAAACGGGCAGAGCCGCAATCGTTGCAGGTCAGCCAGAACGAGCTGCAGGCGATGGCCTACAGTGATCCGCTGACGGGGCTCGGCAACCGCTACCGTCTGCGGGACAAGATTCGCATGCTCGCCAGTGAACGATCCAGCGATCCGGCACCCTTTACGGTCGGCATTGCCAATATCGACGGTTTCAAACCCATCAACGATCTCTTCGGCGTCCAGGCGGGTGACGAAATCCTGTGCCAGGTGGCGCACCGGCTGAAGGCCTGCATTCCCGATGGCGCCATCGTGACGCGCCATGACGGCGACGAATTCGCCTTCGTGCTGCCGCTGATTTTCGAGCGCATCGGCGCGGAGCGCATTGGCAACATGATCAAGGACGTGCTGTCGGCCCCTTACGATCTCGGCGATCGCAATGTCCGCCTGTCCTCCTCTTTCGGTTTCGCCATTTATCCCTTCGCCGGTGATGAATACGAGGATCTGCTGAAAAGCGCCGAGACCGCGCTTTACCGCTCGAAGCGTCGCGGCCGCGGCCAGATCACCGTCTATTCGCGTGAGATCGCGCAGGAAATGAAGCGCGCCACGCAGCTGGAACAGGCGCTCAGAAACGCGATCATCACCGATGCGATCGACGTGCATTTCCAGCCGATCGTTCGGCTGGAGGAGGCGAAGGTCATCGGTTTCGAGGCGCTCGCCCGCTGGAACGATCCCGATCTCGGCTTCGTGTCGCCCGCAGTCTTCGTGCCGCTAGCCGAAGAGCGCGGTTTCATCGATGCGCTGTCGGAAGCCCTGCTGCGCAAAGCGGCGGAAGCGGCCCTGTTCTGGCCGCGTGAGCTGTTCCTGTCCTTCAACCTGTCTTCCGCGCAATTGATGGACCCGAGCACATCGGACAATATTCTCTCCATTCTCTCGCGTGTCGGCCTCGATCCGCACCGGCTGGAGCTGGAAATCACCGAAACGGCGGTCATGACGTCAGCCGATACCGCGCAGCGCATCATCAGCGAATTGCAGAGTGCCGGCGTTCGCATCTCGCTCGACGATTTCGGCACCGGCCAGTCGAGCCTCGGCCGCCTGCGTGACTTCACCTTCGACAAGGTGAAGATCGACCGCGCCTTCGTCTCGCGCATCAGCAGCGACCGCCCCTCCGAACACATCATCAAGGCCATCGTCGCCATGTGCGAGGGGCTTGATCTCGAGGTTGTGGCCGAGGGGATCGAGGAGCGGGTGGAAGAAGAAAAACTGCGTGCGCTTGGCTGCGCCATGGGGCAGGGCTATTTCTACGGCCGCCCCGTCGACGCTGCGGCAACCCAGCGTTACCTGCACGAGAATTATCGCGAGATATTGTCGGATATTTCCTGATGTAACATAGCTTTGCCGCAACGTTTGCTGATCATTCCGTTGCGTTGTCTAGCCAAGCCGAGCACTATATGTGCCGGCACATCCCCAACCCTCATTCCTGTGCTTGTCACAGGAATCCAGCCGACGCGCGTCTGCGCGGCGAAAGAGTCCCTATAGCCCAAGGACTTGGGCTGACTGGATTCCTGTGACAAGCACAGGAATGAGGGAGGTGGGCTATAGCGCCCTTACCTGAAAGGCGCCCCAGGCGCTGTTATTGCGGCAGGCCGCTGCCGCGCCTCAGAGCCTGTAAAGCGGCTCGAACCTGCCCTTCACCTCGATACCGAGTTCGAATGTCAGACCATGCTGCGGATTTGCGGTAATGGCGTCGTCATCGAGATGTTCGCGGGCGGAGGTGACGAGCAGGCGCGAAGCGTCGGGGCCGATGAAGGCCGGGCAGGTCGTCTGTTTGCCGGGCACCTCGTATCGGGCGATGTGATTGCCATCGGTATCGTAACGATCAACCGCACCTTCACCCCAACGGGCATTCCAGATATGCCCTTCGGCATCGCAGACCGATCCGTCCATACCGCCCTTGATACCGGTGGAATCGATGAAGACTTCGGCCTTGCCGGTGGGAAGACCGGTCCGCGCATCGAGCGGCACCCGCATCAGCCTGTTCACCTTGGTATCGACGAAATAACCCGTTGTGCCGTCGGGGGAGAAGCAGATCGAATTCGGAATGCTGATATCCGCGAAAAGCTTCGTCACCTTGCCTTTGGCGACATGATAGATGCTGCCGGCGCCGGTTTCGGCCTTGCGACCCATGGTGCCGATCCACAGCGCGCCGGATGGGTGCATGCGCCCGTCATTGGAACGGTTGCCAGGCAGGTCGCTTTCCAGCTCCGCATGCAATGTCAGCACGCCGGTCGCGGTGTCGCGCAGGAAAAGCCCGTCATCGGAGGCGATCAGCTGCTTGCTGTCGCTGATCTTGGCGAGCGCGCTGCCCATGAAGGGCAGGGCATGTACGGTCTTGCGGCCGGAGGCGAGATGCAGCTCATGCAGTTCGCGCTCGAGAATATTGAACCACCAGGCGGTGCCGCTGGCGGGGTCGAAGGTCGGGCCTTCGCCAAGCAGCATCGGCGTTTCGTCCAGAACACGTCCTGCAAAGGGAAAAACGGTCGCCAAGCTCTTATCCTCCGATGGCTGCATCATAGGCCGCGAGTGTGACAGTGGCGCGTTCACGCACCTCCGCCGCCGTCATGCCGGGCTTGTAAAGGCTGGTCCCGAGACCGAAAGCCCGAATGCCGGCCGAGGTATAGTCGGAAAAATTCTTGTCCGAGACACCGCCGACGGCGGCGATGATCAGCTCCTTCGGCAGGATCGTCCTGATGGCATTGATGCCGGAAGGGCCGATGATGCTGGCGGGGAAAAACTTCAGCCCCGTCGCTCCGGCCTTTGCGGCCACCAGCGCTTCGGTGGGGGTGAGAACACCCGGCATCGTTACCATGCCTTTTTCACGCGCGGCGGTAATGACCTCGGCATCGGCATTGGGGCTCACCATCAGCTTGCCGCCTGCCGCATCCAGCGATGCCACGTCTTCCACGCTGAGCACGGTGCCGGCGCCAATCAGGCAATCGGCCGGGGCCATCCTGGCGGCGATCTCGATCGAGCGGAACGGATCGGGCGAGTTGAGCGGAATTTCGATGGCGCGGAAGCCGGTCTCGATCAGCGCGCCGACGACGCCTTCGGTTTCCTCGGGTTTCAGACCGCGCAGAATGGCGATCAGCGGATATTTGATGGAAGGGAAGGGAATACGCATGGTCGATCTTTCTTCCTATGGCCAGATGGCATTTGCAGCGGCCAGCAATCCGCGCCGCACGGCGTCGTCGGCGTCGATGACCGTATAGTGGATATCAAGGGCGGTGAAGGCACCTTCATAAAGCGCGCCGAGTGCGCCGGAGCCGATGAGCACCACCGGCGTCTCGCGCTTTGCCTGCGAATGAGCGCCGGCGATTTCCAGCCCGATCATGATGCCGGAAAGCCTCGCCTTGGCGTCGGTCGCGGCAAGCCCGTGCAGCAATTGGCCGGATCGCAGGGTGAAAAGGCGATTGGTCGCAAGCTCGGGATGGGCGTAGATATCGCGCACGGCTGCCGTGAAAGCCTCGTGCTCGCCGGTGAAGGCTTCGGCCTCCGCCACCGCGTGTGACAGAATGGTCTGTTTGGAGATCGCCTCAAAGAGTTCGCCGGTCATGAAGGTGGCGAAGCGTGTCACGCCGCCATCCTTGACGGTCACCCATTTGGAATGGGTGCCGGGCATGCAGACGAGTTTCTCTCCACTATCTCCCGAAGACAGAGCGCCGAGCAATTGCGTTTCTTCGCCGCGCATCACGTCGGGCGCGCCTTTGTCCCGCTGTGCGAGACCCGGCAGGATGCGCACATCCCGTGTCTGACCCGGCACGCGGACAGCACCTTCCAGAACCGCCGAAAGCGAGGCCGGCACGTCGATATAACCCGCCTCGACCCAGCCCTGCCGTGCGCCCGCCATGCCGCAGACGAGAACCGGCAAATCCGCGGGTGCGCCGATGGCGTCGAGATGCGCCTGCAATACGTCGGCAAAACCGGTCCGCATGGCGGTGGTCATGCCTTCCGCGCTGCGCCGTTCGGCAAGCACCGCGCCCGATCGGCTGAGAAGCCAGAGCCGGAAACTGGTCGTGCCCCAGTCAACGGCGATGAAAGCGGGTTCGGACATTATAACAGGCCTCCGTCTACGATAATGGATTGCGCCGTGATGGCGCTCGATGCCGATGATGCGAGAAACAGGCACGGCCCGGAAAGATCGGCAGCGACGAGCGTGCGCTTCAGGCACTGCCGCGCCGTGGTGGCCGTAATGCCCTCATCCGTCAGCCACAGTTCCTTCTGCCGCTCCGTCACGATCATGCCCGGCAGGAGCGTGTTGACGCGGATATTTTCCGGCCCCAGCCTGCCGGCAAGGCTCTTGGTGAGACCGATAATGCCGGCTTTCGCCGCTGCATAGGAAGGCAACTCGCCCATGTTCAGCAAAAACGAGATAGACGAAAAATTGACGATCGAGGCATCCTTCGCCTGTCGCAGATGGGGAAGGGCAGCCTGAACCGTGAAGAACATCTGCTTGAGATTGACCGCCTGGTTGGCGTCCCAATAGGCCTCTGTGACGCTGTCGATGTCGTGACGGTCGTCCCAGGCGGCATTGTTGACCAGCACCTTGATGCCGCCGGTGGCGGAGGCGGCCATATCCACCGTACGCTTGATCGCGTCGATATCACTGAGGTCGGCCCTGAAATAATGGACCGGGTGAGGCACCGTCGCCGCAAGCCGCTCGACAAGCGCTATGCTCGGCTGTTCGGCGATGTCGATGAACGAAACCTTCGCCCCCTGCATCGCGAAGGCTTCGACCAGCGATGCCCCGATGCCCGAACCGCCGCCGGTAACGAGCACGCCCGCATCCTTGAGGTCTGGAAATTGGGCTTGCATCATTGGCGTCATCTCGTTCATGAAAGGCTTGATTGTTCCATTATTTGGAACTAAATTTTACTAAGTGGAATTATTCTCTTGGCGTCTCGATGATGTCAAGACCGATGACGGTGGATGGCGCATGCCTGATGATAAAAAAGCCAATGGCGGAAAGCCCGATGCGGTTCCGCCCTCACACCAGAAAACCGAAAACGCCACCGGCACGCTCGGCAAGGTCGTCTCGCTGCTGGAACTGATCGCCCTTGCCGAAAAGCCGATGCGTTTTACCGATGTCGTCGAGGCAAGCGGTCAGCCTCGCGGCACGGTTCACCGCCAGCTCGCGCATCTGGTTGCCGAGGGCCTGGTGGATCATGCCGCCGATCAGACCTATGCGGTGGGGCTGAGGCTCCTGCAACTGGCGGCGAAGGCCTGGAGCGGCAATGATCTGCGCAACGTCGCAGCACCTCATCTTTCGGCCTTGCAGGAAGCGACGCAGGAATCCGTGCATCTCGCCGTTCTGAACGGCGGGCAGGTCACCTATCTCGACAAGATGGAGGGTCGCCATACATTGCGCATGCATTCGCAGGTCGGCAAAACCTCGCCGGCCTATTGCACGGGGGTGGGCAAGGCGGCGCTGTCGCTGCTGCCCGTCGATGAGCTGGCGGAACTTGCCGCAGGAATGGAGTTTCACCGTTTCACGGAGGCGACGCTGATAACGCCGGAAGCCCTGATGGCCGATGTCGCCGCCATCTGCGACAATGGTTACGGTTTCGATCTTCAGGAACATGAAATCGGAATTCATTGCGTCGCCGCACCGGTCCGGGCGCGGGGCCGCAATTTTGTGGCGGCGATCTCGGTCACCGGTCCCGCCTACCGGGTGGATGCGGAACAGCTGCGCAACTGGGCGCCGCTGGTGCGCGAAACGGCCGATAAAATCTCTGCGGAACTCGCCTGCAGATTATCCCCGGTTGCGGATGATTGAGAGAAAAACGGCGCGCCCCGTCGGGTTTCTCCGCCAGAATTGGCCGTGAGGACACTCATACATGTGTGTTAGTAATTATTTTCGACTATTCGGAATTAAACTTTCAACTTTTGTTTGCATGAATCGATTTGCTGAGTAACATCCCCCACAATTCCGGGCAGGGGCGGGGCTTTTGCGGCGGCATTTTCTCATTCTCGAAGAACAGCTTTGATGCAGAAAACAGAAACGGCCGCCGTTCAGTCGATTGGTGTGGATTGCGTTCGCGAGATCGCCGGTCTCAACACGCAATTCGATATATTCCGCTTCCTGAAACGGCTGACGGAGGTCTGGGAGTTTCGCGCCTTCATGGTGCTCGACCTGTCGTCGGAACTGGCGAGCGAATTGTCGCAATATACTGTTATCACCAGCTGGCCGGCCGAGCTTTTGCAGCGTTATGATGAAGAGGGCATGCTGCAGAACAGCCGGGTGATGGCGCAGCTGAAAAAATCGACCATACCCTTCTCCGTCTCCATGGATTTTCTGGTCAACGGCGAGGAGCATATCGCTAATAAAACGGTGATAGGTCTGTTCGAGCGCTTCGAGATGGTGAATTCGGTCTGGTTTCCCGTTCACGACGTCACCATGAGGCGCGGCGCCATATCCTTTTCAGGCAATAAGGCGGTTCTGCCAACCACCCGGCTTGCCGAACTTTTGTATATTTCCTGCCATGTCTTTGCCCGGCTATCTGAAATCCGCCGCCTGGACCTCAGGGTTCCCGAAACACTGAGCGAGCGGGAGATCGACTGTCTGAACTGGACCGCCGCTGGCAAGACGAGCGCTGAAATCGCTGAGATCATGATGCTCTCGGAACATACCATCAATCACTACCTGAACCGCGCGACCAAAAAACTCGACACGGTCAACCGCACCCAGGCTGTCGCGAAAGCGCTGCGGGTCGGCCTGATAAAATAGCGAAATCATAATTTTATCATTGTGATAAACCGCTACCTGGGCGATCCTCCTTTCGAATCACCGGAAAGGAGAAATCGTTTGCCGGAACGGCATAAGGTTAAAGCGGGATTTTCTCCGACTATCGATTGCGCCGTGTTGATAGCCGCTGCCGAAAAAGGTTTTGCTGCCGATGAAGGCATAGAACTGGAACTTTTCAGAGAGCAGTCTGCGCGCGCCGTTCTCGCCGCACTTGGCGGGGATGACATTCACATAGGGCATCTGCCCGCACCGGTTCCGGTCGGCTCCGCTGTCGGCCTCGATGATCTGCCGGCCGATATTGTCGGCGTTTTCACGCTTTCCCTCGGCGGATCGGCAACGGCGGTTTCCCATGGATTTTACGATGAGCTTTACCGCGAAGGGATGAAGCTGCCCGATCCGGCTGCCTTCGGGCGGGCCATGGCCCGCGTCTGCGCCGCGCGGCGGGCGGCGGGCAAAAATCCGCCGGTCTTTGCTGTGGAGGATATTGTCTCCACGCCCTTTTATACCTTGCGTTATCTGCTCGGAAGCTGCGGCGTCCTGCTCGGCCGGGACATGGAAATCATCGAGGCCCTGCCGAAAGCAATGCCCGCACTTCTGGAAAGCGGCAAAGTCGATGCACTCTGTACCGCCGAACCGGCCGGCAGCGCCGTGGTGCTCGGCGGCGCCGGGCGGATCGTCACCACGGGCGCCCTGATCTGGCATAATGCGCCGGAAAAGATACTGGCCGTGAAAAAAGGCTGGGCGGAGGAAAATGCCACTTTGCTGGAAGGATTGCTGCGGGCGCTCTACCGTGCCGGCGAATGGTGTGCGAACGACGCCAATATCGAGGAGCTGGCCGGCATTCTCGCCGCCCCTCAATACATCGATGAAAACGGTGAATTCCTGCTGCCGGCGCTGACCGGCTATATTTCCACTTCGCAACGGGACATGCAGCGTTTTCAGGAATTCTTCGTGACGAGCGCCAAGGCGGCCAATTTTCCATGGCAGAGCCAGGCGCTATGGTTCTTCAGCCAGATGCTGCGCTGGGGCGAAGTTCCCGCTGAGCGACGGCTGGAACCAACGATGGCGGAGGCGGCGCGCAATGCCTATCGGCCGGATATTTTCCGCAAGGCCATGAAGCCGCTTTTCGTACCCGTGCCGGGCGCCAATCTGAAGCTTGAAGGCACGCTGAAGGAACCTGTCCATGTCGGCGCCTCGCGCACCGGCCTCGTCCTTGGCCCCGACTGTTTTTTCGACGGCCGTGTCTTCGACCCGGAAACGCTCGAGATGGACGACGAAATCTGAAACCGCAGCGTTAAATCGTCGCGAATACCTGCCGCCTGCGCTTTGGCATTGGCGAAGCGCTCCGGCTTGGCTATGGATGCACGCAATACCCTGGAATGATGTAGCGGAGGATGAACATGGCAGAGGTCAGCAAGAACCAGGTCGAAAAGGCGCTGGAAACGGTGATCTATCCCGGCAGCGGCAAGAACATCGTCGCGCTCGGCATGGTCTCGGAAATCTTCATCGCCGACGCGAAGGCCTATTTCTCCATCACCGTTCCGGCCGACAAGGCCTCTGAAATGGAACCTCTGCGGCTTGCAGCCGAACGGGCGGCCAAAAGCGTGGAAGGCATTGCCGGCGCGGTCGTTGCGCTGACGGCCGATCGCAAACCCGGCCAGCAGCAGCCCGCCCCCGCAGGTCCCACCCCCGCGCGTCCCGCCGCAGCAACCGGCCGGCCCGCCGCCGCGCCCGGTCGGCCGACACCGCAGCCGGGCTCGTCCAAGGTGGGCGTGCCGGGCGTCCGCGCCATCATCGCCGTGGCGTCGGGCAAGGGTGGCGTCGGCAAATCAACGACGGCCGTCAATCTGGCGCTTGGTCTGCAGGCGCTCGGCCTCAAGGTCGGCATGCTCGATGCCGATATTTACGGCCCCTCGCTGCCGCGGCTCTTGAAAATCTCCGGCCGTCCGAAGCAGCAGGAAGATCGCATCATCCTTCCCATGGAGAATTACGGACTGAAGGTCATGTCCATGGGCTTTCTGGTGGATGAGGAAGCTGCGATGATCTGGCGCGGGCCGATGGTGCAGTCTGCCCTGATGCAGATGTTGCGCGAGGTGGCCTGGGGTGAACTCGATGTGCTGGTGCTCGACATGCCGCCCGGCACGGGCGATGCCCAGCTTACCATCGCCCAGCAGGTGCCGCTTGCCGGTGCGGTCATCGTCTCCACGCCGCAGGACCTGGCGCTGCTCGATGCGCGCAAGGGTATCACCATGTTCCGGAAGGTGGAGGTGCCGCTGCTCGGCGTCATCGAGAATATGAGCTATTTCATCGCACCGGATACTGGTGCGCGCTACGATATTTTCGGCCATGGCGGCGCCAAGGCGGAAGCGGAGAGGATCGGCGTGCCGTTTCTCGGCGAAGTGCCGCTCACCATCTCCATCCGTGAAATGTCGGATGCCGGAACCCCGGTCGTCGTCGCCGAGCCGGATGGCCCGCAGGCCGCGATCTACCGCGAGATCGCGGAAAAAGTCTGGGCGCGGATGGGTGCTGACGAGAGAAAAGCCGCGCCGAAGATCGTTTTCGAATAGAGCGGTATGCCCCCGGTGCAAATGGATGTGCGTCGGCGGGCTCCGAATAGTCCTTTTAAAACAGAAGATTAATCGCCAGTATCGGGCATGTTTTCGGGGTTTGAACTCCAGAGATGCTTCGCCTGCAATGCTGTCGAGAAAAAATATTGCTTGATTGCATCCCGCTTTGGGCGCATACGCCTGCGCCGTTTGGCTCTTGGTCCGTCGGGCTGGTGGGATAGTCTGTCCTGCGCGTTCCGGAGTACTCTCGAAGTGTCGTCCAGAGGTTTGCCGACCGCAAACAGGATATGTTAAGCAGCATTGCGGCTGATGCCTGCGATGTGGAGCGGAGAAACGGATTGATAAAAGCCTATCGCGCCAATTGCGAGGCGATCAGCCTGTCGACAGACGACGGCTCCGGACCGATTCCCGACGACATCGTCTGGATCGATCTCGTCAATCCCGACAGGGCGGAAGAGCAGCGTGTGGAAAAGCTGCTGGGCGTTGAACTGCCGACGCGCGAAGACCTCAAGGATATCGAGCCTTCCAGCCGCCTCTATATGGAAGACGGCAATGTCTTCATGACCGCTTCTCTGGTGTGGAAGGCGGATTCGGACGATCCGCGCCTGACCGATATCGCCTTCATTCTGATCGGCAAGCGTCTGGTGACGATCCGTTATGCCGAGCCGAAATCATTCCATCTTTTCATCGCCGCCATCACCCGCGCGCCGCACGAGATGCGCAGCGGCACGGCGCTGCTGTTGAAACTGCTGGAAACCATCGTCGACCGGACCGCGGAAATTCTCGAAAATTCAGTTACGGGCATCGACAATCTCGCCGCCGACATTCTCGGCAGTCAGGCGCGCAGCAAGCGCAAGGCACCCCGTTATCTCGAAGATCGCCTGACCAACATCGCCGCCTATCACCGGCTGATCTCGAAGCTTCGCGTCAGCCTCGCATCGCTGGCGCGGCTGCAGACCTTCCTGTCCACCAGCGACCAAGCGCGCGAGGACAAGGGGGCAAAGGAACAGGGTAAGTCTGTCGGGCGCGATATACAATCGCTGAACGAACATGCCTCCTTCGTTTCCGGCAATCTGACATTTCTGCTCGACGCCTCTCTCGGCATCATCAACATCGAGCAGAACGGCATCATCAAGATTTTCTCGATCGCTTCGGTGGTGTTTTTGCCGCCAACGTTGGTGGCTTCGGTTTATGGAATGAACTTTCAGCTCATGCCGGAGTTGAACTGGACATTTGGTTATCCCCTTGCGCTGGTCGTCATGCTGATGTCCGCCATCATCCCGTTTCTCTTTTTCCGCTGGAAGGGCTGGCTCTGAAGAGCCAGGATCATCATGTCTCAAATCGCAGACAAGGACGTTGCCGAGAAACCGGATGCCGATGACTCGCACAAGAACAAGGGGCTTTATGCTGCCATCCTTGGTTCCATCGGGGTCGTTTACGGTGATATCGGCACCAGTCCGCTTTATGCCTTTCGCGAAGCCCTGAAGCCGATCGCCTATGATGGCGTGACGCGGGAGGAGGTCATTGGTCTCACATCGCTGATGATCTGGTCGCTGACGATCATCGTGACCTTCAAATATATCACGCTTCTGCTGCGTGCCGACAATGACGGCGAAGGCGGCACGCTGTCGCTTCTGGCGCTGCTTATGAAGACGGCGGGCACGCATCGCAGCGTTCTCATCGTGCTCGGTCTCATCGGCGCCGCCCTGTTCCTGGGTGACGCGATGATCACGCCGGCGCTATCGGTGCTTTCGGCGGTGGAAGGTCTGAAGCTCGTCACGCCTGCCATGGACGACTTCATCATTCCGATATCCGTCTGCATCCTCATCGGCCTCTTCGCAATCCAGTCGCATGGCACCGGCACGGTGGCGAAGTTCTTCGGCCCGATCACGGCGGTCTGGTTTCTCGTGATGGGCGGGGCCGGCCTTATTCATATAGCCGATGATTTCGGCATTCTTTTTGCCTTCAATCCCTGGCATGCGGTGGAGTTTCTGGCCAATGAAGGCTTTTACGGCGTCGTCGTGCTCGGTGCGGTCTTCCTGACGATAACAGGTGCTGAAGCACTTTATGCAGACCTTGGCCATTTCGGCCGCCGCCCCATCCAGTGGGCGTGGTTCTGTCTGGTTTTCCCGGCTTTGACGCTGAATTATCTCGGGCAGGGCGCGCTGGTCCTGAAAGACCCGGCAGCCATGTCCAATCCGTTCTACCTGATGTTCCCGCAATGGGCGATCCTGCCGGCCGTCATTCTGGCGACCGCCGCTACCATCATCGCCAGCCAGGCGGTGATAACAGGCGCGTTTTCGCTGGTTCGTCAGGCGATCCATCTTGGCTACCTGCCGCGTATGGAAATCCTCTTCACCTCGGAAACCAATACCGGGCAGATCTATCTGCCGGCCGTCAATACCATCCTTTTGTTCGGCGTCGTGGCACTGGTGCTCACCTTCAAAAGTTCGGATGCGCTGGCCACCGCCTACGGTATCTCGGTTACCGGCGCGATGGTCGTCACCAGCCTGATGTTCTTCGAATTCGTGCGCAAACGCTGGCAATGGTCGATTTGGCTGGCGCTTGCTGTGCTGACCCCGCTTCTGCTGCTGGAGCTGATCTTCCTTGGCGCGAACCTGCTCAAGATCCACGATGGTGGTTACGTGCCGGTGCTGCTGGCGATCGCCTTCACCGTCATCATGACCACTTGGCAGCGCGGCTCGAGAATCCTTTTCGCCAAGACCCGCCGCGGGGATGTGCCGCTGAAGGCCTTCGTCGCTTCGGTGGAAAAAGAAAGCGCCCATGCGCCGGTGCGTGTGCCCGGCACCGCGATTTTCCTCACCGGCGATCCGGAGGCAGCACCGGCGGCATTGTTGCACAATCTCAAGCATAACCATGTCCTGCACGACAAGAACGTCATCCTGACGATCCGCACCGAGGACCAGCCGCGCGTTCGTCCGGAGGACAGATACACGCTGACGAAACTCAGCGATCGTTTTGCCGTGGTCGAGCTGCATTTCGGCTTCATGGAAACCCAGAACGTTACACAGGCGCTGGGCTATCTGAGACGCACCGGCTACAAGTTCGACATCATGTCGACCTCGTTTTACCTCGGCCGCCGCAAGCTGGTGCCGGATCCGAAATCCGGCATGCCGGGCTGGCAGAACCGTCTGTTCATCGCGCTTGCCGAAACCGCTGCCGATCCCTCCGACTATTTCCGCCTGCCTGCAAACCGTGTGGTGGAACTCGGCTCTCACGTCGTCGTCTGATGGAGCCATCCGGCGGCGCGCCGGTTCCTGTTTTCTCCGTCATGCCGGCCTCGAGACGGTATCCGGCCGGCCCAAGTCCTTGGGCTGAAGGGAGTCTTCCCCCGCGCAGACGCGCGTCGGCTCGATTCCGGCTCGAGGCCGAAATGACGGATGTGGGAGATGCCCTGTGGGACAATTATAGCCGGCATATGCAAACCCGATGCACCCGCCACGCCAATTAGGATATGTTCACACACTAACGTGAAGGCACCTTCCTGCGCGGCGTTAACCAAGCATCAAGGTTAATAAGAGATTCTTGAACACCTGTAGAAAATTCGGTTGTCGGTGTTCGGAGTGCTGGTTTTGCGTTCGAAAAGTGTAATGCGTCGTCGGTCCGCCATGTCCCGAGAGGGGTGGGCGTCAAAATGGACCTCGCCCGTCGTCTTCGGCCTTGCCGCCTGGCTCGTCTTTCCTTCTCTTGCCGCCCGTGCGGATCTGGCCTCGCTTCTGGCGGGGCTGGACAATGGCGGTGAGCAATGGCGCATGGTGCTGACCGCGTCTCCGGCAGGTTCGGTGCACAATGCCTCGCTCACCTTCAATGACGCGGCAGGCGATGCGGCGCTGCATGGCAGCGGCATGACCCTGCCAAATGGCAGCAAGGTCGCTTTCGTCACCAACAAGAAGGGTGAGGCAACGACGCCGGATAGCGAGCGTGTCAACCGCGCCGCCAAGAAAGGCCGCATCGTCGCAACCGAAATCATGCAACCGCCCAAGGCCTTCACTGCCGGTTCCGTCCTCCAACGCACGAGCATGCTGGATATCGAACCGCTGAAGCGCAAGGACCGCACGGCCTTCGTCAAGCCGAAACGCGGCAAGGACGTCGAACTCGCCTCCTTCTATTTCCGCCGCGACGAAAAGAAGGCGGATAAGAGCGTCTCGCCGATGCTGGCGGAACTCGTCACCAACCGTACTCCGGACATTCTCGCCACGGCCTATGCGCCGGCTGCCCCCGATTTCGCCCGAGAATCGCCTTTCGACGCCATTCTCAAAAAGCCGGAGGCCGGCCGTTTCGTGCCGCAGATCAGTGCGGACGATCATGCCTGGGCGGCGACCCCGCTGCCGGCCGAAGTCTTCTCCGCAGCCGAGCAGCAGTGCCTCGCCTCCGGCATCTATTTCGAGGCACGCGGTGAATCGGTGAAAGGCCAGGCGGCGGTGGCGCAGGTCATCCTCAACCGCGTGCGCAACCCCGCCTATCCGAAAACCATCTGCGGTGTGGTCTATCAGAACAAGGATTGGCGCAACCGCTGCCAGTTTTCCTTCGCCTGCGACAATATCAAGGACCGGGTGAATTCCGAACGTCACTGGAAAATGGCGCGCGAAGTGGCCATGGCCACCACCGCCGGCAAGATCTGGCTGACGGAAGTCGGCTCTGCGACTCATTATCATGCCGTTTATGTTCGCCCCGCCTGGGGAAAATCCATGAAGAAGGTCGGCAGGATCGGCCTGCACGTCTTTTATCGTACCTATGGTGGCGGCTGGAGCTGATACCACCGCCAATTTGTCGCATTTTGCGTGTCAAAAATGCCGATTCCCTGGCGAAACATCGCCGCCAAACCGTGATTTGGCATTAAGTTATTGTTATAAAAAAATAAATTTGTATCGAAACAAGCTGCGCCAGTGCCTTGACTAGCGAAGCCCCTAAAACTATGTTGCGCGCGACTTCAGAGCGGGCTGGAACAGGCTTAATCCGTCACCGTTTACAACTCCAAAGGGTTCTGGCATGGCTGGAACGGAGAAAATGGGTGGGATTTTAAGATGACTGGCAACCGTGACGATAGTCTGGACGAGCGTCGCAAGCGCCTTGCTGATGAGTTGGCAAAGGTGAAGGCGGAGGATGAGGCGGACGTGAGGGCGGAGACCAACGCTGCGGAAAACCGGAAAGGTTTTGCGATGGCGGTCAAGCTCTCATCGGAGTTCATTTCGGCCATCGTGGTCGGCGCTATGCTGGGTTATCTTCTGGACTATTTTGTCGGCACGACGCCGTGGGGGATGATCGTTCTTCTTCTTCTCGGTTTCTGCGCAGGCGTATTGAATGTGTTGCGCTCGACGGGCGCGGTGGCCAAGCCGCCGCTGCTGGAGAAGGCGGACAGACAGGACGAGGGTGGAAAAGGCGGCGCTTAAGCTGTTTTTTCTTGCAGTTGAGATGCCGCGATGCGCGGCGACAGGTAAAGAGGGCAGCCGGTGGCAAACGATCCGACCCATCAGTTCTTGGTGCAGCCGATCATTCCGATCGAAATTGGCGGCGTCGATTTTTCCTTCACCAATGCGTCGCTGTTCATGGTTGCGACCGTGGCTGCTGCGTCCGGTTTTCTTTATTTCGCAACGTCGAACCGCGGTCTGATCCCGACCCGCATGCAGTCCGTTGCTGAAATGTCCTATGAGTTCATCGCCTCCATGCTGCGCGAAGGCGCCGGCAAGAAGGGTATGGTGTTCTTCCCATTCGTTTTCTCGCTGTTCATGTTCGTGCTGACGGCAAACCTTCTCGGCATGTTCCCGTATTTCTTCACGGTGACCAGCCAGATCATCGTCACATTCGCGCTTGCCTGCCTCGTCATCGGCACGGTCATCGTTTACGGTTTTTACAAGCATGGCCTGCATTTCTTCGGCATCTTCGCCCCGTCAGGCGTTCCGAAGGCGCTTTTGCCGCTTGTCGCGTCGATTGAAATGATCTCGTTCCTGTCGCGCCCCATCAGCCTTTCGGTTCGTCTTTTCGCGAACATGCTGGCTGGCCACATCACGCTCAAGGTTTTCGCAGGCTTCGTCGCCTCCATGGGTGCGCTCGGCGCACTCGGCGTCGGCGGCGCTGTCCTGCCTCTCATCATGACGGTCGCAATGACCGCTCTCGAATTTCTCGTTGCCTTCCTGCAGGCTTATGTGTTCGCGGTACTGACTTGCATGTACCTGAACGATGCCGTGCATGGTGGTCACTGAGAAGTAAAGTCGCTGGCCCCGGCAACGGGCGCCAAAAGATAGCCGCAACAACCTATATCTCAAGGAGTCTCACATGGAAGCGGAAGCAGCAAAGTACATCGGCGCAGGTCTCGCATGCCTCGGCATGGCTGGTACGTCCCTCGCACTCGGCCGTATCTTCGGTGATTACCTCTCCGGCGCACTGCGCAACCCCTCTGCTGCCGACAGCCAGTTCGGCCGTCTGGTATTCGGCTTCGCCGTTACGGAAGCTCTGGGCATCTTCTCGCTGCTCGTTGCTCTCCTTCTCCTGTTCGCTGTCTGATAACGGCATCAGGTCTGGATCACGGCCCGCAAATGGCGTGCCGTGATCCTTCGCATTTGCAGTCCCCCTGGAGGTGAGCATGTTCGTGACCGAGGCTTATGCCCAGTCAGCACCGACCGTAGGTGAAACGCATACGGAAACTCCGGCCGTCGGCCAGCCGCAACCGGAAGCCACGCACACGGAAACCGGTGTAGCGCATGGCGCCGAACACGGTGCTTCCGGCGTTTTCCCGCCGTTCGACCAGTCTACTTATGCATCGCAGGTCCTGTGGCTCGCGATCACGTTCGGCCTTTTCTACCTGCTCATGCAGAAGGTCATCGTTCCGCGCGTCGGCGGCATTCTCGAAAACCGTCACGGACGCATCGCACAGGATCTCGACGAAGCGGCGCGGCTGAAAGCCGAAGCCGACACAGCCGTCGAAACCTATGAAAAAGAACTCGCGGCAGCCCGCGCCAAGGCAAGCTCGATCGGCGCCTCGGCACGTGACGCCGCCAAGGCGAAGGCCGATGCCGACCGCGCCGCAATCGAAGCCGGTCTTGCTGAGAAGCTCGCCGCCGCCGAAAAGCGCATTGCGGGTATCAGGGATCATGCATTCGCGGATGTTGGCGCAATCGCCGAGGAAACCGCGACCGCAATCGTCGACCAGCTGGTTGGCGCCAAGGTCAAGGATACCGACGTCAAGGCCGCCATTGCCGCCGCTTCTGCCGTGAAGGGAGCCTGACATGGCATTTGATGCATCATTTTTCGCTCTCGTCGGTCTCGTCCTTTTCTTTGTCCTGATCGCCTATCTCAAGGTTCCGGGCATGCTCTCCAAGTCTCTGGACGAGCGCGCACAGAACATTCAGGACGAGTTGGCCGAAGCCAAGCGTCTGCGCGAAGAGGCCCAGCATCTGCTGGCCGAATATCAGCGTAAGCGCAAGGAAGCTGAAGCGGAAGCCGCCGGCATCGTTGCCGCCGCCGAACGCGAGGCAGCCGCACTCACCGAAGAAGCCAAGCAGAAGACGGAAGAATTCGTCGCCCGCCGCACGGCCCTTTCGGAACAGAAAATCAAGCAGGCCGAAGAAGACGCCATCGGCGCCGTCCGCGCCGCCGCCGTCGACATTGCCATCGCCGCTTCCGAGAAGCTGCTGGCGGAAAAGACCACGGCCGCCGCAAAGGCCAAGCTTTTCGCTGCCACGATCGGCGAAGTGAAGTCGAAGCTGAACTGAGATTTTACATCAGACCTTCCGTGGTCTTGTAATCTGAAACCCCTCCAGTCCGCTGTGAGGGGTTTTTTCTTTCTGCCTGTAAGGCGGCTTCGCCTTTGAACGGGCGCCGTATGGCTCCCTTCCACTTCAGACAAGTATCTCTCCACCGCCAATAATGGTTGCAACATATTGAGGTTCAGCGATAGCTTCGCCGGAAGGTTGGTGTATGGGGTGGCGGAAATGATTGATTGAGTTGCAAAAGATCGGCTCACGTCGGCGCTGGATTGAAAGGGAGGAACATTATGAAGATCAACGACGCGATCAGGGCCGATATGGAAAACTCGGTACTCTGCTGGCTTGCGACCGTCGATGATGATGGCACTCCCAGTGTGACACCGAAGGAGATATTCACCAGCTACGGCGAGGAACATATTGTCATCGCTGACATTGCTTCGTCACACAGCGTCCACAACGCCATCGCCCGCCCGAAAGTCTGCGTCAGCTTCGTTGATGTATTTCGACAGAAGGGATTCAAACTCACCGGCAATGCCAGAATATTGGCACCCGGCAACGCGGATTTTCAGGCGTTCGGTGCCGACCTACTGCATATGGCGGGCGCGGATTTTCCGATACGGAATATTATTGCTGTCAAAATCGAAAGCGTTTCCCGCATATGGGCACCGAGCTACAAGCTGTTTCCCGAGCGCAGCGAGAATGAGAGAATGCAGAGCGCTTATGCGACCTATGGGGTCCAGCCTGTCTAGACGCTTTGATATCAAAAATCTTCATTGGAACGATACGTGGGCCGCAATGGATTTCCATGCTGTGTGACATTAGTCTCGTCGCAACACAGTCGCCCGCAGGGTTTTGCAGAATGCTGCATCTCATCAGCCTAGCTAGCGATGCACTTAAAAAGGTTCATCATGGCTCTTCTCGACAGGAATGCGGTTTATCCGATTACTTTACCCGACGGTTGCTTGTATCGGGATACGGTATATCTGAAGAACGTTGTGGATCATCCACGCATGGAGATAGGTGATTTCACCTATTACACGCATTCTGGAAGACTAGAAGATACAGCGGTGATCCTTGCGCCTTATCTGGGGCATAGCGTTCGCGAGCGATTGGTGATCGGCAAATTTGTCCAAATCGCGAGAGGCAGTTACTTCATAACGAGTTCGGCAAACCATCCGATGACTGGCTTCACGACCTATCCGTTTCGCATCTTCAAACCAGAGACCTTTGGTTACAAAGACCTGCCCGTTAAGGACACGATTGTTGATCACGATGTATGGATTGGCCAGAACGCGGCAATCATGCCGGGGGTTCGCATAGGCCACGGTGCGATTGTCGCCGCTGCATCGGTTGTTGCTCGCGATGTTCCACCCTACGCAGTCGTCGGAGGAAACCCGGCATCCATCATCCGAATGCGTTACTCCAGCGAAGTTGTCAGCGAACTACTTCATCTTGCCTGGTGGGACTGGCCGATCGATAAAATCGAGGCCAATCTAGGGGCGCTTGATAGCGGCGATATTGCCGCGCTCAGATTGGTTCAATAGAAACGCAACATTTTTAACTACCCGCTTTGAAAGCGGAGAAGATTAAAAGTCCCGTATTCGCCGCTCAATCCCGCTTCAGCGGCCGAAAGCTCATCCGGTGCAGCGCGCAAGGCCCATGGCTTTCGATGGCGCGCAGATGGGCCGGCGTGCCGTAACCGGCATGCCCTTCGAAGCCGTAGGAGGTGTGCACCACGCCGGCCCGTTCCATCATCCGGTCGCGGGTCACCTTGGCGATGATCGAGGCGGCGGCGATGGAGAGGGAGCGGGAATCGCCCTTGATGACGGCCTTGGCTTCGCAGGGGATGCCCGGTGGCCTGTCGCGGCCGTCGGCCAGCACGAGGGCGGGGGGGATTTCGAGGCCGAGCACGGCGCGGCGCATGGCGTCGAGGCTGGCACGCAGGATATTCACGCTGTCGATCAGGCCGGGGCCGGAGGAGGCGACCGACACGATCGAGGTTTCCATGATCTGCACAAAAAGGCTTTCCCGTTTCTGCCTGGTCAGCTTCTTGGAATCGTCCATGCCTTTGGGAATATTATCCGGATCGAGAATGACGGCCGCCGCAACCACCGGGCCGGCAAGTGGCCCCCGGCCTGCCTCATCCGTGCCGGCCACGGGCCAGAAGCCCTTCTTTTTGGCTTCCAGTTCGAACGCGAAGTCCGGGCCGGTATCGACAAGGTCGAAAAGAGCAGGAGAATCGGGTGTGGCGGTGCGTTTCATGCGGCGAAACTCGCATACACACCCGATCTCCTGCAAGCCCCCGGAAGCGGGCGATGACAGGCGCGGTGAGCCGGGGTCGAGGGGCGTGGCTCACCGTGCCCCTTAGGTCGTCATGACCTTTGATCCTCCAGCGGGGCGGCGGAGGAAAAACGATCGCACGCGAGGCGGCGGGTTCCGGGGGCAATGTCCGGCAGGCCAGGGAAAACCCGCCGGGCATTTCGTCAGGAGCATGCCGGTTAAACGAAGGACCGGCGCTCCAAATAATATTCTTCCTGATATCGGCACGTCGGTAAGACAGCCGTAATCAACAGCGACGCTTTCAGCGCCGGTTTCAAAGCAGTGACAATTGGACCCCGGCACCCCCCGGCGGCACGAAGAGATCGTCGCGCAGATGAATGCCACGGCGGATAAGGCCAAGCCTTTTCGTCGCCATCTCGAAACGCCGGCCGATCTGCCAGGCGTAGGGACCGGCGCCCTTCATGCGCTTGCCGAATTCCGCGTCGTAATCCTTGCCGTCACGCATGGAGCGCACCAGCGACATGACATGGCGATAACGGTCCGGATAGTTGCGCAACAACCAGTCGCGAAACAGTGGGCTCACCTCCAGTGGCAGACGCAGCAGCACATAAGAAGCCTCGGTCGCCCCCGCTGCCTTGCCGGCCTCGAGAATACGTTCGATCTCATGATCGTTGAGGGCCGGAATGACGGGCGCCATCATCACGGCAACCGGAACGCCAGCCTCCGTCAATGCCTTCACTGCCTCCAGCCGTTTCTCCGGCGTGGCAGCGCGCGGTTCCATGTTGCGCGCGAGCTTGCGGTCCAGCGTGGTTACGGAAATGCCGACCTTGGCGAGACCCTTTTTAGCCATTGGCGCCAGAATGTCGATGTCCCGCCTGATCAGCGCCGATTTGGTGACGATGGCGACGGGGTGATCGGCCTTGGCCAGCACTTCCAGTATCTGCCGCATGATACGCCATTCGCGCTCTATCGGCTGATAAGGATCGGTATTGGTGCCGATGGCGATCACCCGCGGCTTGTAGCCCGGTTTCGCCAATTCCCGTTCGAGCAGCTTTGCAGCATCCGGCTTGGCGAAAAGCTTCGACTCGAAATCGAGCCCGGCCGAAAGCCCCATATAGCTGTGGCTAGGCCTTGCGAAACAATAGATGCAGCCATGTTCGCAACCGCGATAGGGATTGATGGAACGGTCGAACGGGATATCTGGAGATTCGTTGTGAGTTATAATGCTGCGCGGCTTTTCGACCTGCACCTCGGTGCGGAATTCCGGCATATCCTCAAGCGTCTGCCAGCCATCGTCGAAAACCTCGCGCTGCAAGGCCTCGAAGCGCCCGTCCGGGTTCAACCCGGCGCCCCGCCCGCGACGACGGTCGATCTCGATGCGCAGGCCGGATGCATCGGCAAGCGCATTGGCAATATCAGGCATATGGCTCGGCTGAAAGGTGGCCTGCCCGTCAAGCGTATGGTTTCTCATCTGGATGCTCCCAGAGCGCCGCACGCCATCAAGGCACGCTCAACGCCCTAAACCGTTTCCATCTGGAGCGGCGTTTGCTCGCCGTCCGAATGATTAAATTCCTACATCAGGAATGAGAACAATACAAGAACAAAATTATGAGATTACGACTGGGTCGCCGGCCTGCGGCACAAACGGCGGAAGCCGGATGGCTATCGACGCCGGTGCAATGTGCCGCACGCATCGGGCTATTCTCCATCGCAAAGAGGCCAGTGGCAATTTATTGTGCGATGCGTTAGAGCTATGCCTATGTTGACAGTCTTAATGGAATGCCGGGATCAGGAACCGGAACTGGCGCACACGCTGTCCGCGCTTGTGACCGGTGCAGTGGAAGGGCTTGTGAGCGATGTGGTGATTCTCGATCACGGTTCGCGCGATGGATCGTCGCGCGTGGCCGATGCCGCCGGTTGCCGCTTTTATGGGCAGTGGGACATTCAGGAAATCCTGCAATCCGCGCGTGGCGGCTGGCTGTTGTTGATCGAGCCCGGTGCGCGCCCGCAGGCGGGCTGGATCGACGAAATCCTCGAATATGTCGCGATCTGCCCTGATCCCGCACGTTTTTCGCCCTCGCGTTATCACCGGCGGAATATCTTCAGCCGCATGGTGCACCGCGCACCGCCGCTGGAACACGGATACCTCCTGCCAAAGACACAGGCCCTTGCAATCGCAAAATCGGGCATGAGCCTTAAGGAGCTGGTTGGCGGGCAAAAGCCGCGCCGCTTGAATGCGGAAATGGTGCCGGCCTGGGCTTTGCGAACGCCGGCCTGAGGCCGGCAATCTTACCCCACCAAAACCTTGCCGGGGTTCATGATACCCGCAGGGTCGAAGGCGTGCTTGATGCGATGCATCAACTCCATTTCAATGCCGGGCCGGATGGCGGCCAGTTCGTCGCGCTTCAGCTGGCCGATACCATGTTCGGCCGAAATCGAGCCGCCGAGCGACAGCACGATACCGTGCACGATCTCGTTCATGTCTCGCCAGCGGCCGAGGAATTCGGCCTTGTCGGCACCGACTGGCTGGGAGATATTGTAGTGGATGTTGCCGTCGCCGAGATGGCCGAAGGCGCAGATGCGGGCGCCGGGAATGGCGGCGAGCACGGCCTTTTCCGCAGTAGTCATGAATTCCGGTATTTTCGACACCGGAACGGAAACGTCATGCTTGATCGATCCGCCCTCCGGCTTCTGCGCGTCCGACATGCTTTCACGCATGTGCCACAGCGCCTGACGCTGCGCTTCCGATGAGGCGATCACCGCATCCTCGACCAGCCCGGCCTCAAAACCACGCTCCAGCAGCGATTGCATCATCGTGTCCGCCGTCTCGGCCGAATCGGAGGTGGAGATATCGATGAGCGCGTACCAGTCATGCGGCTGCCCCAGAGGGTCGCGCACGCCGGGAATGTGCCTGGCGGTGAACTCGACGCCGATTCGTGGCATGAGTTCAAAGCCGGTCAGCGCCGTGCCGCAGAGGTTGGAGGCCATTTCGAACAGTTTCAGGGCATCCTCGGTGGAGGCAAGACCGGCAAAAGCGACCTGATGGCCGAGCGGCTTGGGGAAAAGCTTCAGCACCGCGCCGGTGATGACACCGAGCGTGCCCTCGGAGCCGATGAAGAGATCGCGCAGATCGTAACCCGTATTGTCCTTTTTCAGCCGGCGCAGCCCGTTCCAGATTTCGCCGGTTGGCAGGACCACTTCGAGCCCGAGGCACAGCTGGCGCATATTGCCATAGGCAAGCACCGCCGTTCCGCCTGCATTGGTGGCGAGATTGCCACCGATGCGGCAGGAGCCTTGAGAACCGAGCGATAGCGGGAACATGCGCTCCACGGAGCTGGCGGCCTTGTGAATGTCGTCAAGAATGCAGCCGGCATCGGCGACGATGATATTGGCAACGGGATCGATGTCGCGGATGCGGTTCATGCGCTCCAGCGATAGGATGATATCGGTGCCGTCAGCGCGCGGCGTCTGGCCGCCCACAAGGCCGGTATTGCCGGTTTGCGGCACGATGGGCGTGCCGGTCTCGCTGGCGAGCTTCAGGATGGCGGCAACCTCCTCGACGGAACCGGGCTTGAGGAGCAGGGGGGAAGCGCCGCGATAAAGTCCGCGATTTTCCACCAGGCGCGGTGCCATTTCCGCCAGGTCGCGCACCGCATTTTTTTCGCCAACGATGGCGGTGAAGCGGTCAAGGATATCGGAGGAGGGGATGGCGGTCATGGGCGTCATGGGCGGCGTCTCGCTGTCTTTTGAAACATGGGCGAAAGGGTTGAGTGCCGTCAGCCTCGCGGCGCGGCGGCGCGGGAAAGGCGGTCGTTGATCGCCTCTCCAAGACCATGGGTGGGAATTGCGGTGATGGCGATGGTGTCCGCACCGCTCGCATCGGCAGCTTTCAGGTAATCGAAGAGGTTGGCGGCGGCCTCGGCAAGATCGCCGGAAGGGCTGAGGTCGAGAATGGTGCGCGCGGTCTCTTCGCCTGATATGGCGATGCCACCAAATCGGATCAGCGCTTCATCAGGCAGAACCGACGTGGCGCCGAGGCGGACAGTGGCGCCCGGCGCATAATGCGAGGCCAGCATTCCCGGCGCCTCGATGGCGGCGGAGGCTTTTTTCGGTCGTTCGAGCCTGACGCCGGCTAGGCGCTCGATTTCCTCGGTGACGATGCCGCCGGGGCGAAGCAGCCGCACCCGGCCATCCTGCTCCACCTTGACGATGGTGGATTCGACACCCACGGCGGCGGCACCGCCATCGAGAACGAGATTGATCTTCTGCCCGAGATCGGCTTCCACATGGGCCGCACTTGTCGGGCTGATCTTGCCGGAACTATTGGCGCTGGGGGCGGCGAGCGGTTTGCCGAACCGGCGGATAAGATCGCTGGCAAAACCCTGCGGCACGCGAATGCCGACGGTATCGAGCCCGGCCGTCGCCAGCGAATGAATGTCGCTTTCCGGTTTCAGCGGCAGAACCAATGTCAGTGGGCCGGGCCAGAAGGCCTCTGCGAGTTTCCGCGATATCGGGTCGAAAACCGCGTAACGCTCGGCCATGGCGATATCGGCCATATGGCAGATCAGCGGGTTGAATTGCGGCCGGCCCTTGGTCTCGTAAATACGGGTGATGGCAGCGGGATTGGTGGCGTCGGCGGCAAGGCCATAGACGGTTTCCGTCGGCAGCGCGATGGGCCTGCCGTCCGCAAGCTCGGCCACGGATGCCTGCAGGGCTGTTTCCCGCTCGGTTTCAATGTTGATATGACGCGCCATGATGCTGCCTTTCAGGGCGGTCAATAGCGTATTTCAGGCGGGGATGGAAAGTGCTATCGCGCTTTATATCGCCCTGATGATCTTGCGCATCTCCGCCGAGCGCGCGCCGAGCAAGAGCACGTTTTTCAGCGCCACGCGCGGATCGTGCGTCTGGAATAGCAGGCCGCCGCGATGGAAGGAGGTGTCGATGGCGACCTCCCGATCGGGAAGCGCATTGATGGCGACGGCGAAATACATGCGCGAGTAACGCGCATCGATATTTTCGAAGAAGTTTTCGGCCCCGCTCAGCTCGGCGAAGAAATTCGCGAAGTAAAACGACCACATCACATGGCGCTCGGCATCGAAACTGGTTCTCGCCGCCGTGACATGGCAATAGCCAAGATGCGGTCGGTCATTGAGCAGATGGTGAAAAACCATCTTCGGGAAACGGATGGACTGGTGAAAGGTGTTGAGACGGCTGTGGGTGGCATCGGCGGCGGCTTCCAGCTTCCGCCCGGTCAGCGCAGCCACATCGTCATGGCTGTAATAGACACGTTCCCTGGGCAGCCAGCGCTCTTCATAACGGCTGATACGGCCCGTGCGCAGGAAGTCGGAATGCGCGGTCTTCGATCGTATCGGCGTGACCGAGTGCCTTGCCGCATCGAAATAGCGTATGCGTGTCGCCTTCTCCACCAGGAGCGCCTCCGTTGCTGTCGTTCCTTCAATATAGTTTAGGGCACGTTAAAACTCCGTTGCGCCGCACCTCCCGTTTTTTAATGGGTGGAGAGGAGGGCAAGCGCTATCATGCGTCATATTGCGACGTCACGTCCGGCGCTGAATAGCCGTTGGATTTCCCAGCGGAATGGGCAGCGAGGGCGAATTGCGCATGTCGCAATTTGTCGCCAATGCGGAAGCCAATGTCGCTGTTTGTGCTGCCGCAAATGACCGCCGGTGTTTAGATGAGGACATGCTTCCGCAACCCCGCAAATGGTGCCGGGCGGGCGGTTTGATCGAGGATTTGGCCATGGAATTGCGTGACACCGTATTGCGCCAGCTAAAAAACCGCCGCGAAGGCTTCAGCCTGGAGCAGCCGTTCTACACGGACCCGGATTATTTCAAGCTGGATATGGAGACGATCTGGTATCGCGACTGGCTGTTCGTCGGCCATGATTGCGAGGTGCCCAAGTCCGGCAACTACATGACCGTTCAGGTCGGCGCATACTCGGTCGTCATCGTTCGCGGACGCGACGGGCAGATCCGCGCCCTGCAAAATTCCTGCCGCCATCGCGGTTCGCGCGTCTGCAGCGCGCAGAAGGGCCAGGCCGCCCGTCTCGTCTGTCCCTATCACCAGTGGACCTATGATCTGGATGGCAAGCTGCTGTTCGCACGCCATATGGGCGAGGAATTCGACAAGGCGGAATTTGGCCTGAAGCCGGTCGCCTGCGAGACCGTTGCCGGTTACGTCTTCATCTGCCTTGCCGACCAGCCCGCCGATTTCGCGCCGATGCGCGCCGAGGTCGAAAGCTACATGGCCCCGCACCGCATCTGGGAAGCCAAGGTCGCGCATGAAAGCACCATCATCGAAAAGGGCAACTGGAAGCTCGTCTGGGAAAACAACCGCGAGTGCTACCATTGCGCCGCCAACCACCCCGAACTCTGCCGCACCTATCCCGAAAACCCGAGCGTGACGGGAACGGATGGCGGCGCGAGCGATCCCGAGATCGGCGGTCACTGGGCGCGCTGCGAGGCGGCCGGCCTGCCGAGCCGCTTCAAGATCGATCCGAAGGGCCAGTTCCGTGTTGCCCGGATGCCGCTGATCGGCGAGGCGGAAAGCTACACCATGTCGGGCAAACGCGCCGTGCGCCGGCCGCTGTCGGAGGATGTCAGCATCAGCCATATCGGCGCGCTGCTTCTGTTCCACTACCCGACGACCTGGAACCATTTCCTCGGCGACCACACTATTTCTTTCCGGGTGCTGCCGCTCAACGCCAACGAGACCATGGTCACCACCAAATGGCTGGTGCACAAGGATGCCGTCGAAGGCGTGGATTACGATCTCGAAGACCTCACCCACGTCTGGAACGAGACCAACGACCAGGACCGTCGCATCGTCGAGGAAAATGCCTTCGGCATTCGCTCGCCGGCCTATCAGCCCGGTCCCTATTCCATGGAAGACGAAGGTGGCGTGATGCAGTTCGTCAACTGGTATTCCGATTTCATGGTCGATCGCCTCTCCGGCGACAAGGCCCGGCTCTCGGCCGTAGCGTGATGCGAAGATGAATATGGTTGTGACCTACAAGCACATAGACGAGATGAAGCCGTGGAGCGACAAGCTCCAGCTGCTGGAATGCATTTCAGTGACGCCCGAGACATCGGACGTGATGACCTTCCTGTTCCGCTCCGAGGACCAGAACTGGTTCCGTTATCTGCCGGGCCAGTTCGTCACGCTGGAATTGCCCGTGGGTTCGGAGCCGATTTACCGCACCTACACACTGTCCTCCAGCCCGTCGCGGCCCTATGCGCTGTCGGTCACGGTCAAGGCGCAGGCCACCAGCATCGGCACGCGCTGGATGTTCGATAATCTGAAGCCCGGCATGAAAGTCCGGGCGCTCGGACCGCTCGGCGACTTCTCCTACGTCAAACATCCCGGCGACAAATATCTGTTCATCTCGGCAGGCTCCGGCGTCACGCCGATGATGTCGATGGTGCGCGACATGAGCGACCGCGCGCCGCAGAGCGACATCACCTTCATCAACTGTTCACGCACCCCCGGCGATATCGTCTTCCGTCACGAGCTGGAATATCTCGCCCGTTTCATGCCTAACCTGTCGCTCGGCTTCATTGTCGAGAAATGCGGTCGTACCGATCTCTGGTCCGGACTGAGGGGCATGGTCGACAAGGCCAAGATCGCGCTGCTCGCGCATGATTTCATGGATCGCACCGTCTTCTGTTGCGGTCCGGAGCCGTTCATGGCCGCCGTCCGCTCCATGCTCGACGCATCCGGCTTCGATATGAGCCGCTATCATCAGGAAAGCTTTGCGCCGGCCGCTCCGGTCAGCGTGGGTGAAACAGTTCTCACCGGTGCCGACGGCGAAGCGTTGTCCATGGTGGGCTTCACTCTTTCTGGAAAAGAGCTGCCCTGCCAGCCAGGCCAGACGGTTCTGATGACGGCGCGTGCTGCCGGCGTCCGCATCGGCGCCGCCTGCGAATCCGGTATCTGCGGCACCTGCCGGGTGCTGAAGCTTTCCGGCGAGGTGGAGATGAACCACAATGGCGGCATTCTCGATGAGGAAATCGAGGAAGGCTATATTCTTGCCTGCTGCTCACGGCCATTGACCGACATCAAGGTGGAGGCGTGACGTCCAACGGCGTCACGTTCTAATTTTCCTTCGCCGAATAGCTGTCTGGAACTAAATTTTAGCAAACTCGTTTGCACGTCATCGAATTCTTTTCGGGCGAGGGGCTGCCCTGACCTCCGACAAGAGCACGGTGAAAGGCGCTGTTAAAGGCGTCAGAGCAAATGGAGGAAGATCATGCTGAATTTCCGGACAACGAGTGTCGCTACAGCGATTATCGTGTTCTTCACTAGCTTCACGCCATCTCAGGCGTTTCAAGCGCCGGTGCCTATCACCAAGCCGGCGGTAGCGACCGAAAACGTCGTGCCTGTACAATACCGCGAGTGGGATCGCCGCCGCAATTGGGATGGTCGTCACATGCGTCGTCCGCCCCCGCACCGCGACGGCTTTTACAACGGCCACCGCGGCTACCGTGACCGTCGCGCGGGTTACCGTTATCACAACGGTTACTGGTTCCCGCTTGCCGCTTTTGCCACCGGCGCCATCATCGGCGGTGCCATGCAGCAGCCGCGTCCAGCCTATGGCGGCAGCCATGTTTCCTGGTGTCAGAACCGCTGGCGTTCGTATCGCGCCTATGACAACACCTATCAGCCGAACAGCGGTCCGCGTCGCATCTGCGTCTCGCCCTACAGCCGCTAACAGTAATTTTGAAAGCCCGGATTTCGATCCGGGCTTTCGTTTTCCAGCTGCCGGATCGGGTAAACGAAGCGTGATGGGATTGTTAATGCTGGGTTCAGGCGAAAACGCCTAGCCTGCAACCTGGAATGTCCAGCCAGACTGAAAAACTGGCCGAATGAGAAGAAAAAAGTGTTATTATTCACGGAGAACGGCCTGTTGACCGTCGTGAATGGAGGAAGTCAGATGAAAAGCTATATCAAGAATATCATGGCTGTCGGTCTTTCTGCGATCGTGGTTGCGGGAGCGATTGTTCCGGCAGAAGCCGCAATGCCATTGCCGGCCGCGCCGAAGAGTGTTGAGACCGCAGGCAATGATGCCAGCAACAATGTCGTGAATGTTCAATACTGGCGCGACCGCGGTGGTCGTGGCGACTGGGGCGACCGTCGCGGCTGGTATGGCGGCCATCGCGGTTATCGTGATTACCGCCCGGGCTATCGTCATCATGACGGCTACTGGTTCCCGCTCGCAGCCTTTGCGACGGGTGCGATCATCGGTGGCGCTCTCTCGCAGCCACGTGAAGTCTATCGCCCGGTTCCGGAATATCGTCCGCGTCCCGTGTATCGCGAATACCGCCCAGTCCGCCGTGGGGGTATGAGCCAGGCGCATGTGAACTGGTGCTATGGCCGCTATCGTTCCTACGATGCCTATAGCAACACGTTCCAACCTTATAACGGCCCGCGCCAGCAGTGCTATTCGCCATACGGCTGATAGACATAACAGGCTGAGATCGACAGAGCCGTCCGGTCACCACCGGACGGCTTTTTGCTGTCACAAGATACGCGCGCGCTTCAGCACGAACCAGGCAAGCGCTACCGAAATCACGATGAAGATGCTGGCTGCCATGGTGCCGCCAGTGCCGACGGTGAACGGCAACTCATCCGTATTCATGCCGAAGAAACCGGTCACCAGCGATGGCGGCAGCAGGAATGCCGTCATCAGCGACAGGATATAAAGGTGCCGGTTGGTTTCGGACGAGAGTTTGGAATCGATTTCTTCATGCAGCAGCCTTGCGCGCTCCTGCAGCGCATAGACGTCGTGATCGACGGCTTCGAGCCGTCCCATCAGGCGCGAAGCGACATCCTCGAAACCGTCAGGCATCTCGTCGTCATCGGCGGCCGATGCACGCCGCATCAGGGTGAGTACGGTGCGCAAGTGCCGGTGCAGGCGCACGACAGTGCGGCGTAGCGGTGCAAGGCGGCGCCGCTCGTCGCGGTTTTCGCTGTCATAAACCATATCCTCGATGGCATTGAGTTCTTCCGTCGTCTCCATCACCAGATTGATGAGCGAGCGCTGGAATTCAGCAACGAGACCTTCGAAGACATGCGATGGCGTGAGGTAGCGGTTGGAATTCTTGTCGACTGCCGCCTTCAGCCGGTCCACCGAATGCAGCGGCTGCAGGCGGGTGGTGATGATGAAGCGGTCGCCCACCGCAAAATGCAGCCAGCCGAAATCGCGCGTTTCCTTGTCGAATTCCCGCTGGAAATCGACCAGCGTGCCGTAGAGCGATTTTTCATCGACCACGATGGAAGGATGCGTCTCATGGGTGGTGAGGCTTGCCCGCGCCGCCGGATCGAGGCCGACGATTGTTTCGAGGAAGCCGGCAACCCGCTGGTCGGCGAGATTGAGATGCAGCCAGTAGAACCCCTCATATCCTGCCATGTCCTCGAAACCAGCATCGGGCGCCAGCCGGCGGCACGGGGCTGTGCCCGGATGAAAATGATAGGCCCAGACAAGGCCGGGAATGGTGGGCGTTATGAGATCCATCGTGGCAGTCCTGACCGGCGGGATGGGAGGAGGGGAGGCGTCCGTCGTTCCGCAGCGGCGAGGCGCATGTCTGCGCATGCTGAGCAAATTCACATGACAGTTTTATAACAAACCTGTCGAAATCGTGGGAATTTTCAAATTGACGTTTACGTAAAAATCATTTAGCCCGAGGGCATTAGCAAGATGCAAGAGCTTCGGGAGGAGGCAGCATGTATAGCGCGCCGGTGGATGATATCGCCTTTACACTCAAGCATGTGGCGGGTCTTGAAGACGCGCTCTCACAGGGTGTGCTGGGAGACCTGAGCGAAGATCTCGTTGATGCCATTCTTGAGGAAGCCGGCCGTTTCGCCACCGGAGAGGTAGCCCCGCTCGCCGATATTGGCGACCGTCAGGGCGCGAAGCTCGCAGACGGCAAGGTCACGACGCCGGATGGCTGGGCCGATCTTTACCGCCGCTGGGCGGAAGCGGGCTGGAACAGCCTGACCGCGCCCGAAGAATTCGGCGGCCAGAACCTGCCGCACATGCTGAATGTCGCGGCACTCGAAATGTGGAATTCCGGCTCCATGGCCTTTGCGCTGGCGCCGACGCTCACCATGGGCGCGGTGGAAGCCATCGTTACCCACGGCAGCAATGATCTGAAGCGCATCTATCTGCCGAAACTCGTATCCGGCGAGTGGACCGGCACCATGAACCTCACCGAACCCCATGCGGGATCGGACCTGGGCGTGTTGAAGACCCGGGCGGAGCGTAATGGTGACGGCACCTACCGCATCTTCGGCCAGAAGATTTTCATCACCTGGGGCGAACACGACGCGGCGGATAATATCATCCACCTCGTTCTCGCCCGTCTGCCGGATGCGCCGACCGGTACGCGCGGCATCTCGCTGTTCCTGGTGCCGAAATTCCTGCCCGATGAAAACGGCGCACCGGGCAGCCGCAACGACCTGTTCTGCCATTCGCTGGAGCACAAGCTCGGCATTCACGGCTCACCCACCTGCACGATGATCTTCGGCGACGGCAAATTCGGTGACGAAAAGGGCGCTCTCGGCTGGCTGATCGGCGAGGAAAACAAGGGCCTCGCCTGCATGTTCACCATGATGAACAACGCCCGCCTTGCGGTCGGCATGCAGGGCGTGGCGATCTGCGAAGCGGCGACCCAGAAGGCGATCGAATACGCGAAAGAGCGCACGCAGGGCAAGGCGCCCGGCTGGCAGGGTTCCGGCATGAGCCCGATCATCGAACATCCTGACATCGCCAGGACGCTTCTGACCATGAAGGCGCTGACGCAAGGATCGCGGGCGATTTCCTTCAGCTGCGCCCATGCCATCGACATGGCGCATGCGACCGAAGACGCCTCCCAGCGCGCTCACTGGCAGGAACGAGCTGCCCTTTTGACACCGATTGCCAAATCCTTCTCCACCGATGCCGGTGTCGATGTCGCCTCCATGGGCATTCAGGTGCATGGCGGCATGGGCTTCATCGAGGAGACAGGTGCTGCGCGTTATCTGCGCGATGCCCGTATCGCGCCGATCTACGAGGGTACCAACGGCATTCAGGCCATCGATCTGGTGCTGCGCAAGCTGCCGCTCTCCGAGGGCGCGCAGGTGCGCGGTTTCATCGCTGAGCTGCGTGAGATTGCCGCCCGGACGGCCGCGTCTAACCGCGATGATCTTGGCGAGACCGCCCGTTATCTTGAAGCCAGCCTCAACGATCTGGAAACGACGACCGACTGGTTGCTCTCCCGCATCAAGGCGGGCGAAACCGAAACCGCGCTTGCTGGTGCCACGGCCTATCAGCGGCTCTTCGGTCTGGCGCTCACCGGTGCCTATCTCGCCAAGGGCGCATTGGTCTCCGTCGATGATGGCCGGAGCGGGCATCGCGCAGCACTTTGCCGGTTCACGGCGGAAAACCTGCTGGCGGAAACGGCGGCGCTGAAGGATCGCGTTATATCAGGGGCGGCAAGCCTTGCCGCCGCCCGCACCCTGTTGGCTTGAGGAGTTTCAGATGTCGGACGATCATATTCTTGTTGAGCCGGTTGGTCATGCGCCTGAGGTTGTGACCATCCGCTTCAACCGGCCGGAGAAGAAAAATGCCATCACCGATGCCATGTATCTGCGCATGGCCGAAGCCCTGCATGCCGCCAATGCGAACACCGAAATTCGGGTGGTCGCATTTCTCGGCACGGAAGGCTGCTTTTCCGCCGGTAATGACATGGCCGATTTCCTCGCCTTCGCCATGTCGGGCGGCAAGGGCAAGCTTGCGGCACTCGAATTTCTGAAAGCGCTCGTCGCCTTCGAAAAGCCGCTGGTTTCGGGCGTGGACGGGCTCGCCATCGGCATCGGCACGACGCTGAACCTGCATTGTGACCTGACGGTCGCCTCCAGCCGCAGCCTGTTCAAGACGCCCTTCGTGGATCTGGCACTGGTGCCGGAAGCGGCCTCCAGCCTGCTTGTGCCAAAACTCATTGGCCATCAGCGCGCCTTTGCGCTGCTTGCCATGGGCGAGGGTTTTTCCGCTGAACAGGCGATGCAGGCCGGGCTGATCTGGAAGGTTGTCGCTCCGGAACACGTAGAAACCGAAACGCTGGCGCTCGCCACCCGCCTTGCCGCCAAACCGCAGCAGGCGCTGAAGATCGCGCGTGATCTGGTTCGCGGTAACCCGCAGGACATACTTGCCCGCATCGAAGAGGAAGGCCGCCACTTCATCGCGCAGCTGCAGAGTGCGGAAGCCCGCGCTGCCTTCGAAGCCTTCATGCGCCGTTAAGCGTTCCAGCAGGAAATAGTTGCGGTTAAGTGCCGGGCAATACGCGCTGTGTTAAATCATGCACCGTCCACCCTTTGGAAGGCCACCCGCATGCGTCAATTCGGTTTTGCCCTGTTCGTCCTCATCTCCGTCACGACTGTAACACAGGCAGCAGCGATCACGCCCTTGCCGGCTACGGGTAACGACGTCATTCTGGCGCAGTCTTCGGACGAGGACAGCCCGAACTTTTATTCCCGCAATAATCGCGACCGCCAGCGCCGCGCCCAATTTATCTGCGTCATCACCCCGCCGGACAGCGCCAATCGCCGTCGTCCTTATATCTGCCCGCTGGAGCGCGGGCGAGTCGGTGGCTCCTGCCGCTGCTCGGGTGTGGTCGGCAGCGGCACTGTCGATACGGCCTGGTAAGAACTTTCAGGCGTCCCCCCGCTTTCATTCCTGTGCTTGCCACAGGAATCCAGCCAGCCCAAGTCCTTGGGCTGAAAAGATTTCCTCTCGCCGCGCAGACACGCGTCGACTGGATTCCCGTGACAAGCACAGGAATGAGGGCCTTTGGGCTTGCGGGCCTATGAACCGTTGCGTCAGCTTCGCGTGAACGACCCAGCGTCCAGACTGCTTATTTCTCCAGTACCGCCACTGCTTCCACATGCGGCGACCACAGGAACTGGTCGACCGGCGTGACGCGGGTGACGCGGTAGCCGCCTTCCGTGAGGATGGCGAGATCGCGTGCGAGTGTCAGCGGATTGCAGCTCACCGCAACGATCTTCTTCACCGTGCTGCGGGCAAGTTCCTTGCACTGGACTTCCGCACCGGCGCGCGGCGGATCGAACACGACGGCATCGTAATTCTTGAGTTCGCTTGTCATCAGCGGCCGGCGGAAGAGATCGCGCTTTTCGACGCTGACCGGTTTCAGGCCCTGCGTGTTGCGGGCGGCGAAATCCAGTGCCTTCAGCGCTTTGTCTTCGGCCTCCACCGCATGCACCCTGCCGATGCGCGCGAGCCTGAGTGCAAACGTTCCGGAACCGCAGAACAGATCGGCAATGCGTTTGGATTTGCCGACATGGGCAAGCATCAGCTCCGCCATGGCATCTTCGGCCTGCTTCGTCGCCTGCGTGAAACCGCCGGCCGGCGGCGAAACCGGAATGCCGCCGAATTCGATGATCGGCTTTTGCGGTTCGATCAGGATTTCACCCGACAGCGAAACGCGGGCAATGCCGCGCATGGCCAGCACCGTTTCCGTGAGCGTGCGCCGCTGCTTGTCGTTGACCGACTTGATGCCCTCGACGGAAATATCGAGACCGGAGAGCGTTTCGAGAACGGTGATGCGGAACGGCTCGGCATTCGCCACCATGGAAAGCCCGATGGCGCGGATGGCATCGAACCGTGAGACAATGCCCGGCGAGGTAACGGGACATTCCTCGATGGCGACGATGTGATGGCTGTTCGCCTGGCTGAAGCCTAGCAGCAGACCCTTTTCCGTCTTGCGGGCGGCAAACACCGCACGGCGGCGCTCGCCGGGGCGACAGATGACGAGATCGTCCACTGGCGGGGTCAGGCCCTTCGATCTCAGTGCCGAAACCACCAGTTCCCGCTTGAAGGCGTGGTAGGGTTGATCAGCCAGATGCTGCAACGAACAGCCGCCGCAGGTGCCGTTGATGCCTTCGGGACCGAAGTGGCGACAGACGGGGTCACGGCGGTCAGCCGAAGCTTCCGTTATCGACATGACCGTGCCCTGATCCTTGACCTTGGCAATCGCGACCGTTTCGCCGGGCAGCGCGAAAGGCACATAGACCGGGCCGTCGGGACAGTGTGCGATGCCATCGCCCTGCGCGCCAAGGCTCTTGATGGTGACGGTCTGTGTGCTCATGGCTTTTCGCCTCCGAGAAGAAATTCGACATTGCCGTCACCGCCGGAAATTGGCGAGGGAATGAGGCCGAGGCTTTTCCAGCCCATGTCCTCGGTCAGCCAGCGTTCCAGCTCGGCCGCCACGGCAGGCGCCGTTTCCGGCTCCTTCAGAAGGCCTGCCTTGCTGATGGCATCACGCCCCGCCTCGAATTGCGGCTTGACGAGCAGAACCGCCAGAGCACCCGGTTCCGCAAGCTCGAGCGCCGGGGCAAGCGCAAGCTTCAGCGAAATGAAGGACACATCGGAAACGATGAAGCCGATGGGTCGTTCATCGATATCATCAGTGGTGAGGAAGCGCGCATTCAGCCCTTCCAGGCTGGTGACGCGCGGATCGTTCTCGATCCTTGGATGGATCTGCCCGTGGCCGACATCGATGGCGACGACATGTTTCGCGCCGCGATGCAGCAGCACCTCGGTAAAGCCGCCCGTCGATGCGCCAACGTCGAGGCAGTCAAGGCCCCTCGGATCAAGCTTGAAATGATCGAGCGCGGCTGTGAGCTTCAGGGCGGCGCGCGAGACGTAAGCCTGCGCCGGATCGGTGATGGCGATCTTGACGTTCGCAGCAACGGTCTGGCTCGGTTTGGTGACGATTTTGCCGTTCACGCTCACGGTGCCGCGCGAAACCGCGTCGCGCGCACGCGAGCGGCTGGCAAAGTGGCCACGCGACACAAGAAGCTGGTCTAGCCGTTCATTTTCAGATGTTTTGGACATGATCCCGTGTCAATGACCGCCAAACCCCGCAGATGCAAGCGATTTATCGCTGGAACCACCCCACAGGCCCTCCGGAAGGCATAAGAAATATGCCGCGGGTATCATGAAAACGACATATGAGATTAATCCAATATAAAGTCTTGTAATGCACTTTGTCCGCAAGGCCCGTGTGGCCGGTCGGAACCTGCCATGACGGCGTCTCCCCCATTTTCCAGAAATTGCGGCCGTTGCAGCGCAGACGTTTGCTCCGTGGCATCGGGTCGCCGAGAGAGTTTGCGATGTCGCTGAAAAATCTCCCCATTAACCTGAAGCTCATAGCCACCTTCTGTGCCTTGATGGGCGTGTGTCTGCTCGCGTCTGCGGTTGTGTTCTGGCAGACCCGGGGGAGCGAGCGTGTCACGATTGAAAACAACCGCACCAAGGACATCATCCAGGCTGTGGATGGTGCGACGGCGGCCATGCTGGAACAGGCCGTCAACCAGCGCGGTTTCCTGCTGTTCCGCAGCGACAGCACCTATAATGATGTCTTCGCACAGCGCGAACTGATGCTGAAGAAGCTCAGCGACGCCCGCGCCCTGGCCGCCGGCCAGCCTGATATCCTGAAGTCCATCGACGATATGGAAAAATCCGCCACCGTGTTCTTCAAGGAACTGGCAGAGCCGCAGATCGCCGCCCGCAAGACGACGGAAGCGCCGATTTCTGAAATCATCGAGATCGGCCGCAACCAGGCGAAAGGTCAGCTTGATGGCTTCCGCGCTGCCGCCGCCAAGATCAAGGAACAGCTGAACGGCCTGTCCACCGTCTACGCTGCTGAACAGCAGGCTGCCGCCCGCAATCTGGAATACGCGCTTCTGGGCGGCGGTGCCGTCGCCGGCCTTCTCGCCGTTCTCCTGATCTGGGCGCTGTCGCGCTCCATCGTCACGCCGATCGTCGGCATGACGGCGGCCATGAGCCGGCTTGCTGATGGCGACCTGACGACGGAAGTTCCCGCCACGGATCGTGGCGACGAAGTCGGCAAGATGGCGAAGGCCGTTCTGGTCTTCAAGGAAGCCGGTCTCGAAAAATCCCGCCTTGCCGGGGAGACTGACCGCATGCGCTCCGCAACGGACGCCGAACGCCGCCGCAACGAGGAAGAAAAGGCGCGCGACGAAGCCGCCAGCGCCTTCGCCAGCGCCGAGCTTGGCAAGGGCCTTGCCGCTCTCGCCGACGGCGATCTTTCCTATCGCATCGAAACGCCTTTTGTGCCTGCCATCGATCCGGTTCGCGTGAATTTCAACAGCGCGGTCGAAAAGCTGCAGCAGGCGCTGCGCACGGTGGGTGAAAACGCCGCCGCCATCAATGCCGGCGCTTCGGAAATGCTCTCTGCCGCCGACGACCTGTCGCGCCGCACCGAACAGCAGGCGGCCTCCATCGAAGAAACCGCTGCGGCTCTGGAAGAAGTCACCACCACGGTGCGTGATAGCGCCCGCGGTGCGGAGGATGCCGGCAATCTGGTCCAGCGCGCCCGCGCCGGTGCGGAGAAGTCGGGCGTCGTGGTCCGCAAGGCGGTTGCCGCCATGCGCGAGATCGAGAAATCCTCGGGTGAAATCGGCAATATCATCGGCGTCATCGACGATATCGCCTTCCAGACCAACCTCTTGGCGCTGAATGCCGGTGTGGAAGCGGCCCGCGCCGGTGATGCCGGCAAGGGTTTTGCTGTTGTCGCACAGGAAGTTCGCGAACTCGCCCAGCGCTCCGCCAATGCTGCCAAGGAAATCAAGACGCTGATCGGCGCGTCCAGCCAGCAGGTGGAAAACGGTGTCAATCTGGTCGATGAGACCGGCAAGGCTCTGGAACTCATCGTGTCGGAAGTCGAAGAGATCAACGCCCATGTCAGCGCCATCGTCGTTGCCGCCCGCGAACAGGCAACCGGCCTGCAGGAAATCAACACGGCCGTGAACACGATGGATCAGGGCACCCAGCAGAATGCCGCCATGGTGGAACAGCAGACCGCCGCCAGCCATTCTCTGGCCCGCGAAGCGGAAGCGCTGAACAGCCTGCTTGGCCAGTTCCGGATGGGCGGCACGCGCGCCGCCGTCGCCGGTGCCGGCGGATATTCCGCGCCGCGCCAGTCTTCCGCCAAGCCCGCCTTCCAGCCCGCGCCCGCCGCACCGGTTCGCAAGGCCCCGGTCAAGTCGGCTTCCGCAGCCGCACGGCCGGTCGCTTCTCCCGCCCGCGCGCTTGGCCAGAGCCTCGCCCGCGCCTTCGGCGGCGCTGCCGAAGCACCGGCTGCCAAGGATCAGGACTGGACGGAATTCTGAGACCGTTTTCAGATTGAATAACGGAAAACGGGGCCGCAGGGCCCCGTTTTTGCATCATCACTTGAGATATCATGTTCCCTGCACTCGGAACATCCGGGCAAAAAACTGCTCATCGGACAGTCGGTGCAGCAGGGCGGCAATGACGGCGGTCGCCGCAATGGCGAAAACAAGCCGCCCGATGAGAACGCCATAGACATCGGCGCCGAGCGACATCACCACCAGCGTGTCTTCAATCACGCTATGGGCAAAACCCATGAACACGCAGGATAGAAACACCTGGCGTGGTGAGATCGTCCCCGACTGCGCTTCGCGGATCAGGAAACCCGCACCATAGGAAATCCCCAGGAACAGACCGATGGCGGTGAGATGTTCCGCCTCGCCGCGAATGCCGGCAAGACGCAGGAGCGGAGAAAGCGCCTTCATCATCAGCGCCAGCAGACCGGTGACGCGAAGGATTTCAAGTCCGAACGACAGGGCAAGGAGGATGACAAACATCCAGACCATGGTTTCCCCGAGACCGAGGAAATAGCCGGTCCATTCAGGCGTAGTGCTCATCGCAATCCGGGCAGGGTTCACCGGTGCAGACAACCATCCAGTCGCCTCCAGAAGCTGGTGCAGCAGAAACGCATAAAGCAGCCCGCCGCCGATGCGCAGCACCGTGGAAACGAGCATGCCCGGTCCTGCCTTTTCAATGATCTTCTGCTCGACAGGCAGACCGTGGGCAAAGAGGATAAGCGCCGAAAAAACGGTAATATCCGCAGCGCTCAATGATGATGCTGGGACGAGTGTGAAGATGAGCGGCACCGCCCCCCATATGCCGACCAGCATCGCCGTCAGCCAGGCAAGACCGAGTTCCGGGGGAAGTCCGATGAGGTTCATGACGGGCGCAAAGGCCGGTGCAGCCGCCTCGATTGCCCCCATTCTCGATAGAACTTCGGTCAATATGGCGATCGGAACGGTAATCCGGACGAGTACCCAGTAAATTCCGAGCGTTTCCCGCGTTTTCTGCCGGACGGTTGTTGAAAATGGCATTTGAGGCTCCCTGAAGATCGCCCCTCTTCTCTAGGCCGAAGCCTTTCGCATTTGTGGTCAAAGATTGCATTCTCTTGCAATTTTATTGCAAATGAACTCAAGAGAGCTAAGCTGCCAACATGGATGGGATCGACCGGAAACTACTGAACATTCTGCAGGGCGATGCCTCGCGCACCAATGTGGATATGGCCGATGAGGTGGGGTTGTCTCCTTCCAGCTGCCTGCGCCGCCTCCAGCGCCTGTGCGCATCCGGCGTGATCGACCGCATTGTCGCGATCCTTAACCCCGCCAAGGCGGGACGCGTCCTCAAGGCGCTGGTGACGGTGGAGCTGAAACTGCACGGCGAGCAGCATATGCGCCGCTTTCTGGACATTGCGAGCGCCGAAGAGGCCGTATCCCACGCCTATGCGGTCACCGGCGCAACCGATGTCGTGCTGATGCTGCGGCTGCGCGATATGGAGGAATTCGACGCCCTGTGTGACCGGCTTTTCCGCGACCAGCACAATGTCGCGCGCTTCTTCACCATGGTCGTCATCAAGACGGCGAAAGAAGAAACGGCGATCCGGCTTTAACCGGAACCGTCGCGGTTTTTCAGAAAGGTAATTTCCAGATGGCGCCTCGCATTAAACTGAAAATCCTGAATGGTTCCTACGGGATAGCCCGGCTTTCCGCGTCCGAGGCCATTCCGGCATGGGCCGATGGTGGCGGCTTTGTCAGCATCACCCGGACCGATGACGAACTTTCCATCGTCTGCCTGATAGATCGTATACCGCAGGATGTGCGGGTTGATCCCGGTTGGTCGTGTTTCAAGTTTCAGGGTCCGTTTGCCTTTGATGAGACCGGCATCGTTCTGTCGGTCATCTCGCCGTTGTCGACCAATGGAATAGGAATATTCGTGGTTTCGACTTTCGACGGTGACCACCTGCTGGTGAGATCCAATGATCTGGAGAAAACAGCCGACCTGCTGGCAAATGCAGGGCATTCACTCCTTTAAAAATCTATTTCGCCACGACGGCTTTTCTAAAAGAGGTGCGTTTTGAACAGTGAAATCGAACTCCCGGTGCAAAAGCAGCTGGAGGCCTATAATGCCCGCGACATCGATGCATTCATGGCCTGGTGGGCGGATGATTGTCAGTATTATGCGTTCCCGGCGACGCTTCTGGCAGGAAACGCGGCCGAGATACGAGTGCGCCACATCGAGCGCTTCAAGGAGCCGGATTTATACGGGGAACTGCTGACGCGCGTTATTGTTGGAAATGTCGTCATCGACCATGAGACCGTCACGCGGAACTTTCCGGAAGGAAAGGGAGAGGTCGACGTTGCCTGCATCTATGAAGTCGAAAACGGCAGGATCGCCAAGGCTTGGTTCAAGATCGGCGAGCCGCGGATAGTGTCGCAAAAATCCTAGCATGCGCAGAGGACCCGCGTCTCGTGCGCGGGGCTTCTTCACGGTCCATTTCGTTATGTGGCGTAGTCGGCCCGCATGGGATGCCAGACGGAAATATCCCGCGGCGCATCCAGAAGATCGGGCAGGGCATCGTGCCATGCCTGTCGATACGGGCGGTTGATCTGAACGTCGATGACGTCCTGATGGTCGCTCCAGGTTTCGTGCAGCAGGAAGCGGTTCTCGTTTTCACCATCGCGGTGCAGGGTTGCGTTCACGAAGGTCTTTTCGTGTCGCATGGCGTCGAGCAGCGCGTTCAGCAATTCGAGAAAACGCTCGCGCTGGCCGGGGCGCACCTGAAAGCCGATGAGATAGGTGGTGTGCACGGGTCTTACTCCTGGGTGCCTTGCATCAGGGCCGCGCGGGTTGCCGCATCGGCGGGGTAGAAACATTCCAGCACCAGTTCGGACAGTGTGACATCGGTCGCGGTACCGAAAACCGTGGTGGTTGAAATGAAGCTGAGGGTAGCGCCCGAAGACGGATCACGAAGCTGGAGCGGTATCGCCAGCGGATCGGCCCCGTCGGCATGGGCAGAAAGCTTCGGTGCGGGATAGGACGCAAGCTCCGCATACACGCGGGAAAGCACGTCGTCTCCGGTTTCTTCCACCTGGCGTTTCAACCGCTCCAGCAGGTGGTGCCGCCATTCGGCAAGGTTGACGATGCGGGAACTCAGGCCGTCGGGATGTAGGCTCAGCCGCAAGGCATTGAGCGGCGACTGAAGCAGCTCGGCGGAAACGCCGGCGAGCAGCGATGTGATCGCATCATTGGCGAGAACCACGTTCCAGTGCCGGTCGACGGCAAGGGCGGGGAAGGGCATGTGCCCATGCACCACGGTTTCGACGGCTTGCCGGGCTGCCGCCATGTCAGGTGCATCCAGTGACCGTTCAGAATGAACAGGTGCATAACCCGCCGCCAGCATCAGCCGGTTGGCGGCGCGGGCGGGCATGGAAAGCTGCTCCGCCAGTTTCGCGAGCATCTCGCGGCTGGGGGATGAACGCCCGCTTTCCACGAAGCTCAGATGGCGCGCCGATATGTCCGCCTCTATCGCCAGATCGAGCTGGCTCAGCCTGCGGCGGGCTCGCCATTCTTTCAGCACCTGGCCGACATGTTCGCGATGATGTGTCATGTCCCGCAGCCTAGCAGAAGACATCGCCAATGCGATTACCTCTGAGGTAATTGTTCCGCTTCCCGACCGCCGGCATGTTTGGGCCGTCAACCAGAAGGAGCGCAACCATGACGCAACATCTCACAATCGCCCAGACCTATCTCGCAGCCTGGAACGAAGAGGACAATGAACGCCGCAGGCATCTCGTCGGTCAGGCATGGGCAGAAAATACGCGCTATGTCGATCCGCTGATGCAGGGCGAAGGCCAGCAGGGGATTGCCGCGATGATCGAGGCGGCGCGGCAGAAATTTCCGGGATATCGTTTCGTTCTTGCCGGCACCCCGGATGGCCACGGCAACTTCACCCGTTTCTCATGGCGGCTCATTTCGCCTGATGGGGATGATGTTGCGGGTGGTACCGATGTCGTCAGCCTCAATACCGAGGGACGGATCGACAATGTCGTCGGTTTTCTCGATGGCGCTGTATCCTGAGAAAGAGGCGGGATAGTCCCGCCTCCTGTCCCGGCAATCTTGTCAGCCGGCGAAACCGACGCCGGCCTGACGCTGGCCGAGCGCATTAAACACGGTGGAAACGATGCCGGCGCGGTCGAGGCCGGCATTGGCATACATGGTCTCAGGCTTGGCCTGCTCCACCCACTGGTCGGGCAGGGTCAGGGTCCGAACCTTCGGGCCATGGTCGAGTAGGCCGGCGCTGGCCATGAAATGCAGCACATGCGCACCAAAACCGCCGACAGAACCTTCCTCGATCGTTACCAGAACCTCGTGATGGGCGGCAAGCTGGCGGATGAGATCGAGATCGAGCGGCTTGGCGAAGCGCGCATCGGCAACCGTAGTCGAAAGGCCCGCGGCATCGAGATCTTCGGCGGCCGCAAGGCATTCCGCAAGCCGCGTTCCGAAGGAGAGGAGGGCAACCTTGGTGCCTTCCTTGATGATGCGGCCTTTGCCGATCTGGAGAATCTCACCGCGTGCCGGCATTTCGACGCCGACACCTTCGCCGCGCGGATAACGGAATGAAATCGGGCCTTCATCGTAAGCCGCCGCCGTGCGGACCATATGTTTTAGCTCCGCCTCGTCGGCCGCCGCCATCACCACCATGCCGGGCAGGGTGGCGAGGAACGTCGTGTCGAAGGAGCCGGCATGGGTCGGTCCGTCGGCGCCGACGAAGCCGGCGCGATCGATGGGGAAACGCACGGGCAAGCTCTGGATCGCCACATCATGCACCAGCTGGTCGTAACCGCGTTGCAGGAAGGTGGAATAAAGCGCGCAGAACGGCTTGTAACCATCGGCCGCAAGTCCCGCCGCGAAGGTGACTGCGTGTTGCTCGGCAATGCCGACATCGAAGGTGCGGGACGGGAAAAGCTCGGCCATCTTGTCCAGCCCGGTACCATTCGGCATGGCAGCGGTGACACCGATGATCTTCTCGTCGAGGGTCGCTTCCTGGATCAGCGCTTCGGCAAACACGCTGGTATAGCTCGGCGCATTTGGCTTGGCTTTCGCCTGCGCGCCGGTGATGACGTCGAACTTGTTGACGCCGTGATATTTGTCCGCTGCCGCTTCCGCCGGGGCGTAACCCTTGCCCTTCTGCGTCACCACATGGATCAGGACAGGGCCTTTCTGGTTGTCGCGCACATTGCGAAGCACCGGCAAAAGGTGATCGAAGGAATGACCGTCGATCGGGCCGATGTGATAGAAACCAAGCTCCTCGAACAGCGTGCCGCCGGTCACATAACCGCGGGCATGGGTCACGGCGCGGGTAATGGCGCGATCGATGGTCTTGCCGAGATAGGCGGTCAGTTTCTTGCCGAAATCGCGAAAGCCCATATAGGTGCGGCCGGAGGCCAGCCGCGCCAGATAGGCGCTCATCGCACCCGTCGGCGGCGCAATCGACATGTCGTTATCGTTGAGGATGACGATCAGCCGCGCATCGAGTGCACCGGCATTGTTGAGCGCTTCGAACGCCATGCCGGCCGACATTGAACCGTCGCCGATCACGGCGATGACCTTGCGGTCGCTGCCATCGAGCCCCGCCGCCACCGCCATGCCGAGACCGGCGGAAATGGAGGTGGAGGAATGGCCGGCGCCAAAATCGTCATATTCGCTTTCGGCCCGCCGCGTGAAACCGGAAAGCCCGTCTTCCTGTCGAAGCGTGCGGATGCGGTCACGCCGGCCGGTCAGGATTTTGTGCGGATAACATTGGTGGCCGACATCGAAGATCAGCCGGTCTTCCGGCGTGTTGAACACCTTGTGAATGGCAATCGTCAGTTCCACCACACCGAGGCCGGCACCCAGATGGCCACCGGTCTTCGACACCGCGTCAATCATCTCGTCGCGCAGTTCCCGTGCCAGTTCCGGCAGGTCGCGATCATCGATCTCCTTGAGATCGGAGGGAAAATTCACCCGGTCGAGCAATGGTGTCTGTGGCATTCCGGTCAATCGTTCGGCCTTTTCTGGTGGTCCGCAGGGTGCCCTCTATCACGAAAGCCGGCGGGTGAGCCCTGCATGTCGTATACTTCTATAGAATTTCAACCTTCCGGCAAAGGGACAAACTCTTCTTCGTCGCCGGGAACGATATCGAAGCGTCCGGTTCTCCACTCCTGTTTGGCCTGTTCTATGCGTTCTTTTGATGACGAAACGAAGTTCCACCAGATGTAACGGCGCTGATTGAGTGCTGCCCCGCCAAAAATCATGATGTGACAGCCATTGCTGCCGGCCTGCAGCGTGATGTCGTCGCCCGGCCGGAAGACAAGCAGCTGATCGGCTGCGAAGATATCCCCGGCCACATCCAGTGAACCGGACAGAATATAGATCGCCCGCTCCTCATGATCGGCAGAGAAGGGGAATTTTACCCCCGGCTCCAGCGAAAGATCGACATAAAGCGTATCGGTAAAGGCCGAAACGGGGGAGGTGAGCCCTTCGAATTCGCCGATCACCACCCGGCCCGACGCACCTTTGATATCGATCAGCGGCATGTCTTCTTTCGCCGTGTGAGCAAAGGCCGGGGCGATTTCTTCCATATGGTCGGGAAGCGCAAGCCAGGTCTGCAGGCCGGACATGGACAGTGGATGACCACGCAGGTTTTCCGGCGTGCGTTCCGAATGCACGATGCCACGCCCGGCCGTCATCAGGTTGATATCGCCGGGGCGGATGACGAGCTCGGTACCGAGACTGTCGCGATGCTTGATTTCGCCGTCGAACAGATAGGTGACGGTAGAAAGCCCGATATGCGGATGCGGCTTCACATCCAGCGCCTCACCGGCCTTCAGGATCGCCGGACCCATGCGGTCGAAAAAGATGAACGGCCCGACAAGCCGCCGCTGCCGCGTTGGCAGCGCACGCCGCACGGCAAAGCCGCCAATATCGCTGGTACGGGGAATGATGAGGTTCTCGATGGCATCGCAGGCAAAGGCATCACCCGCGACGGGATCGTTACCGGGAAAGAAGGACATGGTCAGCTCCTCGTATCGTCAGGCGGGAGTTTATCATAACGGACGGCGAGGGGGAGTGTCGGGATGTCGAACGCTGTGTTTGTGCATTGTCACTGGATGCGAGGGCGGTAATTGATCGTCTCCTCCCAACCTCCCTCATTCCTGTGCTTGTCACAGGAATCCAGCCGACGCGCGTCTGCGCGGCGGGAAGAGTCTTTTCAGCCCAAGGACTTGGTCTGGCTAGATTCCTGTGACAGGCACAGGAATGAGGGAAGGGCCAGTCACTCCCCGTCCAGCGGCTCCACGCCCTGCGGCTTGCCCGCACGATCGAGACGGATTTTCTCGATCCGCTTCTCGGCGGCGTTCAGCAGCGTTTCGCAATGTTTCTTCAGGGCTTCGCCGCGCTCGTAGATGGCGATGGATTCGTCCAGCGCCACGTCGCCGCGTTCCAGACGTGCGACAATGCTTTCCAGCTCGGCGACGGCTTTTTCGAAAGAATAACCGCTGACATCGGCTGTGTTGGCATTTTCCGTCATGTTCAACCCTTCATCATTCTCAAAATATGCATGGCTGCCGATTCCGCCAGCCCTTCCAGATCATAACCACCTTCCAGCAGGCTGACGACCCGGTTGGAGGCGTATTTATCGGCCATTTCCAGAAGCCGGCCGGTTGCCCAGTCAAAATCCTCGCCCACCAGATTGATCTGCGCCAGCGGATCGCGGTGATGCGCGTCAAAACCGGCGGAGATGAGGATGAGGTCAGGCGAAAAATCGGCGATTGCCGGCAGAACCCGCGATTTGAACGCTTCGCGAAAATGGTCGCTGCCGGTATTGGGCGAAAGCGGCGCGTTGACGATGTTGTTCTTTACGCCGGTTTCGTTTTTATCGCCGCTCCACGGGTAAAGCGGCATCTGATGTGTGGAACAAAACAGCACGGATATGTCGTTCCAAAAGATATCCTGCGTGCCGTTGCCGTGATGCACGTCCCAGTCGATGATGGCAATGCGCTCTGCACCGTGCGCCTTTTGCGCATGGCGGGCGGCAATCGCCACATTGTTGAAGAGACAGAAACCCATGGCCTTGGCGGTTTCCGCGTGGTGGCCGGGTGGGCGGGCAGCGACGAAGACATTGTCGGCCGCACCGCTAAACACGTCATCCACCGCTGCCATGGCAGCGCCGATGCCTGTCAGCGCCGCCTGCAGGCTTTTCGGGGAGAGATAGGTGTCGGACTCGATGCGGTTGATCTCGCCATCTTCTTCCGGCACCTGTCGCATGACGGCAAGGAGATGCTCTTCCGGATGCGCCAGAAGCACCGCATCCTCATTGGCCTGCGGCGCTTCCTTCCGGTCCAGCCGCTCGAAATTCGGATGTTCAAGCGCGATGTTCAGCGACCGCAGACGGTCCGGCCGCTCGGGGTGGCCTTCGGGCGTGATATGCTCAAGGAAGATCGGATGTTCGTATAGGCGGGTCGCCATTCTTGTCCTCCCGGAGAAAGCTCGATCAGGCGCGCTGCGGCAGCAGCGGATAACCGGCCATGACGGCGCGGCCGGCCAGTGCGGCAAGAACGGCCTTCAGCGCATCGCCCGGAATGAAGAGGAGCGAGCCAATGAAGGCCTTTTCGAAACCAAGCCCGACGACCAGCGCCAGATAGGTGATGCCGAAAGCATAAAGCACCACCACGCCACCGATCAGGCTGGCGACGAAGAAGCCGACGCCCTGCGCCAGGGCCGACTGGCCGCTATGGACAAATTTCTCCGAGAGGAAACCGGTGACGAATACGGCTGCGATCCAGCCGATCAGGAAGCCTGTCGTCGGGGTGGTGAAGATGGAAAGGCCGCCGCGTCCACCGGAAAGGACAGGAAGGCCGATGCCGGCAATCAGGATCGTCAGTAGAACCGCGAGCGTGCCGCGTTTTGCCCCCAGCACGACGCCCGCAAGCATGACGCCAAGCGACTGCGCGGTGATGGGCACCGGAATGAAACCGAGCGTGATCGGCGGCAGCAGCCCAAGTGCGATGATGATGGCGGAAAACAGCGAAATCAGCACAAGGTCGCGGGTCGTCATGGCGCTCAAAACTCCGGATGGTTGTCTGGCCGAAAGCTTTGGCCTCTGAAACCACGCGCGTCAATGGCGTCGGCAATGGCATCGGCATCCTTCAACGTCATAATCACCAGTGGCACGATGATGGTCGCCATCCGCACGGGCAGGCCGCGCGCGCGATGCGCATCACGCACCGCATGGTAACGGTTGACGATCTCAGGCACAAACCGCACGACGAGCCCGACCGCAAGCCCGATATCGGCAGCCTTCACCAGCCCCAGCCTTTCCAGCGGCGCGGTGGCAAGTGTAATCTCATCCATGAACGCTGAAATGCTCACGGTGATGGTGACGGCTGTGGCAAGCAGCGCCAGCGCCGTCAGCCGCAGGAGATTGACGCTCGCATCCTGCGCCGGCAGCAGCAGATAGCTGAAGGCCGCGACAAGGAAAATGGTCAGCATCACCGGCCGCAACCGCACGCCGATTTCCCGGAACGGCAGCCGCGTTTCGCGCAGGATTACGGCGGCCAGAATAGCGGCGCATCCCAACAGAACGAGGTCGCGGGTGAGGAACAGCGCGATGCTGAAGCCCATGAGCGTCAGGAGTTTGAGGCGCGGCGAGACGCGGTAGAACCATCCCGTGCCTTCCACATGCAGCGATTTCATTGCGCCGCCACCTCCAGATAGCGTGCCACCGCCTCTTCGGGGCCGGCATCGGCAACCAGCGCGCCACCATGGAAAACAAGCACACGGTCGAAGCCTTGAAGCAGCGGCAGGTCGTGGGTGATGACGATCAAGGACTGCGACAGCGCCGCCATGGTCTTTTCCACGATAGCCCGGTTTTTGAGATCAAGCTGGTTGGTCGGCTCGTCGAGGATGAGGATTTGCGGTTCGGTGACCAGCAGCGCGGCCAGCGCCGCAAGCTGCAACTCCCCGCCGGAAAGCTCATGCGCGCGCCGTTCCTCAAGATGGGAAACAGCGAGCCGGGCGAGAACGGCCTTCACCCGGTTTTCGATTTCCGTTTTGCCGAGACCGAGCCGCTTGAGACCGAAGGCGACATCGTCGCGTACGATCGGCAGGATGATCTGGTTCTGTGGATTCTGGAAGATGAAGCCGACCATCTGCAAGATCGCTTTGGCGTCCGCCACGGTATCGAGACCGTTCACCAAAACCTTGCCTTGGCTTGGCTTGTTCAGCCCGTTGATCAGCCGCGCAAAGGTCGTCTTGCCCGAGCCGTTGAGGCCGATCACGCCGATACGCCGTTCGATCAATGTCAAGGACAGCGGCTGCAGGGCCTGCCGGCCCTCGAAAGCGACACCGGCGGCGTCGAAACGGATTTCCAAGCTTTTATCCTCGCGCTCGTTTCCGGTTCTATACCCCGTCATCAACAGAAGTGAAACAAGGAACAAAAAAAGAACATTGCAATCCTGAAAAAGCCGTTCTACCTTCGCCACCATGGTGATCAAGGTTTCGAACGAAGCGGCAAGACGAATTTTTCTGGCGCGGCAGGGGCTTTCCTCGCCGCCCGGCAAGGCGCTTTCCAAGAGCGACCTGTTGCAGCTCATAACCGATATCGGTTTTGTGCAGGTGGATAGCATCGGCACGGTGGAGCGCGCCCACCACCAGATTATTTTCTCCCGCAACCAGACCTACCGGCGCGACCATCTGACCACGCTGCTGGAAAAGGACCGCGCGCTTTTCGAGCACTGGACGCATGATGCCTCCATCGTGCCGACGGAATTTTATCCCTATTGGAAACATCGCTTCCGCCGCCGCGAACCGATCATTCAGGAGCGCTGGCGCAAATGGCACGGTGAGGGCTTTGATGCGGCTTTCGGCGAAACGCTGGAGCGCATTGCGGCAACCGGTCCGGTTCTGGCGCGGGAGCTGAAAGAGGAGGGGCACCAGTCCGGCGGCTGGTGGAACTGGCATCCCTCCAAGACCGCCCTCGAATATCTCTGGCACACCGGCAAGCTCGCAATTGCCGGCCGCGTGAATTTCCAGAAGGTCTATGATCTGGCCGAACGGGTCATTCCCGGCGAGCATCACGAAACCGAGGTGGAGCACGCCGAATTCGTCGACTGGGCCTGCCGTCAGGCGCTGAAGCGGCTGGGTTTCGCCACTCACGGCGAAATCGCCGCCTTTTTCGATCTCGTCACCCCGCAGGAGGCGAGGGACTGGGTCAAAAGCCATCGCGACGAATTGTGTGAGGTCTCGCTTTTCTCCAGCGATGGCGAAACTGCCCGCCCGTCTTTTGCCTTCGCCGATTTCACAGCTGACCTGACGGATGTGCCGGAACCGTCTTCCCGCGTCCGGGTCTTGAGCCCCTTCGATCCGCTGCTGCGCGACCGCAATCGCACCGAACGGCTATTCGGCTTTTATTACCGTATCGAGGTCTTCGTACCGGAGCCGAAGCGGCAATATGGCTATTATGTCTTCCCGCTTCTGGAGGGCGACCGTGTTATTGGACGCATCGACATGAAGGCAGATCGCAAGCGCAGCACGCTGGATGTACGCCGCCTGTGGCTCGAACCCGGTGTGCGCGCTTCGGCCGGGCGACTGGAGAAGCTCGATGCGGAACTGGTGAGGCTGGCGCGGTTTACAGGGGTGGAGAGCGTGAATTATCTTGAGGGATGGCGGGGGGAAAGCTGAGGTTTTCACACGGATGATTGCGAGGCGGGTGCCTCCCTGACACAAGGTTACCAATCCGTAATGCTGCATTTTCGGTTGCGGCATATTTCTTCTCCCGCCGGGGAGAAGAAACAAGCGATATCCGCCCGCTCCATATTCACCGATGGGCGAATTGATGCTCAGCGTCAGTGAAGCTTAAAATCAGCAGATATCCGTCGCCGAAATCTGGATGCCGAACCCTTCAAGCCCGACATAATGGCGTTCGCGGGTTGTCAGCAGCTTGATGGAGCTGATGCCGAGGTCTTTGAGAATTTGTGCGCCAAGGCCGATTTCCAGCCATTCATTCTCGCGAGAGCGGGCCTGCGCATGCGCTTCATCGGGATCACGCGCCTTGCGGCGTCCGGCGACCTGGCCGACGCCGACGGAGCCCTCGCGCAGATAGACGATGACGCCGCGGCCTTCTTCAGCGATCTTCTGCATGTAATGCCGCACTGGCTGACGGTCGCCGAATACGTCGTCGGCGACATTTTCCGTATGCAGGCGAACGGGAATGTCGACGCCGTCCCTGATGTCGCCGAAAATCACCGCCATATGCTGCATCGGGTCCCAGGGCAGGGAATAGGTCTGCGCCATGGCCGGCCCGAAGGGCGTCTCGATGGTGAAGGAGGATTCCATCTCCACCAGTGTTTCCTTGCGCTGGCGATAGGCGATGAGGTCGGCAACCGACACATGTTTCATGCCGTGTTTGTCGGCGAAATCCAGAACCTGCGGGCCGCGCATCACGCTGCCATCATCATTCACAAGCTCGCTGATGACACCGATGGGCGGCAGGCCGGCGAGCCGGCAGAGATCGACGGCCGCTTCGGTGTGGCCGGAACGCATCAACACGCCGCCTTCGCGGGAAATCAGCGGGAAAATATGGCCCGGCCGGGTGAAGTCGGAAGCGCCGACATTGGGATTGGCAAGATTGCGCACCGTTAGGGTGCGGTCATCGGCGGAAATGCCGGTCGTTGTGCCGTGCTTGAAATCGACGCTGACGGTGAAGGCCGTCGTGTGGGCGCTGTCGTTTTCCGCCACCATGGCGTTGAGGTTCAGACGCTTCGCTTCTTCGCGCGGCATCGGCGCGCAGACGATGCCGGATGTATGGCGCACGATCAGCGCCATTTTTTCCGGCGTGCAGTGAACCGCCGAAATGATCAGATCGCCTTCGTTCTCGCGGTCGTCATCATCGGTCACGACAACGATTTCGCCGGCTTCGAATGCGCGGATGGCGTCGACAACGCGTTTCTGGTCATAGGCCATGGCGATATCCCCTTATTTCAGTCGGCCGGTCTGGCCGCGGTCTCTCAGGTAATGGTCGGCAACGGTGCAGGCGATCATCGCTTCACCGATCGGAACGGCGCGGATGCCGACGCAGGGGTCGTGGCGGCCCTTGGTGCGCACATCGACATTGTTGCCATCGGTATCGATGGACAGGCGCTCCGTCAGGATGGAGGAGGTGGGCTTGATGGCGAAGCGGGCGATAACAGGCTCACCGGTCGCGATGCCGCCCAGAATGCCGCCGGCATGGTTGGAGAGGAAAATCGGCTTGCCGTCATTGCCCATGCGCATCTGGTCGGCATTTTCCTCGCCGGAAAGCTCGGCCGAGGCAAAACCTTCGCCGATCTCCACGCCCTTGACGGCGTTGATCGACATCAGGCTGGAGGCGATATCCTGATCGAGCTTGGCATAGATCGGCGCGCCGATGCCGGCCGGAACCCCTTCCGCCACCACTTCGACCACCGCGCCGATGGAGGAGCCGGACTTGCGGATACCATCGAGATACTCTTCCCAGACGGGCACCATCTCGGGATCAGGGCAGAAGAACGGGTTCTGGTCGACCTGATCCCAATCCCAATTGTCGCGGTTGATCTTGTGTTTGCCGATCTGCACCAGCGCGCCACGCACATTGAGGCTTGGCACCACCTTGCGGGCGATTGCGCCGGCGGCGACACGCGCCGCCGTCTCGCGCGCAGAAGAACGCCCGCCGCCGCGATAATCGCGAATGCCATATTTCAGGTCATAGGTGAAATCCGCATGGCCCGGGCGGAAACGCCTGGCAATCTCACCGTAATCCTTGGAGCGCTGGTCGGTATTTTCGATCAGCATGGAAATCGGCGTGCCTGTCGTCGTCATCGTCTCGCCGTCCTCGTCCAGCATCACGCCGGACAGAACCTTCACGATGTCATCCTCGCGGCGCTGGGTCACGAAGCGGCTCTGGCCGGGCTTGCGCTTGTCCATCCAGTGCTGCACCTCGGCAAGGGTAAAGCGGATGCCGGGCGGGCAACCATCCACCACACAGCCAAGTGACGGCCCGTGGCTTTCACCCCAGGTAGTAACGCGAAAAAGATGACCGAAACTGTTATGCGACATAGTTCTCAAGACCGGAAACAGGGCGCCTGTGGACGGCGCCGTTTAAAACAAGCGGATTTGTCTTAGTGGAAAATCTGGGCAAGGCAAAAGCCTTTCTTTCATCGCAAACGGGATAAGAAGGTGACGTACCGTTCACGACTTGGGAAACGACGAAAAACGACAGTCTCAGACATGGGCGGTGGAAAGCGATTCGACGGTGTCGACGGATTTTCCGAGGTGACGAAATTGTAAAAGAGCCGAGGTTTTCCACCTTAAACCCGAGTTTTCCAATATTGCCGGAAAATGCGGTGTAAAAATCACTAACGGCTTGAACAGGATTTGAAATCCGTTCATCAATTGGGCCGAAAATGTCATGGTTGCGGGCAATTTCCGCCACATTCGAAAGGCAATTCTTCATGCATGTAAGGTTTTCACGCAAATTCACGAAAGCTAGATCGATGCGTATGATGATTGCCGCCCTTCTGGCCACCGCCAACCTCCTGATGCCCATCAACAGCTTCGCCCAGAGCGTCGACGTGGAAGGCACGATCAGCAAGATCGATGCGAATGGGCTGAGCATTACGCTCAATGACGGCAAGACCTATCGCGTACCGGAAGAGTTCAATTTCGAAGGTCTGAAAGCGGGCGTGAAAGTCGTGGTTTTCTACACGGAAGTGGATGGGAAACGCGTGGTCGACGATCTCCAGGTCGTTGAGTAAGCTGCGCCCTCTTACTCAGTCATGACGTTAAAACGCCGTTGAGAAACGAGCGATATCATCCGTTTCTTCTCCCCGCCGGGGAGAAGAAAGAAGCGGCGGCGTTCAGCCAAATAAAAGCGTCTCAGGGATGATAATGCCGAGGGTTATGCTTCTTGAGCCCTCACTAAATCCATTCCGCACTGTTTCGGTCCATCTCGACCTTCAAAATCCGGTCCTGCGGAATTTGCGTCCTCGACGCCTCGTCCTTATCCATGCCTGAAACAAGCCGGAAGATCGAGCGGATGACGCCGCCATGGCAGACGCATATCGTCGGCACCTCCACGGAGGAAAGCCATGCGCCGATGCGCCAGGAGAGGATTTCATAGCTTTCAGCATCCTGGCCGGGGGGAATGAAATCCCATTTATTGGCCTTGCGCGCCTTCACCCGGTCGGGGAATTCCTTCTTGAGGTCGGGCAGGGTCTGCCCCTCCCAGTCGCCGAAGGAGACTTCGATCAAACGGTCGTCGGTGCGGTAGGCGAGAGGGTCAAGACCCATCGCGCCGCGCATCAGTTCCATGGTCTCGCGCGTGCGCCCGAGCGGGCTTGCCACATAATCGAAATCCGTGGCCCGTTCACCCAAAAGGCGGGCGAGAATCCTGCCATTGCCGACCGCCTGCTGGCGGCCGAAATCATTGAGCGGAATGTCTTTCTGGCCCTGAAGCCGGCGTATCGCATTCCAGTCCGTTTGTCCGTGTCGGATCACATAGACGAGCAAGGCGATACCCCGTTTTCAAACGTCGCAGGCTTAGTCCTTAACGACCGAAATGTCAGGCGCATCCACTGCCTTCATGCCGATGGTGTGATAGCCGGAATCGACATGGTGGATTTCACCGGTCACGGCCGTCGAAAGGTCGGACAACAGGTAGAGCGCCGACTTGCCGACTTCCTCGATGGTAACGGTGCGCTTCAGCGGCGCATTATATTCGTTCCACTTCAGAATGTAACGGAAATCGCCGATGCCGGAAGCCGCAAGCGTCTTGATCGGGCCGGCGGAAACGGCGTTGACGCGGATGCCGCGATTACCGAGGTCGACGGCGAGATAACGCACGCTGGCTTCAAGAGCGGCCTTGGCCACGCCCATCACGTTGTAATTCGGCATGACCTTTTCGGCGCCGTAATAGGTAAGCGTGATGATCGAACCGCCGTCATTCATGATGGGCTCTGCGCGCTTTGCAACGGCGGCCAGCGAGAACACGGAAATATCCATGGTGCGGTTGAAGTTGTCGCGGCTGGTATCGAGATAACGGCCGGTCAGCTCGTCTTTGTCGGAGAACGCAATGGCGTGCACGACGAAGTCGATCTTGCCCCAATGCTGTTCCAGCGAGGCAAAAACGGAGTCGATCGTCTCGAGATCGGTCACGTCGCAATGGCCGGCCATGAAAGCGCCGAGTTCCTGCGCGAGAGGCTCGACGCGCTTCTTCAATGCGTCACCCTGCCAGGTGAGTGCGAGTTCCGCACCTGCATCCGCGCAGGCCTTTGCAATGCCCCAAGCGATTGAACGGTTATTGGCGACGCCCATGATGAGGCCGCGTTTGCCAGCCATGAGGCCGGATGCCTGAGCCATTTTGTGCTCCCTAATACTTTTGATCGGTCCTGCCTATGGCATAGGCTGCAATCCTGTTCAAGATTGCCAAAGATCATCAACTGTTAGGGAGCGTAACAAAGGGTGCTTTGTCCCGGCTATTCGCAAAACTTTCACAAATACAGGCCTTCGCGCATGTGACGCATCAGGTCGGTTACCTTCTCGTCCGGCTTTTCGAGCAGGACGATGCGCAATTCTATGACCAGATCGCCCGAACCGCCCTTGCCATCGGCAAGGCCTTTGCCGGCAAGCCTCAGCACGCGGTCCGAGCCGGACCATGCCGGAATGGTGATATTTTCTTCGCCGAGCGGTGTCGCGACTTTCGCTTCGCAGCCGAGAACCGCGTCGCTGAGCGAGATCGGCAAGGTCGTATGGATGTCGAAGCCACGCAGGGAAAAGGCGTCATCCCGGGCGGCCAGCAATGTCACGGCAAGATCGCCGCGCGCCAGGTTGGGAAGCTTCAGTCCCTGTCCCTTCAGCCGCACGATATGCCCATCCGCCATGCCGGCCTCGAGCTGGAAGCGGATTTCGCGTTCGTCGGCAAGCTGCAGGGTGACCCACTTGTGTTCCAGAAGATCGGCGACCGTAACGGTGGCTTCCGCCGTGATATCGGGCACCTTTTCCGCGGCCGGCTGCGCGGGGCGGAAACGGCGCACGAGGGCGTTGAAGAGATTGACGGCCAGTGAGGCGGGCGCGGTCCTGTCATCGCCGGCGGCAGACTGGGCAGTGTCACCGGCGGCGGGTATGTCGCCTTTCGCGGCACTTGCCGCAGCCTTCGCCGCTTCCGCAGCCTGCTGCACCTTAGGGTCGTTCTGGGCGTCCGCCCCAAAGATCCGCTCGACGATATCTTCGGCGGTTTCCGGCTTGGCGTCGGTTTTCTGGCCGGTCTGCGCCCGGTTGCGGGCATCCGCGCGGGCCAGTTCTTCCATCAGCTTTTCGGCGGCCTTGGCGCGCTCTGCCGCTTCACGCGCGGCTTCCCGCTGCTGCATGATGGTTTCGCCGCGCTTTTTCTTCTCAGCCGCCTGTCGGGCCTGATCGTAGAGATCGCGCTTTTTCGAATCTTTCAGAAGATCGTAGGCCTGTCCGATCTCGGCGAATCGCGCCGAAGCATCGGGATCGTCGCGATTGGCGTCCGGATGGACGGTTTTCGCCTTCGTGCGCCAGGCGGCCTTGATGTCCTCGTGACGGGCGTCACGTTTCACACCGAGGATAGAATAAGGATCGCGCATGCGAAACACCAGTTACGTTGGCTCAGTCTGCCGCCGCTCATGGCGCAATCCTGAAACTAACCCCTCCGAAAAGGGATGCCTGCGATCATTCGCCTGCACGCCCTCGGTTTAATCAACGCCGACTGTTGCAATAAGTTGCTAATCACTCCTTTACGGAAGGAGTGTGCCGGGGCAGGGCCGGTTTTATTCCATATGGAAGGGTAAACAGATTATTTCTGCTCGAAGCGGGTCATCAACCATTCGCCGGTTTCCGATAGGCAGGCCTGTCCGGAATAAGCTGCCACGCCCTCGAAGGAGTGGCGTGTCGTCTTGAAATTGCGGCAGACGAAACCGCTGGATTTGTCTTCATGAATAGTGGTGACGACGCCGGCGCTGCCGGTGGCGGCATTGGCCCAGGGCAGCGGCTGGTCGGCAAGCTTGGCAAGATCGGCCGATGTGACCGCGTTGCGGATGGTCACGTCGTCGGTCTGGACACTGCCATTCTGCTGGTTGGGAACGGAGGCGGTGGAAAGCGAGCGGTCGACCTTGTCGCCGCCGAACAGGTCAAGGCTGACGCAACCGCTCAGCACCACAAGCATCGACACGACGGCGGAAACTTCCGCTACCGACGAAAGGAGGCTCTTTGTTCGACTGTTCGACTTTGCTATGACGGTCACCATCTATCGCCAGAGATCATCTCTGGGGTCCAAATCAGCTCGGGAGCATTTTAGTCAATATGTCGGAAACGGGGTTAACATCCAGTGACTTCACGGAAGAAAATGAACCTTTTGCGCTTTTTGCCGAATGGCTGAAGGATGCGACGGCTTCTGAAATCAACGATCCGAACGCGGTGGCGCTCGCGACCGTGGACGAAAATGGCCTGCCGAATGTGCGCATGGTGCTGCTGAAAGGTGTCGATGACCGCGGCTTTGTTTTCTACACGAATTTCGAAAGCCAGAAGGGCCAAGAGATTCTCGGCCAGAAAAAAGCGGCCATGTGTTTCCACTGGAAAAGCCTTCGCCGGCAGGTGCGTCTGCGCGGTGAGGTGGAGATCGTGAGCGACGAGGAGGCGGATGCCTATTACGCCTCGCGCCCGCGCGGCAGCCGCATAGGCGCCTGGGCTTCCAAACAGTCGCGGCCGCTGGAAGGCCGTTTCGCGCTGGAAAAAGCGGTGGCCGAATATACCGCCAGATATGCGATCGGCGAAATTCCGCGCCCGTCCCATTGGTCCGGTTTCCGCATCCGCCCCGTCAGCATCGAATTCTGGCACGACCGCAAGTTTCGCCTGCACGACCGCATCGAATTCCGTCGCGAGACGCCCGACGGTGCCTGGTCCAAGGTCCGCATGTATCCCTGAACGCCATCAGGGCAGGCCATCGCGGCCTGCCTATTTCAGCAGCGAATCAAACAGCGGCAGGCCGATCACCGCGGAAATGGCGATCAGACCGTAGCAGATGCGCCGGAACGCCGCTTCATCGGCAAGCCCATGCAATCGCGCGCCGGCATAAAGGCCCACCGCATAAAAGGGCAGGGCCAGCAGGAAAAACACGAAGACATCGACGGTGAACAGGCCACTGACAAAATAGCTGGCGATGGAGAAGACTGTCGAAACCGCGAAATAAAGAATGACATTGGCGCGCACAAAAGCGCCTTTCAGCGCACCACCCAGCCAATAGGCGACAACCGGCGGGCCGCCCAGCTGCGCGGCCCCCGAAAACAGCCCGGCCAGAAGCCCGGTGAAGAGGGTGAGCGGCGTTTTCGGCCGGCCGCTGTAACGCCAGCCGGACACCAGAAACACCAGCAGCACCACGACCACGCCGGAGATGAGCCAGCGCAGAGTCAGCGGATCACCCTTTGAAAGCAGTAGGGTTCCAATGGGCACGCCGACAAAAGCGCCGGCGGCCATGATGAAAACCTCGCGCCGGTCCGCCATGCGAAAGGCGGGCGGGATCATGCCGAGCGTCAGGACGCCGTCAACCACCAGCAGCACCGCCGAGGCGATGCGCGGGCCGACAATGGCGCTCGCAAGCGGAATGAAGATGAGCGCCGCACCAAAACCGGAAAAACCGCGGGCAAGGCCGGCAAGGCACGCGGCCCCGGCAAACATGGCAAGCAGCATGGGACTATGCGCGGTGATGAGCGACGACAGGAAGTCGAGATGGGACATGGGTGATGGCACGTTTGTTCGAATATCTTTTCCCTATCTCGCTTGCGGGCGCATGTCGCGGAAATTTCGGTTCGTGGCTGCGTGACGCCTGACAGGTCGACGCGGTCAGAGAATCATGATTAGAGTTGTAGGGCAGGAACAAAGGATGAACAAATGTTTGCTGACATGATGCCTCGGTTTGAAGAGGCCTCGCAAAAATATGCCGCTGAAAACGGAATATTCCGCGACCCGGACTGGTACATGCTGAAGCTTCAAGAAGAAGTTGGCGAGGTGACACAGGCCTGGAACCGGCTGACGGGACGGGGGCGCATAAAGGGTAGGAGCAAAGAAGAGATGAAGCGGGATCTCGCCGACGAAACCGCCGATCTCCTCGGCCATGTGCTGTTACTGGCCCATTATAACGGTCTCGATATTGAAGGAGCGATCGAGCGCAAGTGGCGCTTTGCGCCGTCAAAACCGTGAAGGCTCCAGCTTTTCCAACATGGCCGCCACGTCGTGAAGGTCGCTTGCGACGGCAACGCACTTTTTCCGCATTTCCTCGGTCGGCGGTGCGACATCGGGCACCATGATCGTCATCATGCCCGCCGATGTCGCGGAGCGGACGCCGGAATAGGAATCCTCGAGCGCAAGGCAACGGCCCGGATCGAGCCTTAGCCGTCGTGCGGCGGTGAGATAGGGCATGGGCGCAGGCTTCGGCTCGGTATAATCGCCACGCGCGACGATGGTGTCGAAACGTCTGAGAAGATCGTAAGGGCCGAGATGGCGCGTCACCGAATCGTGCCGCGACGAGGTGGCGATGGCGCGGCGGATATCGAGCCGGTCGAGAAGATCGAGGATTTCGACGACGCCGGGTTTCAGCGCTACGCCGTCCGCCATCATCAGGCCGAGATGCCGGAGCCAGGCGTCACGGAAGGTCGCCATCGGAAAATCCGCGCCATAATCGGCAAAGATGGTGCCGGTGATGACATCCCACGGGCTGCCGCAAACCTTCTGATAGGTCTCGACCTTCATGCCATGGCCGCCTTCCTCAGAGGCCGCCAGAAACGAATCGCGATAGAGCGTCTCGCTTTCGATCAGCAATCCGTCCATGTCGAAGACCACGGCATGCGGCAGAAAAGGCAGCATGGTCGCTCAACCGAACCGGAAGGCACGTTCGCCGAGGCTTTCGAACGGGCGGATCAGATACCCATCCGGATCGGCGACGATGAATTGCCGGTTGCCCACTTCGACCGTGCCGCGCCTGTACCATTTTTCCTCAGGCTCGAGCACAAGACCGATCAGGGCCCGTTCGAGCCGGAAAAGAATGGGCTGCAGGGAAGGAACGGCGAGCTGCAGGTTCATGCCGCGGCCAAACGGCGGCTCGAGCGAAGCATTGCCCGAAACAAAGGTCCGGGTGGCACCAATCTGGTCGATCATCAGCTGCGCATCGCCCAGCGCCAGATAGGCAAACCCCTCTTCGGGCCGCTCATAAACCACATGAAAACCGATCAGATCGCAATAAAATGCGCGGCTCTTCTGCCAGTCGCTGACGGCAAGCTCGGGAACGAGGGCATTTCGTATGATGGTCAGGGTCTCCTTTGTCGCGCAGGCCGGGCGATGGGAGGATGGCCTGCCATAAACGATGATCTTATCGTCTTCCGGTCTGCACACCAGAGGAAACCTCATCATGGCAGCCATGTGTGAGGCTATGGGCTGGTAGGTGGCTGCGACGCTGCGGGTGAGAATTGTCGCTGCTTCCGTTGCCGCGCCTGCGCCGTTGACCTACGCCTTCGTGCCACCCACGGTGATCTGGTCCATGCGCAGATGCGGCTGGCCGACACCAACCGGCACCCATTGCCCGGCCTTGCCGCAATTGCCGATGCCGGTATCGAGCTTGGAATCATTGCCGATCATTGAGACGCGCTTCATCGCATCCGGCCCGTTGCCGATCAGCATCGCGCCCTTCACCGGCGCGCCGATCTTGCCATTCTCGATAAGGTAGGCCTCGGTGCAGCCGAACACGAATTTGCCTGAGGTGATATCCACCTGGCCCCCGCCGAAGGAAACGGCGTAGATGCCCTTCTTCACGGAGGAGATGATTTCTTCCGGCGTCTTGTCGCCGGAGAGCATGTAGGTATTTGTCATGCGCGGCATCGGCACATAGGCATAACCCTGCCGGCGGCCGTTGCCGGTCGCCTTCGCGCCCATCAGCCGGGCGTTCTGGCGGTCCTGCATATATCCGACGAGCCTGCCATTTTCGATCAGCACATTATAAGCCGAGGGCGTGCCTTCGTCGTCGATGGTCAGCGAACCGCGGCGGCTGTCGATCGTGCCGTCATCCACGACCGTCACGCCGGGGGCGGCGACCATTTCTCCCATCAGGCCGGCAAAGGCCGAGGTCTTCTTGCGGTTGAAATCGCCTTCAAGGCCATGGCCAACCGCCTCGTGCAGCATGACGCCGGGCCAGCCTGAGCCGAGAACGACATCCATGGTGCCGGCCGGTGCATCGATGGCGGTAAGGTTGACGAGCGCCTGCCGCAGCGCTTCATCTGCGCCGCGCTGCCAGTTTTCCGTGGTGATGAAATCGCCGAAACCGACGCGCCCGCCAATGCCATAAGAGCCGCTCTCCTGCCGGTCGCCTTCGCCCGCCACCACGGAGATGTTGATGCGGGTCATGGGGCGGATGTCGCTGACGCGATGGCCATCGGCACGCAGAATATCCACCACCTGCCAGCTGGCGGAAATCGTCGCCGTCACCTGCCGGACCTTGTCGTCCCTGTCGCGCAGATAGGCGTCGATGTCGGTGAGCAGCTTCACTTTCTCTTCAAAGCTCGGGCTGCCGATAGGGTTTTCGTCGCCGTAGAGCTTCTTGTTGGTGCGCTGGGGTGCGGCGGCATAGGAGCCGGAATAACCCCGGGTGACAGCGCCGACCGCGTCCGAAGCGCGCTTCAGCGCCCCTTCGGAAAGCTCGCCTGCATGGGCGTAACCCACCGTCTCGCCGGCAACGGCGCGCAGGCCAAAACCCTGGTCGGTGTTGAAGGACCCACCCTTCAGGCGGCCATTGTCGAAGGTCAACGATTCGGCCTGGGCATGCTCGATGAACAATTCGCCATCGTCAGCACCGGCAAGCGCCTCTCCGACGAGCTTGCGCAATTGCGTTTCATCGCAATCGAAGAGTTTTACAAGGTCGTCGGTCATCTCAGGCTCCAGTCATGATCGTTCATGACCGATTTAGGCACTGGAACGGGCAGACGCAAGGCTGCCCGTTACGACGATGCCTCAGGGAAGCGCGTCGTAGCCCTCGGCAAAGCCGGAAAGCTCGATCGGAATGCCCACCCGGTCCTGATCGACGGATTCGCGCAGCGCGAAGACGGCGTTCTTGCCGGCACGCAGCACCTTCAGCAGCTCGTCATCAATATCGACTTCCACATAGCAGCCTTCGGAGAAACAGCGGGTGAAATAGGCCCGGCCGATATTGTTGTTGTCGATGTAAAGCTCCATGCCGTCCTTCAGAAGCACGCCGAGCGGTGCGAGGATGCGCAGGATACGCGACTTGCGGTCGGCGGTTTTCAGGATGACAACCGAAAGGCCGACTTCCGGGCGGTCGTCGGCAATCACGTTTTGCATCAGCGCGCATTGTTCTTCGGATGCGCCTGCCGGCTTGTCGCAGATGACCGACCATGCGCCATGCGTCGACTTCGGCGTGCCGGGCGGCTGCTGTTGCGCCAGCGCCGCGGCAGCGGGGGCGATGATGGCAAGACCGGCGGCGGCAAGAAAAGTGCGCGCGAGCGGGGAAAGACGCATGGATACCTCTGGGATTCGAATCAGTGCGGCTATTTTGACGCCATAATCCGGAAAAAAAAGCCTAGTGCTTTCAATTCCAGCGGAGTTGGGCGGAAATAGGACCTGTTGGCACGCATAGCCATCTGATTTGCCGGGCGCGTCATTTGTTATCCGGCATTCAAACCGGCTGGAAGACGGGGCTTTGTCGCATTTGGGGTGCTTGAAATCGCGTTCAGCGGGTCAGCTTGGACACAGGGTGCGGGAAAGTCGGTCGTGGATTGATCAATGGCAAAATTGGGGCGCATCCGTGTCCCGACGCATATTGCGGCAGAGGGCAAACTGTGGTTTTAAGTTAGTACCATAAGCATGGATTCTGCGTCTGTGATTGATCTAGATCAGACGCGTGAGGGAGAGGGTACCGTGACGAATAGGATTTACGCAGCACTGGCGGGGATGACCTGTCTGCTCACGGCTGTCGGCGCCCACGCCGATCAGCCGGTGCATTGGCAAATGGGCATGCAGGAGGCCGCCACGCCGATCATGCACGAAATACGCTGGTTCGAACAATATACACTGTGGTTCATTGTTCCGGTCACGCTTTTCGTTCTTGCGCTGCTCATCATCGTTGCCGTCAAGTTCCACGCCGCGAAAAATCCGGTGGCTTCCAAGACCAGCCATAACACGGCGATCGAGGTGGTGTGGACGCTGGCGCCGGTGCTCATTCTCCTGTTCCTCGCTTTCCCCTCGTTCAATCTTCTGAACGCGCAGCTGACGCAGCCGGAAAACCCGGACCTGACGCTGAAGGCGACCGCCACGCAGTGGCTGTGGAGCTATGAATACAAGGCCGCCGAGGGCGCAGAGCCGCTCTCCTTCGACAGCTACCTGCTGAAGGATCAGGATCGCGCCGCTGCCGGCAAGGAAGACAAGGCCCGCTATCCGCGCCTTCTCGCGGTCGACAATGAAATGGTTGTTCCCGTCGGCAAGACAGTTCGCCTTCTGGTGACGGCGGCTCCGACGGATGTCATCCACGCCTTCGCCATGCCCGCCTTCGGCGTCAAGATCGATGCCGTTCCGGGCCGCCTCAATGAAACATGGTTCAAGCCGGAGAAGGAAGGCCTGTATTACGGCCAATGTTCCGAGCTTTGCGGCAAGGACCACGCTTTCATGCCGATCGCCATTCGGGTGGTTTCCGAACAGCAGTACAACACCTGGCACGCCGCCGCCGCTTCAGATCTGAACGGCGCGAACCGGGCGTTGATGGCCTCCGTCGATGGCGCTCCGCGCACGGTCGACGTTGCCGCCAACGAAACCAACTGAGACCTGGAGTGACGACAATGGCTGGACCTTCCGCACACGACGATCATCACTCGCATGGTCAATCCGCACATGACGCGCATGCGCATGACGATCATTCGCATGATCATTCCCATAAGCCGGGCTTTTTCGCCCGCTGGTTCCTGTCCACCAACCACAAGGACATCGGCACGCTGTACCTGATCTTCGCCATCATGGCGGGTATCATCGGCGGCGGGCTTTCGGTCGTCATGCGTATGGAGCTGCAGGAGCCGGGCATCCAGATCTTCCACGGTCTGGCTTCCATGGTCTACGGCTTCGAGGGCGATGCCGCCATCGACGGCGGTAAGCACATGTTCAACGTGTTCACGACAGCGCACGCGCTGATCATGATCTTCTTCATGGTCATGCCGGCGATGATCGGCGGTTTTGCCAACTGGATGATCCCGATCATGATCGGCGCGCCTGACATGGCTTTCCCGCGCCTCAACAATATTTCCTTCTGGCTCATCGTTCCGGCCTTCATCCTGCTGCTCCTGTCGCTCTTCGTCGAAGGTCCGGCGGGTGCTTATGGCGTGGGTGGCGGCTGGACCATGTATCCGCCTCTGTCGACCAGTGGCATGCCCGGGCCGGCGGTGGATCTTGCGATCTTCTCGCTGCACGTCGCCGGTGCATCCTCGATCCTCGGCGCCATCAACTTCATCACCACCATCCTGAACATGCGCGCGCCGGGCATGACGCTGCACAAGATGCCGCTGTTTGCCTGGTCGGTTCTGGTCACCGCATTCCTGCTCCTGCTTTCGCTTCCGGTTTTGGCAGGTGGCATCACCATGCTTCTGACCGACCGTAACTTCGGCACGGCGTTCTTCTCGCCGGAGGGCGGCGGTGATCCGATCCTCTACCAGCATCTGTTCTGGTTCTTCGGTCACCCGGAAGTGTACATTCTGATCCTGCCCGGTTTCGGCATCATCAGCCACATCGTGTCCACCTTCTCCAAGAAGCCGGTCTTCGGTTATCTCGGCATGGCTTACGCCATGGTCGCCATCGGTGCGGTCGGCTTCATCGTCTGGGCCCACCACATGTACACGGTCGGCCTGTCGCTCGAGGCACAGCGCTACTTCGTTTTCGCCACCATGGTCATCGCGGTGCCGACGGGGATCAAGATCTTCTCGTGGATCGCGACGATGTGGGGCGGTTCGCTGACCTTCTCGACCCCGATGGTCTGGGCAATCGGCTTTATCTTCCTGTTCACGGTCGGTGGTGTCACCGGTGTGCAGCTCGCCAATGCCGGTCTCGACCGTTCGCTGCACGACACCTATTACGTCGTGGCTCACTTCCACTACGTGCTGTCGCTCGGCGCCGTCTTTGCGATCTTCGCCGGCTGGTATTACTGGTTCCCGAAGATCACCGGCTACATGTACAACGAGTTCATCGGCAAGCTGCATTTCTGGGTCATGTTCATCGGCGTGAACCTGATCTTCTTCCCGCAGCACTTCCTTGGTCTCGCCGGCATGCCGCGCCGCTACATCGATTATCCCGATGCTTACGCCGGCTGGAACATGGTATCGTCCTACGGTTCCTATATCTCGGCCGTTGCCGTTGGCATCTTCCTCTTCGGCGTCTGGGAAGCCTTCGCCAAGAAGCGCATCGCCGGTAACAATCCCTGGGGTGAAGGTGCGACGACGCTTGAATGGCAGCTGTCTTCGCCGCCGCCTTACCACCAGTGGGAACAGCTTCCGCGCATCCGCTGATGCGCGGGCCGGACGGCGCAGGCTCGGCTTGCGCATTCCGGCTGCTGAAAAAGAGGGACGGCGCGGTTGGGTCCGTGCCGTTTCCCGAACGGGCAGCTTCTCCTGCTGCGTGACATTTTGTCCAAGCGATGCTTTCTGTCCGACGTGATACATGCCCGGACATGATAAATGCCAAATCTGGCCTTTATGAAAAGCAAGCGCAGACGAATGGCGGCAGGGCGCGGCGATTGGCCGGCACATGCTGGCATCGGTTTGGTCCGGTGCCGCGCCTGCCAGGACGTTCGGGACCCATGAATTGACGCATCGCGCATGCCAGAAATCCGTTTCGTTTTTCGGGCCGGTGCAAGGGGTGTCGCGGCAGGCGGCATCTGAAGGAAACAGGACAGGAAATGACCGTTATCGACGATCGCGACATGATGGGCGCAGAAAGCTCCGAACTTTCGGAAGCCGGCGCACGCGATTATTTCGAGTTGCTGAAGCCGCGCGTCATGTCGCTCGTCGTCTTCACGGCCTTTGCCGGCCTCGTGCTGGCGCCGGGTGAAATCAACCCTATTCTTGGGCTCATTGCCATTCTCTGTATCGCGGTCGGCGCCGGCGCGTCCGGTGCGCTCAACATGTGGTACGATGCCGATATCGATGCCGTGATGACCCGCACCGCCAAGCGGCCGATCCCGTCGGGCCGCATCGCGCCGCGCGAAGCTCTTGCCTTCGGCCTGACACTGTCGGCCTTCTCGGTCGTCATCCTCGGCCTTGCGGTCAACTGGTTCTCCGCCGGCCTGCTTGCCTTCACCATCTTCTTTTATGCCGTCGTTTATACGATGTGGCTGAAGCGCTCGACGCCGCAGAACATCGTCATCGGCGGTGCTGCCGGCGCTTTCCCGCCCATGCTCGGCTGGGCCTGCGTCACCGGCGGCGTTTCGCTTGATAGCGTCATCCTGTTCCTGATCATCTTCCTGTGGACGCCGGCGCATTTCTGGGCGCTGGCGCTGTTCAAGATGCGTGATTACGGCGCGGTCGGCATTCCGATGATGCCAAATGTAGCGGGCGAGCGCTCCACCAAGAACCAGATGATCGTTTATGCGGTGCTGACCGCGGCGGCCGCCGTTGCGCCCTTTTTCACGGGTCTGGCGAGCGCCGGTTACGGCATTTTCGCCGCCGTGCTGAGCGCGATCTTCGTCTACTGTTCGTTCGATGTCCGGCGCATGCCTGAAGGCGACGAGAAGATGTTGCCCGCCAAGAAGATGTTCGCCTATTCGGTGCTTTATCTCTTCGCGATTTTCTCCGGCCTTCTGGCCGATCATTTCGCGCCGGCCCTGAAGGCCGTGATTTCGGGAGTCCTGTAATGGAAACGGTGGAACTGAGCGCGGCGCAGAAAAAATCGAGACGTGGGCGCAATATTGCACTCGGCGTCCTGCTCGCCGGTCTGGTGGTGCTGTTCTACGTCATCACCATCATCAAGATCGGCTCGCATTGACGGTCTGAGCATAGGAGGAGGGGAGGACATGGCGAATATGGAAGCAGAAACAGCGCGGGCCGGCTCGCAGCGGGTGAGCAACCGTTCCATCCTCGTGCTCTGTCTGGTGTTTTTCTGCGCCATGATCGGCATGGCCTATGCCGCTGTGCCGCTCTACAGCCTGTTCTGCCGCGTCACCGGTTACAACGGCACGACGCAGCGTGTGGAGCAATATTCCGACGTCATTCTCGACAAGACCATCAACGTCACCTTCGACGCCAATACGTCGAACGGCCTCAACTGGGATTTCCGCCCTGTTGACAAGATGGTCAAGCCGAAGATCGGCGAAACGATAAAGGTGACCTTCAAGGCGACCAATCGTTCACCGGTGGCGACCACGGGCACGGCGGTGTTCAACGTCACGCCGATGGAAGCCGGTGCCTATTTCAACAAGGTGGAGTGTTTCTGCTTCACCGAAACGACGCTGCAGCCGGGCGAAACGCTGGAAATGCCGGTGGTGTTTTTTGTCGATCCTGACATCGCCACGGCGCGCGAAACCAAGAGCGTCCATACTTTAACGCTGTCCTATACGTTTTATCCGGCCAAAACCGAAAAACCGGTTGCGTCCTTGCCGGTAAAGACAGAATCTGGCGACAGCAAATTGTAAGAGGAGATCCGGGTCTTTTGAGGGGGCCGGATCAGGGAAGAGATAGCAGGGGATTGTCGCAATGGCAGACACGCATCAGAAGAACCACGATTACCACATCATAGACCCGAGCCCGTGGCCGCTTCTGGCCTCCATCGGCGCCTTCATCATGACTTTCGGCGGCGTCTGCTACATGCGTTACCTGTCGGGCGGCTCCTTCAAGCTGTTCGGTGCGGAACTGGCCAACCCCTGGCTGTTCTATATCGGTCTCGTCATCGTGCTTTACGTCATGTACGCCTGGTGGGCGGACACGATCAAGGAAGCCAATGAGGGCAGCCATACCCGCGTGGTTTCGCTGCATCTGCGTTACGGCATGATCATGTTCATCGCCTCCGAGGTGATGTTCTTTGTCGCCTGGTTCTGGGCCTATTTCGATGCCAGCCTCTTCCCGCATGAGGCCATTCAGGCGTCGCGCCTCGAATATACCGGCGGTCAATGGCCACCGAAGGGCATCGAGGTCATCGATCCCTGGCATCTGCCGCTCTACAACACCGTCATCCTGCTTCTCTCGGGCACCTGCGTCACCTGGGCGCACCATGCCCTGCTGCATAATGATCGCAAGGGCCTGATCTCGGGTCTGGCATTGACCGTCGCGCTCGGCGTCCTGTTCTCCACCGTGCAGGTTTACGAATACATTCACGCACCATTCGACTTCAAGAATTCGATCTACGGCGCTACCTTCTTCATGGCCACCGGTTTCCACGGTTTCCATGTCTTCGTCGGCACTGTCTTCCTGCTGGTCTGCCTGTTCCGCGCCATCGCCGGCGGTTTCACACCCAAACAGCATTTCGGTTTCGAAGCGGCCGCCTGGTATTGGCACTTCGTTGACGTCGTCTGGCTGTTCCTGTTCTTCGCCATCTATATCTGGGGTGGCTGGGGCGCACCGCTGCACGGTTAACTTACGCCGTGTAGCCCACCACGTTGCTTCTGAGATGAGCGAGCGCCACGTATTTCTTCTCCCCGCCGGGGAGAAGGTCGCGGCAGCGGGACGAGGCGGCAAGGGTAGAGATATCCGGGGACCTTACCTCCCTCATCCGACCCTTCGGGCCACCTTCTCCCCGGCGGGGAGAAGAAACAAGGTGCAACCCCGAGGGCCTATGCGACTACCCGAAGCGCTATGTATTCTCGAGGTTTTTGCCAGCGGGAGCGGGAGGTCCTCATGTCTGAACCATCAAACGGCAATTTCGCGCCTGTCGATCCTATCAAGGTAGGCTTGAAAGGCTGCTGCCCCCGTTGCGGCAATGGCCGGCTGTTCGATGGTTTTTTGACACCGAAACCCGCCTGTAGCGCCTGCGGACTGGATTACGGCTTTGCCGATGCGGGGGATGGCCCGGCCGTTTTTGTCATGCTGATCGTCGGTTTTCTGGTCGTTGGGATGGCGCTTTGGGTCGATCAGCGTTTTGCCCCGCCCGTCTGGGCGCATGTCATGCTCTGGTTGCCGTTTACGGTGATTGTCTCTCTCGTGCTGCTGCGCAAGCTGAAAGGGATCATGATTGCGCTGCAATACCGCAACAATGCAAGCGAAGGCAGGCTTGATCGTGAATGACGTTTCCCACATGAAGGCGGCGCAACGGCGGGTCTGGTTCGCCGCGCCGCTGGTGCTGCTGGCGCTTGCCATTCTTCTCGGGCTCGGCACCTGGCAGGTGAAACGGCTCTACTGGAAAGAGGCCCTAATGGCCGATATCGAGGAAAGGCGCAACGCAAGTCCCGCCACGCTCTCCGATATCGAGGCCATCGTAAAAAGCGGCGGCGAGATAGAATACCGTAAGGTCAGGCTATCAGGCACTTTCGATCACACGCGCGAGCGGCATTTCTTCGCCACCCATCAGGGCCAGACCGGTTATTATATCTATACGCCGCTGACACTCGCCGATGGCCGCATTCTTTTCGTCAATCGTGGCTTCGTGCCCTTCGAGATGAAGGAAGCGGCCAAACGGCCCGATGGCCAGGTGAGCGGCGAGGTGACGATAACGGGGTTGGCGCGCGCGCCGCTGGTTGCAAAACCATCCTCGCTGTTGCCGGACAACGATATCGCCAAGAATATCTTCTACTGGAAGGATCTGGCGGCGATGGCGTCCAGCGCCGAGGTGCCGCCCGAGCGGCTGGTCAAACTCTTTGTGGATGCCGACAATGCGCCCAATCCCGGCGGCTGGCCGCAGGGCGGTGTGACGCTGATAGATTTGCCCAACAATCACCTGCAATATGCGATAACGTGGTATGGTCTGGCGGCGGCCCTTGTCATCGTCGCCGGTTTTGCCTATTTCCGGAACGGTAAGGCGCAGGGTGAATGAAGAGCGCGCCGTCCGGTAGCTTGCCGGGCAAGGCCAAGGAGCGCGCCAAGGAGCACGAATGAACATCGCCGTTTCCAAACCCCCTTTGACGATAAGGCTGTGCGGACCGCGCGGCTTTTGCGCGGGCGTGGATAGGGCGATTCAGATCGTCGTGCTGGCGCTGAAAGCCTATGGCGCACCGGTCTATGTTCGCCACGAAATCGTGCATAATCGTTACGTTGTTGAAGGCCTGGAAGCCAAGGGCGCGATTTTCGTCGAGGAACTGCATGAGATTCCTGCCGAGCATCGCGAGCAGCCGGTGGTCTTTTCCGCCCACGGTGTGCCGAAATCCGTGCCTGAAGACGCGCAGGCACGTAACCTGTTTTATCTCGACGCGACTTGCCCGCTGGTCTCCAAGGTCCATAAGCAGGCTATGCGCCACCAGCGCCTCGGCCGTCATGTGGTGCTGATCGGCCATGCCGGTCACCCCGAAGTCATTGGCACGATGGGCCAACTGCCCGAAGGTACGGTCTCGCTGGTCGAGACGGTGGAAGATGCGGGTGTTTACGAACCGGTCGACCGTGAAAACCTCGGTTTCGTCACGCAGACGACACTGTCGGTCGATGATACCGCCGGCGTCATCGCCAGGCTTCAGGAACGGTTTCCCGCCATTCAGGCGCCTGCCGCCGACAGCATCTGTTACGCAACCACCAACCGTCAGGATGCGGTGAAGCAGGCAGCCCCCGGCTGCGATCTCTTCATCGTCGTTGGCGCCCCCAATTCCTCCAATTCAAAGCGGCTGGTGGAAGTGGCGCTGCGCGCCGGCGCCAAACACTCGGTGCTGGTGCAGCGGGCGTCGGAAATCGACTGGAATGAGATCGGCGACATCCGCACGGTCGGCCTTTCGGCCGGTGCTTCCGCGCCGGAGGTCATCGTTGATGAGATCATCGAGGCCTTCAAGGCACGTTTCGATACCACGCTCGATCTCGCCGTGACGGTTGAGGAAACGGAACATTTCCTCGTCAACCGCGAGCTGCGCAGCATCGAGTTGACGACGGATGACATGGCCTTCGTTAATGGCAATGCCAGCAACGCGCTGCCGCCAAAAGCCACCGCCGGTATCTGAAGCGGGGTGGCGCTGAGCAAGGGCGGTTTTCGTCCTACCTTTGGCATGCTCCCCCTAGATTTCTAGTCCTTCCTTCATCAAGAGATATAAAATTGGCAGTTTATACTGATATTACCGAAGACGAACTGAGGAATTTCCTCACGCAATATGACGTCGGCAGCCTCACCTCCTACAAGGGCATTGCCGAGGGTGTCGAAAACTCCAATTTCCTGCTGCACACCACCAAAGATCCGCTGATCCTCACGCTTTATGAAAAGCGCGTGGAGAAAAACGATCTGCCCTTCTTCCTCGGCCTCATGCAGCATCTGGCCGCTAAGGGTCTGTCCTGCCCCTTGCCCCTGCCGCGCAAGGATGGCGAATTGCTGGGCGAATTGTCGGGCCGGCCGGCAGCGCTCATTTCCTTCCTCGAAGGCATGTGGCTGAGAAAACCGGAAGCGAAACATTGCCGGGAAGTCGGCAAGGCGCTGGCCGCCATGCATCTGGCGAGCGAAGGGTTCGAGATCAAGCGGCCCAATGCGCTCTCGGTCGATGGCTGGAAAGTGCTGTGGGACAAATCCGAAGAGCGTGCCGATGAGGTGGAGAAGGGGTTGAGGGAAGAGATTCGCCCGGAGATCGATTATCTTGCCGCCCATTGGCCGAAAGATTTGCCGGCAGGCGTCATCCATGCGGATCTGTTTCAGGACAATGTCTTCTTCCTCGGAGACGAGCTTTCCGGCCTGATCGATTTTTATTTCGCCTGTAACGACCTGCTCGCTTATGACGTGTCGATCTGCCTGAACGCCTGGTGCTTCGAAAAGGATGGCGCTTACAACGTCACCAAGGGCAAGGCGCTGCTGGAAGGTTATCAGTCGGTTCGACCGCTGAGCGAAGCGGAGCTGGAAGCGCTGCCGCTGCTGTCACGCGGTTCGGCGTTACGTTTCTTCCTGACCCGGCTTTACGACTGGCTGACGACGCCGGCCGGCGCGCTGGTGGTGAAGAAGGATCCGCTGGAATATCTGCGCAAGCTGCGCTTCCACCGCACGATCGCCAATGTCGCCGAATATGGGCTGGCGGGCGAATGAAACACGTCGATATTTTCACCGATGGCGCCTGCTCCGGCAATCCCGGGCCGGGCGGCTGGGGTGCGGTGCTGCGTTATGGCGAGACCGAAAAGGAACTCTCCGGCGGCGAAGCCGACACCACCAACAACCGCATGGAATTGCTGGCGGCGATCTCGGCGCTCAACGCGCTGAAGAGCCCTTGCGAGGTCGATCTTTATACCGACAGCGCCTATGTGAAGGACGGCATCACCAAGTGGATTTTCGGCTGGAAAAAGAAGGGCTGGAAAACCGCCGATAACAAGCCGGTCAAGAATGTCGAGCTTTGGCAGGCGCTGGAGGCGGCGCAGGAGCGCCACAAGGTCACCCTGCATTGGGTGAAGGGCCATGCCGGCCACCCGGAAAACGAGCGTGCCGATGAGCTGGCGCGCAAGGGCATGGAGCCTTTCAAACGCCGGTAACGCAGGCCTGCTGTCTTGTCGGTGTGACTGGCTCTGGGCGGGCGCGACGCTCAATCCCGATTGGGGGTCCGATTGAGAGATCGATTTGCGGCCCGATTGGGGGTTGTGAAAACTGAAACCCGACTTATCTTGTCGTCAAACAGCTTGGGCGGCGTTCCAGCGGAGGAGACATTCGGATGATCCTGCATTGTGTATTTCTAAGGTTCAAGGCTGCGACGGCATCCTCTGAAAAACACGCTGTTTTCGAGGCGATTGCGGCCCTGAAGGACGAGATACCGGGGATCGTCGATGTTAAATACGGCCAGAACATCTCGCCCGAAGGCCTGAATGGCGGTTTTGTCGATGGCTTCATCGTCACGCTGGAAAGCCCCGAAGCCCGCGATGGCTATCTCGCCCATCCCCAGCATGTGGAAGTGGGGGAACGGTTGGTGTCGCTGACCGATGGCGGCCTCGCCGGGCTTCTGGTGTTCGACATGAATGTGTAAAGGCTGGTTGCCGGTCAGAAAGTGATCTTCCAGCCGGCCCGAACCCATAGGCCGGGATCGTTGCCCTCGGTGGTGACGTTGACGTTCAGTGATGCCGTCCCGCCCGCTATATCGAATTCCGCGCCGAGGCCACCGCGCAGCCAGAAGCGGTCTATATCCTGCCCGGCGAAGGAAAACCCCATCAAGTCATCAATGGTGCCCGTAGTTGTTGCTGTTTTCTTTTCCAGCCGGTAGGCCGCCTCGGCCCTTGCCAGAAAGCGGATCGAGTCGCTGAAATTGGTGACGCCGTCGAGACCCGCGCGAATGATGGTGGATTGCTCGCCGCTCGCATCGAAACCGGCCGGAAACGCCCCGCCGGTTTCCGCATAAGCGCCCATCTCGGCTTTTGCATAGGTCACGCCGGCATAGGGTGTCAGGTTCCATTCGCCGATTGTGAGCGCATCCAGCCAGTCAAAGCGCAGTTTCGCTGCCCAGACATTGAGATCGGTCTCGCCGCGCGAATAATCCATCGTGCCGCCATTGAGGTAACCCCGCTCGATCGACATTCTGCCGGGTGCATAATAACCGCCAATGGTGGCATAAAGGCCATCAGTGAGCGGCAGGCTGATCTCGGGAGCGATGTAGAAGCCGCTGTGGATGAAGTCTCCGCCGGTATTGATATCGCGTTGGTCGTAAAGGCCGCCAAAGGCGATGCGCGCCGTCGCGCCACCGTCGAGCCCGAAACCATAACCGATATCGGCAATACCAAAAGCGCCAGCCGCATCGCGGCCGTCATTGTGACCAACATCGCTGACGATGGAAAAAGATTGACGGCCCGGCTCCAGCAGGCTGCGCATCGGCATGCCATGCGCGCCGTCGAGAACGATATTGGCAATGTTGAGGCCGACACCCGCATTCGGCCTTGCTGCAATCGTCCCCGCATATTGATCCAGATCGATGATGCCCGAACGCGCAGGAAGGATGGAATGGCCAGTTTTGGCGGCGGAACCGGGTGAGGAAACAGAAGATGCAGTAGGTGTCGACGCTGCGCCAGATGTCGTGGTTGCGGGCGATGTGGAAGTATTGGAAGAGCCGGAGGGCGAGGCGGATGCAGATGAGGTAGATGATGGAGAGGAGGAGGTGGTGCCGGACGATGCCGAAGGAGTAGTTGAGGTTACCGCTCTATTGGTGGGATCGATTCCTCGCGGTTGTCTTCCGCTACTTCGGGGATCTGCAGGTGTCACCGTATCCACATTGTCAAGATTGGTGCGCGGGTCCGCTGTGGCGGAGACAGCAAGCACGATTCGGGCGATGTAAGATGTGTTATTTCTTGTTCGGCCCACAACGATGTTGCCATCGGCGCTTACGTCCGTAGCGGTACTTGTGAAGTCGCTGGCGATAGGGACACCATTGTTCCGCAACCAGTCCTCAACGGACAGCATTCCGCCAGGTTCGGTCCAGCGGAAGCCGCGCTGACCGCTGGCGGATTGCCAATTCCCGACAATGACCGAACCGTCCGCGCTCATGGCATAGGGTATAGAGCCACTTCCGTTCGGAATTACCTCAAGCGGCTGCATTGATCCAGTGGCAGCGTTCCATCGGAAGGCATGCCATTCATCAATGAACATTTTGACGTCGGGGTTGACGGGACCGTCTTTGATGTCAGTTCCGTCGAACTTTCCCGCCCTGTCCTCCAACACTTCGATCGGCACTTGCACGACGAATCTGGAGACCCCCGCGACAATCGTGCCGTCCGTATTGGTCGCTAACGCACGCGCACCGTACGAACCGGGAAGTGTTCCGATATCGACAGCACCATCTGTTGCGGTCCAACGAAAGGCGTGCACGTTCGCCGCGGTAAAGTATTCCCCGACAACAACTCTTCCATCGAGGCTGACGTCATTGGCAACGGAAGAGGTTACATCCGCGGGCATGTCAATCGCTGTCATGACACCGGTGGCCGCTGACCAGCGAAATGCTCGCTGCACATCAGCATTTTCGGATACACCAATGATGATCGACCCATCGCCACTCACGCCCGTGGCGGAGGATTTGCCGATCCCCTGTAGGGTGCCAAGTGTCCTCATTCCGGTTCTCGCGGTCCAGCGGAACGCCTGGTCGCTACTGGAGGTGCCCACGATCACGGAGCCGTCCACATTTGTCTTCTCGGGGCGGCCACCATTTGCTTCAATCCCACCATCTATATAGCGCAGCGTTCCCGTCGCCGCCTCCCAGCGAAAAGGTCGCGGGCCATTGCTGGAAATCGAATATCCGACCGCGACAGACCCGTCTCCGCTGATGCCGTTGACGAAATTCGTTCCTGCTCCTTCGAGCCAGCGAACGTAGGGGAAGCCCGGAATGTCACCTGCTGTGGCGACACAGTTCAGTCCGAGTAACATTGGAACGGTGAAGAGAAATGTCAGAGGTTTCGGGGATAGCCAGCCCGTCATCAGGCGCGACGACTGAGCCGCAGGGCGGCGCGGCACCGGGGCGTTCAGCGCTAAGGCTCCGATCAAGTTTTTGTGTGAAACGAAAATCGAGTGAGGCTGGAAGATTGTTGACGTGTTGCTGCGCATACCCACCCTTTCTCCGGTGTCGTACCCTGTGACGAACCTAGACAGGGTTCAGCGGACTAAGGGCTGGAATATTTTGTGGATGGCGCATCATGCCCATTTGTGAATAAATGAATGAATTTAAGTATTGAATATGGATTATCTGTTCTTCATAGTTTATTATGTAGATAAATTTAAGTATTTTTTATGTAAATAACTTAATAATGTATATATATAAGTAAATAAAGATTTATCTCTTGAGTAATTTGTCTGAAGTGCTCGTGATTCGTCAAGGCCCGCGAACGATAAGTCCGCGGGCCTGATTAATATTTGATGTATCAAGTTGTGTACTTAAGAATGGGCTTGTTAAAGCTGCTCAATCATTGCCGCGGCTGCCGAAACGGTCGCCTGGCCGGGGTTCTCTTCGACGTTCAGAGACTTCACCACGCCGTCTTCCACCAGCATGGAATAACGCTTAGAGCGCACACCAAGACCACCGCCGGAAAGATCGGCATCGAGGCCGAGCGCCTTGGTGAAGGAAGCGTCCCAGTCGGCGAGGAAGTGGATTTTGCCCTGGCCGCCCGACGATTGCGCCCAGGCGCCCATTACATGCCAGTCATTGACGGAGACGACCGCGATATCATCCACGCCCTTGGCGAGAATGGCGTCGCGATTTTCGAGATAGCCCGGCAGATGGTTCAGCGAGCAGGTGGGGGTGAAGGCGCCGGGAACGGCAAAGAGGACCACCTTCTTGCCGCCGAAAAGCGCGTCGGTGGTGGTTTCCACCGGGCCATCGGCCGTCTTTTCCTTAAAAGTTGCGGAAGGTAGTTTTTCGCCGATCTTGATGGTCATGTCCGTGCTCCTCTGGTCGTTCGGTTCGCGCGACTATAGAGCAGGGACATGAAATCTGTCATGCGGTTTTCGTTTGAAATGCCGTATGCCAGACACCCGCTCAGGGCTTGGGAAAATTCAGCACCGTTTCCATCGCCCGGTCGCCGGATTTGACCAGGATGGGCCAGCTGTTTCCCGGCACCTGGTAGGTTTTCGGAAGGCCTTTGATGTTCATGTAGAAGGAGAGCTTGCGCTTGTCGCGCACCAGGTTCTGCGGTTCGTAATAGGCAAAACCGGAAGGGCCGGCGATGAAGATTTCGGTCTCCTTGGGCGCATTTTCCGGGAGCTGCAGCTGCACGCCAAGCATGGTCTTGTCAGGGGTGATGTGGAAATCGATGACCTTGAAATCGTCGGAAGCCGCTTCGGGCAGGGTTTCGCGCGCCTCTTCGAGAAGGCGGCGTTCCTCACTGTCATCATCGGCAGCATTGCCGCGGCTGATGGAAAATTTCGCCTCGAAGGGAATGCAGATATTCTGGCACACGCCGATGAAGGCGGTGATGTCGATCGTCCCGCTTGCCGCCGGATCGGTGGCTTTCAACTGAAAGGGAAGGCTGACGGCGTGGTCATAACCGATATCGGTGATATCGCCGTTCTCGATCAGTTTCGGGACGGGATAGGCCATGGTGGTCAGGCTGACGCCGCTTGCCGGATCGGGGGTGATCTGCGGCGGTATGCCGGCTTCGCCCGGTTCGCGCCAATAGGTTATCCAGCCGTCCTTTGGCTCGATCTGCAGCACGCCGCGCACCACGCCGTCAGCATCCATGGCAAGGCTTGCCACCCGCATCTGGCCGCCTTCGCTTCTTGCCCAGTCGGTAATTTCGGCCTGCGCGGCTTGCCCGCCACCGAGAAGGGCGGCGAATACGACGGCGAGGCGAAGATGTGAAAATCGAAAGAATATCCTGACGCTCATGCTTCCCGTCTAACCCAACATCGGCCAGTGGACCAGTTACGAATTCGTGCGGTTCATCATTTTCGGTTGATTGATCGGGCGCTATGCCGCATCCTACGCACTGTCGAAGTGCGAACGCCGTTTTCCGTGCAAGGATGGAATTCGGTCTGCTGGAGGCGCCGGTGAGCTTTTCAACCCTGATGGACAAACGCGAACGTGGCTCTTTCGATAGCCAGTTCCTGATCGCCATGCCGGGGCTGGACGATGGCAATTTTGCCCGTTCGGTGATCTATATCTGCGCCCATTCGGACGCCGGCGCCATGGGCTTCATCATCAACCGCCCGCAGCAGATTACCTTCACGGACATTCTGCTGCATCTGAAGCTGGTGGATAGCAACGACGCGATCATGCTGCCCAACCGCACCCGCGAATTTCCGATCCAGTGCGGCGGCCCGGTCGAATCCGGCCGCGGTTTCGTGCTGCATTCGGATGATTATTTGAGCGAATCCTCCATTCCGGTCAGCGATGATATTTCGCTGACGGCGACGCTCGATATCGTCCGAGCCATCTCCAATGGCCGCGGCCCGCAAAAGGCGACCATGATGCTCGGTTATGCCGGCTGGGGTCCGGGCCAGCTGGAAAACGAGATCGCCAATAATGGCTGGCTGAATTGCCCGGCGGCGGAAGAGCTGATCTTCGACCGTGGTCTGGACAATAAATATGAGCGGGCGCTGGCCCTGATGGGCGTCGATGCCCGTATGCTCTCCACGGATGCCGGGCACGCCTGAGCCCATTTTGTTCTCGATTGTTTTTTGCTGGAACCAAATCCTGATCCCTGACGTTACTCACCCGGAAAGCCGAACAGAAAGTACGGCTTAACTAGGGAGAAGTAAAATGGGTAGCACATCTGACAAGATCGCCGGTAAAACCAATGAAGTTGCCGGCAAGGTGAAGAAGAACGTCGGCGAAGCGACGGGCAATAATGAATTGCGCGCCAAGGGTGCCGCCCAGGAAACCAAGGGCAAGGTGCAGACTTCTGTCGGCAAGGCGAAGGATGCCGTCAAGGGCGCCGTCGACCGCATGTAATATTGCATGAATTGATGCGCCCCTCCCACAACAGGGCGCGTGGAGCGCATGTGTTATGGCACATGCGCTCTTGTCGTGCGTGGGCCAAGGCTGACACGTTCGTCATGCCGGTATCTTATGTCTGCCTTTCCTCCTCCGACCATTGCAAGGGTGTCACCCGTGAAGCTTTTCTCCTGCGCGTCCTGCGGCCAACCTGTTCATTTCGACAATCGCTTCTGTGTCGCCTGCGGCCACCGTCTGGCCTTCGTGCCGGAACGGCTGTCCATGGAAGCGCTCGCACCTGCGGGTGAACCGAACTGGCAGATCATCGCGGAGCCGGATAGGCAGGTGCGGTTCTGCGCCAATGAGGTGAACGATATCTGCAACTGGTCGGTGCCGGCGGAAAGCGCCAGCGCCTTTTGCCCGGCCTGTAGCCATAATCGCCTGGTGCCAGACATTGCAACGGAAGAGGGGATCGAGCAGTGGCGCGGCATCAGCCAGGCCCAGCGGCACCTGTTTTATTCGATCCTGAAGCTTGGCCTGCCGCATCCCAACCGTGATGCTGATCCCGCCGGCGGTCTCGTTTTTGACTTTCTGGTGGATGAGGTGGCACCCGATGGCTCCATCATTCCCGCCATGACCGGTCACGACGAAGGCCTGATCGCCATTCGCGCCGCAGAGGCCGATGATGCGACGCGCGAACAGGTACGCGCCAATATGAATGAGCCCTATCGCACCATGCTCGGCCATTTCCGCCACGAGGTCGGGCATTTTATCTGGAACAAGCTGGTGCGGGACGCGAACCGGCTGGAAGCCTGCCGCGCCGTTTTCGGCGACGAGCGCGAGGATTACGCTGCCGCCCTGCAGCGCAATTACGAGGGCGGGCCGCGACCAGACTGGCAGGAGAATTTCATCAGCTCCTATGCCTCGGTCCACCCATGGGAGGATTTCGCCGAATGTTTTGCCCATTATCTGCATATCGTCGATACGCTGGAGACGGCGCGCGCCTTCGGTGTGGCGATAGACCCCGACGGACATGAGGAAATGGCGGCGGAGGTGACCTTCGATCCCTATAGGGCCCGCAGTGCCGCACAGCTGGTCAAGGCCTGGATTCCGCTCAGCGTCGCCATCAATTCCATTCAGCGTAGCATGGGGGAGGCGGACCTTTATCCCTTCGTGCTGACGCCGCCGGTGGTGGCGAAGATGGAGTTCGTTCACGACCTCCTGCATGGGACGGTGGCGGCGGACGCGCCGCAGATGGCGATGGGTCAGTGATCGTTTGGCGAGAAATCCAAGACTTTTGAGGAGAAGGAATAATCTCTCCTCCGTCATCCTCGGGCTTGTCCCGAGGATCTGCCAATGGTCATTTTAGGATGCGTGATTAGATCCTCGGGACGAGCCCGAGGATGACGTCGTACTCGTCTAGGGCAGACACATCACCGCACCCCTTCGCTCAAGACGCCCGCTTCGTCGGCTGGAACCGCTCCCGCAGCAGCTTCAGCGCTGCATCGCCGGAAACCGGGGTGCCGAACATGAAGCTCTGGCCGAAATGGCAGTTCATGCGCGCCAGTTCCGCCGCATCCTCGGGCGTTTCGATGCCTTCCGCCACCACCTGCATATCGAGCGCGCGCGCCATGGCGATGACCGAGCGCAGGAGCACGTTGCGCTTGTCGCTGGTATTGGCCACCAGCGCCTTGTCGAGCTTGATGGTGTCGAAGGGGAAGCGGGTGAGATAGGCGAGCGACGAATAGCCGGTGCCAAAATCATCCATGGCGAGGCTGAGGCCCGTTTCCTTGAGTTTGGAAAGCACAAGCCGCGCCTGTTCCGGGTTTTCCATCACGACGGATTCGGTCAGTTCCAGCTTCAGCTGTTGCGGATTGCAGCGGGTGCGGGTCAGCATGCCGCGCACATCGTTGTACAATTCGTTGTTCAGCAATTGCGCGCTGGAAATATTGACAGAAATGAAGATCGGCATCTTGTCGATGGCATGCTGCCAGTCCATCAGGTCGGTCGCCGCCCGTTCCAGTGCGAACATGCCGAGAGGCTCGATCAGGCCGGAAGCCTCCGCAATCGGAATGAACTCGCTCGGCGGAATATTGCCGCGCTTGGGATGTTCCCAGCGCATCAGGGCCTCGAAACCGGCCAGCGCGCCATCGTCAAGCTTGACGATCGGCTGATAGGCGAGGGACAGCTCCTTGCGCTCGATGGCGCGGCGAAGGTCGCTTTCCATCTGCAGGCGGTCGGTGCCGGACGTGCGGAAGGCGGGGCGGAACGGCTCGACGCGGTTTCCGCCGGCGCGCTTGGCGCGATACATGGCCAGTTCGGCGTCGCTCAGCAGCCCGGCCGCACTTTCCTGCTGGTCGATCCACGAGACGAGGCCGATGGAGGCGGTGAGGATGATTTCGCGATTGGCGAAATTGATCGGCACCATGATCGCCTTGTTCACCGCATCGGCGAAATCGGCAACCCGCTGCGGATCGCGCTCGGAGGTCAGGATCAGGCCGAATTCATCACCACCGAGACGCGCTAGCGTATCCTGCGGTTTCAGCAGGCGGCGCAGGCGCCGGGTGAGCGCAATCAGAATATTGTCGCCGGCGGCAATGCCGAGTGTGTCATTGACCAGCTTGTAACGGTCGATATCGATCGCCATCACGGTCGGCCGCACGCCCTCGCTATCGGGGGACAGGTTGAGGATCGATTGCAGGCGGTCGAGGAAGACCTGACGGTTCGGAAGCCCGGTCAGATTGTCGTTCATCGCATCCTGCAACAGCCGCTCGACCGAATTTTTCTGTTCGGTGATATCGGTGATGGTGCCGACGCAGCGGATGATTTCGCCGTTGGAGCCAAGCACCGGACGGGCGCGGATTTGCAGCCAGTGGAAATGGCCGTCTTCGGCGCGAATGCGGAATTCGTGGTTGAGGCGGCCTTTGCGGTGATCGAGCAGCACGTCAAGCGTCGCCTTGAACCGGTCGCGGTCGTCCGGATGCAGACGTGGCAGCCAGTTACGGGCCGCGCCATGCATGGTGCCAGGTTCCAGCCCCAGTCGGTTGGAAATGTCAGGCGTGGTGACGATGCGGTCACGTGTCACGTCCCAGTCCCACACGGTGTCGCCACTGCCCGTCAGCGCCAGCGATTGGCGCTCGAGATCGGAGAACAGGCCCTGCTGATAGGCGCTGCCGGCAAAGGCATGCTGAATGACGGTGAAGCCGATCAGCAGCACGATCAGCACCAGCCCGCCGCCAAGTGCGGGCTGCACGATGTCGTTGTCCAATTGTCCCGTTACCGTCAGCCAGCTGCCGAACAGCCAGACGAGAATGAGTGCCCAGGAGGGCACGAGCAAAATCGCCCGGTCGTAACGGTTGAAGCCGAGATAGATAATGAGCGCGATACCGGCCGTCGCCGTCAGCGCAAAGGAGACGCGGGCGATACCCGAGGCGACCGAAGGATCGTAGATCGCCACGCCAAACAGCAGCGCCAGACCCACCACCCACGCAAACGTCGCGTAGCCCAGATGCGCGTGCCATCGGTTCAGGTTGAGATAGGTGAAGAGGAAGACCACGAAGCTGGAGGCGAGCGCCACTTCGGCGCCCGCCCGCCATATTCGTTGATCGCTTGAGGTGACGGTGATGAGTTTTTCGAGGAAACCGAAATCGACGCAGATATAAGCGAGCACCGCCCATGCCAGTGCGGCCGATGCCGGCAGGACCGAGGTGCCCTTGACCACGAAAAGGATGGTCAGAAGCACGGCCAGCAGGCCGGCAATGCCGAGCACGATGCCGCGATAGAGCGTGAAGGCGTTGATCGTGTCCTTGTAGGCTTCCGGTTCCCAGAGATAGATCTGCGGCAACTGCGGCGTGGAAAGCTCGGCGACGAATGTGATGACGGAGCCGGGATTGAGCGTGATGCGGAACACGTCGGCATCCGGGCTCGGCTGCCGGTCGAGTGCGAAGCCTTCGCTCGGGGTGATGGCGATGATGCGCTGCGAGCCGAGATCGGGCCAGAACAGCTTGGAATTGACGAGACGGAAATGCGGCGCGACGATCACCCGCTCCAGCTGCTCCTCGGAGACGTTGGCGAGCGCAAAGACAGCCCAGTCACCCTGATGGTCTTCGGAACTGGCGCGCACTTCGATACGGCGGCGGATGCCGTCAGGGCCGGGTGCGGTCGAGACCTGAAAGGCTTCGCCCTGATTGGCATAGATATCGGTCGTTGCGGTGAGATCGAGCGCCGTGTCGTCACGGGAAATCTTCACCGGTTCGAAAGCGTAGGAATGAGAGGCAAAAAGCACGAAAAGAAGGAAAAACGGCACAGCCAGTGCGATTGCCGCCAGACGTTTCGACAGGCACGGCGCAGTGTGATTGTAGGTCATGTATCGTACTTCGTTCCGCCGGAGCTTTGCTTGTCGGCAAGAAGGGAAAACATCATATGATCCCGCCATTGGCCATTGATTTTCAGATATTCCCGCAAGAGGCCTTCCCGCTGGAACCCGGCATTTTCGAGAAGCCGGATGCTTTTGAAGTTTTCCGGAATACAGGCTGCCTCGATACGGTGCAACTGAAGTCCGTTAAAGATGTAGGGTATTACCAATTTTAATGCGGCAGACATATGGCCTCGTGCCGCGTGCCGTTCGCCTGTCCAGTAGCCGATCATGCAGCTTTGTGCGGCGCCCCGGCGGATGTAACCGATGGTGATGCCGCCGACGAGCAGGGTTTCTTTTTCGAACAGCAGAAACGAGACGGCGGTGCCGGAGGAAAATTCCTGGCCGTTGCGCACCACGCGCATGCGGAAGGCGCCTTCGGTCAGCTCATCCGGGCGCCAGGTCGGCTCCCAGGGCTGAAGAAACTGCCGGCTTTCCGAGCGTAGCACATGCCATTGCTTGAAATCGCTGTAACGCGGCAGTCTGAGGAGATGATCGGCGCTGCGCAGTTCCGGCGTGTCGTTATGTCGGGAAAGAAAACGCAGCATTCACGATCCCTGGGCGGCAGATATCGCCATCCGCAAGCGGGACGGCGAAAAAGATGAGCGGTCTTCGCCTTTAAGTCCCGCTCTCATAGTGGTTTATCCGTTCGCCTTTATCCTTGCAGGCTGCTGCGCGGACAGCGCGGCAGTGATGTCTGAAAGCGGCGGCAGCTGTTCCAGCGGGCCAATGGCAGACAATGTCGGAACTGTATCGAAAAATAGCCGGCCTGCAAGATCGGTCAGGCGCTCCCGGGTGATGTCCTCGAGGCGCGTCATCATTTCTTCATTGGGGATGGGGCGGCCGTAAAGCATCATCTGCCGGGCAATCTGGCCGGCGCGGGCAGCCGGGCTTTCCTGTCCCATCAGCAATTGCGCCCGAATCTGTGCGCGGGCGCGGTTGATTTCGTCCTGATGGATAGTCTCAGAAGACTTGCGCAATTCATCGACGATGACGGGTATCAGTTCCGGCAGGTCATTGCCGCCGGTCGCCGCATGCACGCCGAAAATGCCGGTATCGGAAAAACCCCAATGGAAGGCATAAACGGAATAACACAGGCCGCGCGCCTCGCGCACTTCCTGGAAGAGACGCGATGACATGCCGCCGCCGAGAATATTGGCGAGAATCTGTGAGCAATAGAAGTCGCGGGCGTGATAGGCCTTGCCCTCGAAACCGAGCAGCACCTGCGCATCCATCAGGTCGCGGGTCTCGCGGATTTCCCCGCCGGTATAGATCGCCTTTTCCATGACGGGCGGTGCCGCCGGCACGAGCGGCAGCGAGGCAAAACGCTCTTCCACCTGCTTCACAAAGCTTTCGTGATCGACCGCGCCGGCGGCGACGACGAAAATCCGGTCCGTCGTGTAATTGCGGGCGAGATAATGCCTGATCTCACCGCTCGTGAAGGATTGCACGGTGTCGGGCGTGCCGAGGATCGGCCGGCCAATGGTCTGGTCGCGATAGGCGACGCCGGAGAAATTGTCGAAGATCACGTCGTCAGGCGTATCGGTCGCAGCGCCGATTTCCTGGAGAATGACGTTTTTCTCGCGCTCCAGCTCGTCTTCGTCGAACAGCGATTCCGTCAGGATATCAGCAAGGATATCGACCGCGAGAGGAACATGGTCTTTCAGGACGCGGGCATAATAGGAGGTTGTTTCCGTCGATGTTGCGGCGTTGACTTCGCCACCGACGTTTTCGATCTCTTCGGCGATCTGCCGGGCGGTGCGGCGCGCCGTACCCTTGAAGGCCATATGTTCGAGAAGATGGGCGATGCCGTGCTCGGCAGTCGTCTCGTTGCGGGACCCGGATTTGATCCACACCCCAAGAGCAACGCTTTCGAGATGTGGCATTCTTTCCGTAACAACGGTCAACCCGGACGAAAGCCGGGTCACATTAACTCTCATACTCAACGTCTTTCCGCGTCTCTATTTGCCGGCGCGTGCATGTTGGCCGATGAAGGTTTCCACGGCTTTCAGCTCTGCGTCCAGAATGTCGAAACGCTCCTCCCGGTTCATAATGTCAGCTAGCCATACTGGAAGCGCAGGCTCGATTGCGCAAGCGGATTTTACAGCGGCCGGGAATTTAGCCGGGTGGGCGGTCGACAGAACCACCATCGGGCTTCCCGCTTTTTCGTGCTTCTCAGCCACGAAAACGCCGGTCGCCGTATGCGGGTCGATCAGGTATCCGGTCTTTTCAAGTGTGTCGCGAATGGTCGCCGCAACCTGCTTTTCGGTGGCGCGGCCGGCACGGAAATCCTTTTTGATGAATTTCAGTGCCTTCGGCGGAATTTCAAACGCGCCGGACTGCTTCAGGCCATCCATGGACGCCTTCACCGCAGCGGAATCGCGATCATAGGCTTCAAACAGCAGGCGTTCGAAGTTGGACGAAATCTGGATATCCATCGAAGGCGAGGTGGTGGGCTTGACGCCGCGCATCTCGTAACGGCCGGTCTTCAGCGTGCGTGCCAGAATGTCGTTGTCATTGGTGGCGATGACCAGCTTGTCGATCGGCAGCCCCATCTTCTTGGCGACGTAACCGGCGAAGATATCGCCGAAATTGCCTGTCGGAACGGTGAAGGAAATCTTCCGGTCCGGGCCGCCGAGCGACAGCGAGGCGGTGAAATAATACACCACCTGCGCCATGATGCGCGCCCAGTTGATGGAGTTGACGCCGGAAAGCTTCACGCCGTCGCGGAACTTCACGTCGTTGAACATCTCTTTGACCAGCGTCTGGCAATCGTCGAAATTGCCGTTGATCGCCAGCGCATACACGTTGGAAGCGGTGGATGTCGTCATCTGGCGCTGCTGCACCGGCGAGACCTTGCCGTTCGGGAAAAGGATGAAGATATCGGTGCGTTCGCGCCCGGCAAAGGCATCGATCGCCGCACCGCCGGTGTCGCCCGATGTGGCGCCGACAATGGCGGCGCGCTCGCCGCGTTCCGTCAGCGTATAGTCCATCAGGCGGGCGAGAAGCTGCATCGCCACATCCTTGAAGGCGAGCGTGGTGCCATGGAAAAGCTCCAGCACGAAGGTGTTCGGGCCGGTCTGCGTCAGTGGCACGACGGCAGGGTGACGGAACGTCGAATAGGCGTCGTCGATCATCGCCTTGAACTTGTCGGCCGGAATTTCGCCGCCGGTGAAACGGTAGAGAACCTCGAAGGCGACGTCCTGATAGGATTTTCCGCGCAGGTTGCGGATTTCCTTCTTCGACATGGAAGGCCACTCGCGCGGCACGTAAAGCCCGCCGTCACGGCCAAGGCCTGCCAGCAGCGCGTCGCAGAAACCAAGCGAAGGGGCCGCACCCCTGGTCGATACATATTTCACGAGATAGTCCCTTGTCCTTAACCGGTCTGTCCGTGCCGTTACCGGCTCTTTATCAGCAGCATCCCGCCGGAATGAGGCGATTGGCGAGGTAATGAAGGGCTTTTTTGAAAATTCAAGCAAAACCGAACATGCCAATCGATTTTTTCCGGCGTCGCTGCTATAGACCATCGCCAACCTGCGTGAAAGGTCAATAAACAGCGTCTCCGGTTCGGTTCCGGGACAATGGAGAGGGAATTAGAAGAGTGTCAGGGAATTTCTTGCGTTTGTCCGCCGCGATGTCGCTTCTGGCCGTCGTTGCAGGATGTAATTCCTCCAATCCGTCGGACTCGCTTGCCGTCAATCCTCCGGCCGCGCAGGCCAATGCCGTCACCCCGGTGGTGCAGGCCAACTGCCCGACGGTGACGGTTCTCGACGCCAATGCCGTGCATCGCGTTTACGCCGGTGGCGCCAAGGACGATCCGCAGAAACTCGCCTATCAGGTGTCGCTGTCAGATACGACACGGTCCTGCTCCGCCAATGAATCGACGCTGACGGTGAACGTCCTGGCGCAGGGCCGCCTCGTTCCCGGACCGATGGCCAAGCCCGGCCGCGTCACCGTACCGATCCGCGTGACGGTGAAGGACGGCGACGGCGAGATTTTCGGCGAAACGACCAATTTCGCCATCGACGTTTCGGCAGGCGGAGCGGGCACACAGTTCATCTTCAACAACGACCACGTCGCCATTCCCAACGGACCGGGCGGCGCGGCGCGGTCTGTCAGCGTCTATATCGGATTTGCCGAGCAGGGTGCGAAGGCCAAGACCAAGCGCCGGTGATTTGGCGAGCCGGAGCCTCTTTTTGCATGCTTTGGCTCAAGTGGACTACAAACCGCTACCCATCCGCGACGTCATCCTCGGCCCTGTGCCGAGGATCTAATTACGTCGAATAAAATCAATCGGTTGCAGATGCTCGGGACAGCCCCGAGCACATGACGCAGGGGAGGGTTTTGCGTTTCATCGGCTGTTCTGCCACGGTTGGTAAGCAGCCATCAGCGACGCCGGGCCTCTCGATACTCGTCCATGGCTATAAAAAAGGCAGGCGGCAAAACGTCCCTGGCAGGACGCAAATTGTCCAACTCGTCATCCGTCATCTCAGGAAAGTCGATCGCATCCCAGTCCGCTTCGGTATAACCACAGCCGGGTCGGAATTCCTTTTGCGTCTGGGATGTGACCACATTTACCTCCTCAAAAAGCGCCTTCCCACTCCGCCATCGCCGCGATCACGGCCGGCAGGTCCTGCATGCGCGAGATCACCGTTTCCGCACCCGCATCCGTCAGCCGGTCGGCGTGGCTCGGATAGGTGTGGGATGCGCCGGTGAAGCCGATGACGCGCATGCCGGCGGCTCTCGCGCCGTGAATGCCGTGCACGGAATCCTCGACCACGACGACCCGATCGGGCGAGACGCCAAATTGCGCCGCGCCATGCAGGAAGATATCCGGCTTCGGCTTCACGCGGTCGGCGCCGAGATCCTTGGCGGAATAGATATGCGGCGCGAAATAGGGTTTCAGGCCCACCTTCGTCAGCATCATGTCGAGGCGGTGGCTCGAGGAGTTCGAGCAGATGCAGCGCGGCGTCGTCAGGCGCGAGAGCGCGAACTTTACGCCGTCGATGATCTTCACGTCGCGTTCCAGCCGCATGTCGAGCAGCTTTTCAGACTTGTCGAGCAGCGATGCGGAGAGCGGAATGCTGGCTTCGCTTTCCACCTGCAGGAGGATGTTCTTCCAGGTCATGCCAGCGAAGCGCTCGCCCATTTCCTCGACGGAGATCGGGTAACCGGCCTCGGTCAAAAGGCGGGATTCCACCTGGGCGGCGATGATTTCGGAGTCGACCAGAACGCCGTCGCAGTCGAAAATAATGAGGTCGAAGCCGCTCATGGGCGCTCCCTTTATCGGATTTGCTCGGAAGAAAATGATGCCGGGCTTTTAGACCATGTCCGCGCCAAGCTCAACCGGTTCGCCCGCAAGGGTCGGTCCCGCCGGGCTCATAGCTTGGCGAGGAATGGGTTAGCGGCTGCCGGGCTTCGAATATTCGGTTTGACGTCCCTAAAAACCGCTACACAGGGCCGCGGCATTTGCGTTAAGGGATAATATGCCCAAGCCAGAAAAAACCACGCCCGAAGACACCATCGCCGCACGCATCAGCCGCACTCTGGCCGAGCGCATCGTTCGTGGTGAGCTGTCGCCGGGCGAACGTCTGCGGCAGGATCATATCGCCGCCGAATTCGGCGCTTCGCATGTGCCGGTGCGCGAGGCCTTCCGCCGGCTGGAAGCGCAGGGGCTGGCCGCCAGCATTCCGCGCCGGGGTGTGCGGGTCGCGGATTTCGGGCTCGACGATGTGCGCGAGGTTGCGGAAATGCGCGCGGCCCTCGAGGTGCTGGCGCTGCGCCACGCTATTCCCAACATGACCCCTGCCATTCTCGATCAGGCGGAAGCGGCCACCCTTGAAGGCGATAGCGCCGTCGATGTTCAGCATTGGGAGGAGGCCAATCGTCGTTTCCACCGCCTCATCACCGCGCCCTGCAACATGCCGCGCCTGATGGAGGCCATCGATGGGTTGCATGCGGCGAGCGCCCGTTTCCTGTTCTCCGCCTGGCGGGCCGGCTGGGAACGCCGCACCGATACCGATCACCGCGCAATCTTGGATGCGCTTCGTGGCGGCCGCGCCGAGGAGGCGGTGCGCATTCTCGATGGACATGTGCAATGGATTGGCCGCAAGGCGATCCGCACCTCGTCCGGCTCGGTGCGTGACGCCTTCGCCATCGTTGGATAGGGCGGAGCCGTGACCGTCCGCCTGCGGCCCCACCACCTTCTCTGTATGCTGACCTATATCGGCAAGGGCTACACATCGGGCTTCGTGGAAAATTACGACCGCGTTGCCTTCCGGCTGAATGCGGGCGAAGATATCGAGCTGGTGGAGGGGGCGGACGACGTCTGCGAAGGTCTGCTCTGCGAAAGCCACGCCCACTGTTTCAACGACGGTATTGTGCAACGGGACGAGACGGCCCGTCTGTCGGTTTCGACGCTTCTTGGCGAAACATTGATTGCCGGTAAAAGGCTGCGGGTGACGCCGGATTTTCTCGCCAAGATGCGCTTGGCTTTCGCCGCCGGAGACATCCGGCAGGCCTGTCGCGGCTGCCAGTGGATCAAGCTGTGCGACCGTATCGCGGCTTCGGGATTTGCCGGCGTGAAAATCGGCGTGCCGTCACAGGTGGTGCCGAAGGATGCAACGCGCCATCCGATGCTCAGGCCCAAATATGGGCCGTCCGGCCGGAAATTGTGATGTTCTAAATTCCGCCGGCCCTCATCCCTGTGCTTGTCACAGGGATCCAGCCGGCGCGCGTCCACGCGACGGGGAGACTCCTTTCAGCCCAAGGACTTGGGCTGGCTAGATTCCTGTGACAAGCACAGGAATGAGGGAGGGGCAGGAGGAATGAGGATGCGGGGAACAACCGCCCCGTGGCAATTACTCCGCCACAGTCGTCTCGGTCCGCTCCGCCGCCTTGACGGTCGCCGTGATCTCCTTCGGGTCGCGGCCGGACTTCTTGTCGTAGCTTACCTTCACCGAATAATCGCCGGGATGCAGGGTTTCCTGATGTTTCGTGCCGTAACGGCCGGAAATCTCCTTCTGCGTGCCCTGAAGGTCCTTGGTCGTTTCAACAATATCGATCCGTTCCGCGCCGGGGGCGGTGATGGCAAGAACGCCGGCATCGAGATTGAGGGTAATTTCCGAGCGTTGTCCGGCGGTTACCGTGAATGGCTGTTCCGCCGTCACCTTGCCGAGACGGGCGCGCATCACGAAATCGCCTGCGGGCATTTCCATCATCTTGCCGGTGCCGTAAACGCCGCTGATGGTCTGGCGCGTGCCATCCAGTGTTTCCTTGGCCGACATCGCCTCGAAACGGATGTCGTCCGTCTCGACAGCCTTGCCGCCTTGCGCATAAACCGCCTTGGCGACGACAACGCCGCTCGGAATGACCAACTCGTGGCTGATCTTTTCGCCGGCCTTGATGGCAAGCGTTTCCTGCGCCCGCGCCGGCCCTATGCTGCCGGTGAGGACAATCTCGCCAGCCGGCACGAAGACCGTATTCTGCCCATAGACGCTGTCCTTGAAATCGCCCTTGGTGATTTCGGTTTTCGCCTGGGTTTCTACCTCGCCGCCGGCGCTACGCTTCGGCACCACAGTCAGTTCCGCCGCGTCGAAATTCACCTTCGGCCGCGCGATGCTTCCGTCCTTCACCTCGAAGGGCACGTCGCGGGTCACATTGCCGAGCGCCGCCACGCCGACATATCTGCCGGCCGGCAATTTTGCTTCGAAGGTGGCGTCATAGGAACCGCCGGCATTGGTCTCGGTGCGTGCGCCGGTTCGGTCGGCCTTGTAAAAATCCCAACGCACCTTGTCGCTGTTGCCAAGCGAGGGGCCGCCGTCGAACAGCACCGCGTCGGTAACGACGTTATACTGCGGGGTCGGAGCCGGTTCCTGCGACAGCGCCGGTAGCGCCGTTGCGAAAAAAGCGGCACAGACGACATTCATGGAAAAACAAGCCATTTTCATCACGGACCCCATTGCGGATTACCCCCTGCCAGAATCGTTGCTCCCGCAGCTCGCAATTCGCGGAACAGGAGAACCCGTTGTGCACAACGTTTTTGCCGCACTTCAGGTTCCCCGCCTGCCGCCGTAAATCCGGCCGGCGCGCTGCAACAGCCATTTATTTCGCATTTTCCGTGACTTGTTCAGGCTTTGATAACCATCTTCGGTAACCATAAGCGTCAGTAGAGAGTAAGCGTATGGAGCGAGTACCAATGGCAGCAGTTTTTCCGCTGGCCGATTTTCGGCGTGCCGGTTTTGATCGTGCGGGCGAGAGTGACGCCTGGAAAGACAGCATCATCAAAGGTGATTGTGTCGCTGCCTTGGATGCCCTCCCGAGCCAGTCGGTGGATGCGATTTTCGCCGATCCGCCCTATAATCTCCAGCTTGGCGGCACGCTGCACCGGCCCGATCAGTCGCTGGTCGATGCCGTTGATGACGAATGGGACCAGTTCGCCTCCTTCGACGCCTATGACGCCTTCACCCGCGCCTGGCTGCTCGCCTGCCGCCGTGTGCTGAAACCGAACGGCACCATCTGGGTCATCGGCTCCTATCACAATATCTTCCGCGTCGGCGCCATGCTCCAGAACCTCGATTTCTGGATCCTCAACGATATCGTCTGGCGCAAGACCAACCCCATGCCCAATTTCAAGGGCCGCCGTTTCCAGAACGCCCATGAGACGATGATCTGGGCAAGTCGCGATCCGAAAGCCAAGAGCTATACCTTCAACTACGACGCGCTGAAGGCCTCCAACGACGATGTCCAGATGCGCTCGGACTGGCTGTTCCCGATTTGCAGCGGCCATGAGCGGCTGAAAGGCGACGACGGCAAGAAGGTGCATCCCACACAGAAGCCGGAAGCCCTGCTGGCGCGCATCATCATGGCATCGACCAAGCCGGGCGATATCGTGCTTGACCCGTTCTTCGGTTCCGGCACCACGGGTGCCGTTGCAAAACGCCTTGGCCGCCATTTCGTCGGCATCGAGCGCGAACAGGATTATATCGATGCGGCATCCGCCCGCATCACCGCCGTCGAGCCGCTCGGCAAGGCGGAACTGACCGTCATGACCGGCAAGAAGGCCGAGCCGCGCGTGGCCTTTAACACGCTGGTGGAAAGCGGCCTCGTCCGCCCCGGCCAGGTGCTGACGGATGCACGACGTCGCTATAGCGCCATTATTCGTGCCGATGGTACGCTCGCATCCGGCGGGACCGCCGGCTCCATTCACCGCCTCGGCGCGAAGGTGCAGGGTCTCGATGCATGCAATGGATGGACGTTCTGGCATTTCGAGGACGGCGACGCGCTGAAGCCGATCGATGATCTCAGAACCATCATCCGCAGTGAAATGGCAAAGGCTGAATAGTCGAGAGCCGTAGAGGCTGGAGACGGACGATCCACCGCCCGCCCTTGTCAGAATACGTCTCTGTCCGGTTTAGTACCTTCAGTCCCGGATAGAGAAACGACCAACGCCCGGCACCCTGGTGTCGGGCGTTGGTATTTTCGAATATAAAACTTTAGCTAGACAAGTTTCGCGCAAGAGACGCGCAGTACTGTCTCAAATCAGAGCAGTGGTTGTGAAAATCCGGTTCGGAAAGCTCACAAAAACATTGCGTCCGATGCCGCTTGCGGCAGGACTGGCGCAGGCCGGAGACCGCCATTTCCGCCTGCGCCAATTTCTTTTCCCCATCCGTTTTGAAAAACCTTGCCAAATTCTGCACGCTGTCTTCATAGGAGATGCAGAGCGGCATTGGCGATCGCTCGCAGGAGGCCTTGTTCGCTTCGGCTTAACGGTTATAAGATCAGTGAAAAGTGGCAGCAGGGGCAAGTATCCTCGTCAGGAAATTGCGCAGGACTGGAGCGGTAAGCTCGCCCGCGATACGATGCCCACATTCAAAAGTCTGAAGGTCGACGGATAGTCCTGCTTCCGAAATCGCATTTGCGAATCTCTCGGCTTGATCCACCGGTGCACGATCGTCATGTTTACCATGCAAGAGAAGTGTTTCTGCGCGAATTTTGTGTGAATGAAACAGAGCAGAACGATCCAAGAAAGCTGTATTCGTAAGTCCAGCCTCTTTCTCAATTGCCAACTGCAAACCCCGCGGACTGCTTTGATAAGCTCGTTTGAGATCGTAAACGCCACTCGATAGAATGACAGCGCGCAGATCGGGCATCTGGGTGGCAACCATCGCCGACGCGACTGCCCCGCGACTATTGCCGTAAAGAATGATTCGTTCGGGATCGATTAAAGATTGCTTCTGAAGAAAACCCAAGGCAGCTATAATCGCCTGCTGGGTGGTTGGACCGCAAAAGTCTGTGGGGCCTTCGGATGCGCCAAATCCGGGCTGCGAAACCGCCGCCGCCGTGACGTTCAGGCGGGATGAGAAACGGAGCAGCATTCCGTTATCGACAGCCTCTTTCGCCCCCAGAAGAAGCCCGCCCTGATTGCCATGAACAAACAGTATCGCTCCCTTCGGTGGAAATGCGGTTTGAGCCTGGAAAAGTTCAACGGCCGCGCCATCACCTCGATCAATAATATGTCGCGATATCGCAGACATGGCCAGCCCTCAAGTTACAGCCGATGGGTGTAGAGACTACGAATGTCTTTACACCTCCACCCCATAGGCCCGCAAATCCTGCTTCAGCTTTTCCGCGCCGGTAAAATGCACGGCCTGCCAGCCGGCGGCCTTGGCGCCTTCGACATTGGCGAGCGTATCGTCGATGAAGAGGCTGGTGGCCGGATTGAGGCCGAATTCTTTGGCGTGCAGATGGTAGATCGCCACATCCGGCTTCAAAAGCTTCACGTCGCCGGAGACCGTTACGCCGCGCGGCAGGGTGAGGAAGGGGAACATCTTCTGCGCTTCGCGAAAAGTGTCGGAGGCGAAGTTGGTCAGCATCGTCACATCATGGCCGCTGTCGATCAGGGCAACCATGATCGCGACGCTGTCATCATAGGAGTGCGAGACCATCTCGTGCCAGAACTTGCGGAAGGCGCGGATGTGCTCTTCCCGTTCGGGAAACCGCTCAAGCAGCAGCGCCTCGGCATCTTCCCAGCGGCGGCCGCGATCCTGTTCGAGGTTCCAGTCATGGGTGCAGACATTCTCGAAGAACCATTGGCGCTCATCGGCATCGGGAATGAGGCGGCTATAGGGAATATGCGGATCGTAATGGATCAGCACCTTGCCGATGTCGAATACGATATGGTCAATCTTGGTCATCGAAACTTCCTGCTTTTATCGAATGCGGATGGAATAGCCTCTGCAATGACTTTTTTCATCACCGTTGGCAGCGCCTGCGCGTCAAGATTTGTAACCGGCTCCCACCATCCGTCATCCGGTCCGGTTTGAAGGCCATCCGGAACCTGCGCGCGATAGACGGTCAGACGCAGTTCGAAATGGGTGAAGACATGCCCGATCACGCCCGCCATCTGCCAGCCGGCAGCAAAGGGTGCATGGCTCACCTCCGTGCCGCCATCCATCCGCGCAGTCCACGCCGTTGTCGGCACCTCGGTCATGCCGCCGAGGAGCCCGCTGTCGATGCGCCGCCGCAGCAGAATCTCGCCCTCTGTATTCACTGCGACGAAAGCAGCCCCGAGCCGCACCGGCTTTGCCTTTTTTGCGGCTTTCACCGGAAAACGTTCCGGCTCGTCACGGGTAAGCGCCAGACAGGCGCCATTGAAGGGACAGAGCGCGCAGGCCGGCCGTTTCGGCGTGCAGATCGTTGCGCCGAGATCCATCATCGCCTGCGCAAAATCCCCTGGCCTCTCGGCAGGGGTCAATTCCGCCACCTTCGCCTTCATCGCCGGTTTGGAGCCGGGCAGGGGCGCGTCGATGGCAAAGAGCCGCGAAATCACGCGCTCGACATTGCCGTCCATGACAGCAGCCTGCCGGTTGAAGGCGATGGCCGCGACGGCGGCGGACGTATAATCGCCGATGCCGGGCAACTGCTTCAGACCTTCTTCCGTGTCCGGAAAGACGCCACCATGCTCGCGCGCCACGGCTTCCGCGCATTTTTTAAGGTTGCGGGCGCGGGCGTAGTAGCCAAGTCCCGCCCAGGCGGCCATGACATCCTCGACCGGTGCCGTCGCCAGATCGTCAACACGTGGCCAGGCGGCAAGAAACTTCAGGAAATAGGGCTTTACCGCTTGCACCGTCGTCTGCTGCAGCATCACTTCTGAAAGCCAGACGTGGTAGGGATCGGCACGTTTTCCTCGTGCCGCCATGGCCGGGGAGGTGCGCCACGGCAGTTCGCGATGATGCCGGTCGTACCATGCGAGCAGCATCTGCGCATAAGACGACGGGGCGGTTTTTTGAAGCATGGTTTGCCGTTTCTGTTCGATTTGGCCTATAGTTGGGACATAAGAAGCAGGCGATCAAGAACATGTGGATTCGCCGGCTCCCAAAACGTGAGTGAAACATGCGTTATCCCCAGAAGGGCGTTGTACAGAGGAAGGGCGTCGTCCAGATCGCCGAGGTCGCCAATGGCATCATGGACCCCGTGCTGTCGAAGCGGGCGGGCATCAACACGGCGCTGCTCGGCTCCTGGGATGAGATCGCAGGTGATGACTTTGCCGATTGCACCCGGCCGGAAAAGATCACCTGGCCGCGCCGCGACGAGGGCCCGGATCGCGGCGGTTACCAGCCCGGCGTGCTGACGATCGCCTGCGAAGGCGCGCGCGCCCTGTTTCTCACCCATGCCCAGGGCGAACTCATCGCCCGCATCAACGGCTTTTTCGGCTTTCCGGCCGTGCGCCAGATCAGGATCGTGCAGAAGCCGGTGTCGCAGGCCATCACCCGCCGTCGCAAACCGCAGCCCCTGCGTGGTGATGCGGCAAAACGTCTCGATGACATGATGGAAGGCCTCGAGAGCGAGGCATTGCGCAAGGCGGTGGAACGGCTTGGCACGGCGGTCTTGCAGAAGAAGCCGCGTGGCCGAAGCATTTGATCGGTGCGGTTGTCCTTGACTGGTCACAATTCTTTGACAAGAAGAGTCCAGAACTCCGCTTGTGATGAACAGGCCGTCGCTATATCGGAATCAACGGACAATAGAGTCTATTACCAACAGGTGCTTTCATGCATTTTCCCGAACTGACCATTTCCCGTCGCAGCCTTCTCGGCGGTGTTGCTCTTGCCGCCATTGCCACGGCCCTGCCGTTTGCCTTCACGCCCGGCATTGCCGAAGCGCAGGAACTGCCTGAATCCACCGGTGACGTGGATATGGCTGCGGTGATGAAGCCCGGCCCGCTGCCGGAAGCAGCGCTCGGCGATGCCAACGCACCCGTCAAGATCGTCGAATATATGTCGATGACCTGCCCGCACTGCGCCAACTTCCACAACAAGACCTTCGAAGAAATCAAGAAGAAGTACATCGATACCGGCAAGGTCTATTTCGTGCTGCGCGAATTCCCGTTCGATCCGCGCGCCGCTGCCGCCTTCATGCTGGCGCGCTGCGCGCCGGAAGGTCAGTATTTCCCCTTCGTTTCCATGCTGTTCAAACAGCAGCAGAGCTGGGCTGTCGCCCAGGATGCGCGTGCCGCCCTGCTGCAAATGTCGAAAATGGCCGGTTTCTCACAGGAGTCTTTCGAGGCCTGCTTGACGAACCAGAAACTTCTGGATGATGTGAACGCAACCATGCAACGCGGTGCGACGGAATTCGGCGTCAACTCCACGCCGACTTTCATCATCAACGGCAAGAAATACGCAGGAGACATGTCGGTTGAAACCATGTCGGCTGTCATCGACAAGCTGCTCTGATCACCGAAGCCTTCAGAAAGCGGGCGGCGGATATTTCCGCACGCCCGTTTTTTATTGCCCATCTTCTTGCTGGGGTGTGACGGCATGAAGTTCAACAAGCTCCGCGTCGTCGGTTTCAAGTCCTTCGTTGAACCCTCCGAATTCATCATCGAGCCCGGTCTGACCGGCGTTGTCGGCCCGAATGGCTGCGGCAAGTCCAATCTGGTCGAAGCGCTGCGCTGGGTGATGGGCGAGAATTCCTACAAGAACATGCGCGCATCCGGCATGGATGACGTCATCTTTTCCGGCTCCGGCAACCGCCCGGCCAGAAACACCGCCGAAGTCGGCCTTTATCTCGACAATTCCGACCGCACCGCGCCCGCCGCTTTCAACGATGCCGATGAAATTCAGGTGACGCGCCGCATCGAGCGCGAAAACGGCTCCGTTTACCGCATCAATGGCAAGGAAGCCCGCGCCAAGGATGTGCAACTGCTGTTTGCCGATGCCTCCACCGGCGCCCGCTCGCCCTCCATGGTGGGGCAAGGGCGTATCGGCGAGCTCATCAATGCCAAGCCACAAGCCCGTCGCCAGCTGCTGGAAGAGGCGGCCGGCATTTCCGGCCTGCATTCGCGCCGCCACGAGGCCGAGCTTCGCCTGCGCGCCGCCGAGACCAATCTGGAGCGTCTGGAAGACGTGACTGCCCAGCTGGAAAGCCAGATCGAAAGCCTGAAACGTCAGGCGCGCCAGGCCAACCGCTTCAAGATGCTGTCCGCCGATATCCGCGCTCGCGAGGCGACCCTTCTGCACATCCGCTGGGTGGAGGCGAAGGAAGCGGAAGGCGAGGCGGAAAGCGCGCTCAATCAGGCGACCAACATCGTCGCCGAAAAGGCTCAAGGCCAGATGGAAGCGGCCAAGCAGCAGGGCATCGCCAGCCTGAAATTGCCGGAACTGCGCGAGGACGAGGCCCGCGTGGCCGCCGCCCTGCAACGCCTGCAGATCGCCCGCACCCAGCTGGATGACGAGGCAAACCGCCTGCTGCGCCGTCGTGACGAACTGGCCCGCCGTCTCTCGCAGCTTGGCGAGGATATCGTCCGCGAGGAACGGCTGGTCGCCGATAATGCCCAGATACTCGCACGGCTGGACGAAGAAGAGGCCGAACTTCTCGACATCCTCTCCGATTCCGGTCGTCATGCGGATGAGATGCGCGAAGCCTTCGAGGCTGCGGCCGTCAAGCTGGCGGAAAGCGAAGCCGTTTTCACATCAATCACCGCCGAACGCGCCGAGGCGGCGGCCGGCCGTCAGCAGTTGGAGCGGGCGATCCGCGATCTTTCTGACCGCAAGCTGCGGCTGGAGCGGCAATCGCAGGAAGCCTCTGCCGAGATTGACACCATCGACGAAAAACTCTCCGGTCTTCCCGACCCCGCGGAGCGGCGCGAAGCGGTGGAAGCGGCTGAGATTGCCGTCGAGGACGCGTTGATCGTGGCGGAGGAGGCCGAGGCCGCCGTTGCCGAGGCGCGTTCCGCCGAAGCGCTGGCGCGCGGGCCGCTGGAAACGGCGAAGAACCGGCTGAATGCGCTGGATACCGAAGCACGCACCATCACCAAAATGCTCGCCACCAGCGCTGCCGCCAATGGTAGTTTCACGCCGGTGGCGGAAGAAATGACGGTGGAGCGCGGTTATGAGGCCGCACTTGGCGCGGCGCTTGGCGACGATCTCGAAAGCCCGCTCGATGCGAGCGCCCCCGCCTATTGGGGCGGCAATGGAAACGGTGCGGATGATCCCGGCCTGCCGCAGGGCGCTAAACCGCTTCTGGACTATGCGCAGGCGCCGGATGCCCTCCGGCGCGCCCTTGCACAGATTGGTGTCGTTGCAGACGTATCGGAGGCCCGACGCCTTCTGCCGTCGCTGAAAGCCGGCCAGCGGCTGGTAACGCGCGAAGGCGCGCTGTTCCGCTGGGACGGCCATATCGCCAGCGCCGATGCGCCGGGTGCTGCGGCCCTTCGCCTGTCGCAGAAGAACCGCCTCGCCGAAATCGAAGCCGAACTGGACGAGGCCCGCTCCATTCTGGAAGAGGCCGAAGACCAGCTTGCCGCGAAAACCGAGGACATCAGAAGCAGTGAATTGCGGCTCTCGGAGGTGCGTGACCGGAGCCGGCTCGCGACCCGTCAGCTTGCCGAGGCACGCGAGGCGCTGACATCCGCCGAACGGGCCTCGGGCGATCTGCTGCGCCGCCGGGATGTCGTTTCCGAAGCGCAGAACCAGATCGGCGCGCAGATCGACGAGATCGCCGTTCAGGAAGAAAATGCCCGCATCGAAATGGAAGATGCGCCGGATCTTTCCGTGCTTGATCTCCGGCTGCGTGAAAGCCAGCTGGAAGTCGCGACCGACCGCGGCCTGCTGGCGGAGGCCCGCGCTCGCCATGAAGGCGTGAGTCGCGAGGCGGAAAGCCGCCAGCGCAGAATTCAGGCCATAGGGCAGGAGCGTTCCACCTGGGCATCGCGCGCTGCAAGTGCGGCCGATCATATCGCCACATTGCGCGAACGCGAGGAAGAGGCGCGCGAGGAAATCGCCGAGCTTGATATAGCGCCGGAGGAATTCGACGAGAAACGCCGCAACCTCCTCAACGAATTGCAAAAGACCGAAGACGCCCGCCGCGCCGCCGCCGACCGGCTGGCCGAGGCGGAAAACCTGCAGCGTGCCGCCGATCGGGTGGCGGCAACGGCGCTTTCCGAACTGGCCGAAGCCCGCGAAAAGCGCGGCCGTGCCGAAGAACGTCTGGTTTCCGCCCGCGAGAAACGGCTGGAAACCGAACACCGCATCCGCGAAACACTGAATACCGAGCCTCATATGGCATTTCGCCTGACCGGCCTTGGCCCGGATCAGCCGAAGCCCGATATCCGCGATGTCGAGCGCGATCTCGACCGGCTGAAGATCGAGCGCGAAAGGCTTGGTGCCGTCAATCTGCGCGCCGAGGAGGAACAGGCGGAGCTTTCCGGCAAGCTCGAGGCGCTGATCAAGGAGCGGGATGATATCATCGATGCCGTGCGCAAGCTGCGCGCCGGCATCCAGAGCCTCAACCGCGAGGGTCGTGAGAGGCTGATTGCCGCCTTCGACGTGGTCAATTCACAGTTCCAGCGGCTGTTCACCCATCTTTTCGGTGGCGGCACGGCAGAATTGCAGCTGATCGAATCCGACGACCCGCTGGAAGCCGGCCTCGAAATCCTCGCCCGCCCGCCCGGCAAGAAGCCGCAGACCATGACGCTGCTTTCCGGCGGCGAGCAGGCGCTGACGGCGATGGCGCTGATCTTTGCGGTCTTCCTCACCAATCCCGCGCCCATCTGCGTGCTGGACGAGGTGGATGCGCCGCTCGACGACCACAATGTCGAGCGCTACTGCAACCTGATGGATGAGATGGTGGCCTCCACCGAGACGCGATTCGTTATCATCACCCATAATCCCATCACCATGGCGCGCATGAACCGCCTGTTCGGTGTCACCATGGCCGAACAGGGCGTCTCGCAACTCGTCTCCGTGGATTTGCAGACTGCCGAACAGCTGCGCGAAGCCGTCTGAGGCGCCTTTTCCGGTTCTCTTCGCCAATTATGCTCATTTTGAATTTATCTTGCTATCTCACCCATTCGGGTGAGCGACATCACGCGGCATTTTGTTATGGTCTGCCTATAAGTCTAGGGCTCTCTCCAGACCCCACCATCCGGTTTCCTGTACCGGATGGAATGCCTTGCGAGGCCGCTGCCGTGGCCTCGCAAGGCTTTCTTTTTGGGGTGCATGCGCCTCCTTTTTCCTCATTCCTGTGCTCGTCACAGGAAACCAGCCGGCGCGCGTCTGCGCGGCGAGAGGAGTCCTCCCAGCCCAAGGACTTGGGCTGGCTAGATTCCTGTGACGAGCACAGGAATGAGGGAATGCGGATGCTTTGCTTTGCGGAATTCGAACCATGTGGCGCAGGCGTTCTCGGCATCTATTCGTCGCAAAATTTAAGCCTCAAACCTCACCCCGGCACAAGCCGCAGCCGCGTGCCCCAGGGATCGATCGCTTCCACGACATTATTCTCCATCTCCACCAGCACGTAACCGGCGGCCCGCAGCCGTGTTTTCTGCGCCTCGAGATCGGCGGGATTGCGAACGGCGAGTGAAAACCAGTCGAGACCGGTTTCCATGGCGTTGCGTTCCTTCGCACCACGGCTGCTCCAGCTATTCACCGCTAGATGGTGATGATAGCCGCCGGAGGAGAGGAAAGAGGCGTCCGAGCGCGCATCCTGCGTCGGTCGCAGGCCGACGGCCGATTCGTAAAAGGCGCGGGCGGTGGCGATTTCGCCGACCCGCAGGTGTATGTGGCCAATGCGCATGCCGGCCGGGGCTGCCTCATAATCGCTTTTTCTGGTATCGGTCAGCGTCACGAGATCATCGACGTCGAGTGGTTCGGTGCCCATCTTCACCACGTTGCCGCTCCAGACCCATGTATCTTTCGGCCGGTCGCTGTAAACCTCGATACCGTTGCCTTCGGGATCATTGAGATAGATCGCCTCGCTGACATTGTGATCGGCAAAACCTGACAGAGGCACCTGCTTCAGCGCCGCATGCACCAGCCAGCGGGCCAGATCCTTGCGAGAGGGCATCAGATAGGCGATGTGGAACAGGCCGGCGGAGGTTGGGCTTTCGAAATCTGCCGCCGGCTTGTGTACGAGATCGAGCAGCGGCACGGCGCCGACACCGAGCGTCACGCCCCTTGCCGTGCGTTCCACCTCGTTCATGCCGAGTACTGAGCGGTAATAATCGATCATCTGATCGAGATCGCGGACGCGCAGCGCCGCCTGACCCACATGTATCGGTGTCGTTAAGGCGAAGGGCAGGGCGGCATTTGCGGGGGCTGCACCCCCTTCTGCTTTGAGCGCACCGGCAAGAGCGGTGGCGGCACAGGAAATTCCGGCAAATTTCAACGTATGGCGGCGGGTAAATTGCATGAATAATCTCTTTGCAGCGATTTGAATGGCTTAGGCAACACTCCGTTTCAGCGCACTACACGAATGCGTCAATCATGCCGTATTTGGCCTTTGCGGCAATTCTTGCGCGCAATTTGCCGCAATTATGCTGCACTGCGATGTAAACTGCACGTTGCGGCGTTCCCAACATGCTGGCAATGCTGTAGATGATAGAAAAATGACAACGCTTCTGGGTGGAGAGCGTGGAATGAAAAAGTGGGTTTATACCTTCGGCAATGGTGCTGCCGAAGGCGGGGCAGGTGACGTTGCTATATTGGGCGGCAAGGGCGCGAACCTTGCCGAAATGGCAAGTCTCGGCCTACCCGTTCCCCCCGGCCTCACGATTATAGCCGATGCCTGCGCGCTTTATCACAAGAATGGCCGCGATCTTCCCGAAGAGCTGAAGCTGCAGGTCATGGCCGGGCTGCACGGCATGGAGATTGTCACCGGCAAGACCTTCGGCGGCAGCCATTCGCCACTGCTGATCTCCGTCCGCTCCGGCGCCCGCGCCTCCATGCCCGGCATGATGGATACCGTCCTCAACCTCGGTCTCAATGACCGCACGGTCGAGGCGCTGGGCCATGATGCGGGTGATGCCCGTTTTGCCTGGGACAGCTACCGCCGTTTCATCCAGATGTATGGCGATGTCGTCATGGGCCTCGATCATGAAATGTTCGAGGAAATTCTCGAAGATGAGAAAGGCCGCCTCGGCCATGAATACGATACCGACATGTCGGCGGTCGAATGGCAGCACGTCGTTTCGCTTTACAAGAAGCTGATCGAGGACGAGCTCGGCGAAGCCTTCCCGCAGGATTGTCATGTCCAGCTCTGGGGCGCGATCGGCGCCGTTTTCGCCAGCTGGACCAATCATCGCGCCGTGACCTACCGGCATCTGCACAATATTCCGGGTGACTGGGGTACAGCCGTCAACGTGCAGGCCATGGTCTTCGGCAATCTCGGTTCGTCCTCGGCAACCGGCGTCGCCTTCACCCGCAATCCCTCCACCGGTGAGGCGGAGCTTTACGGCGAATTCCTCGTCAATGCGCAAGGGGAGGACGTGGTTGCGGGCATCCGCACGCCGCAATCCATCACGGAAGCCGCGCGGCTGGTATCGGGTTCCGACAAGCCTTCCATGGAAAAGCTGATGCCGGAGGCGTTTTCCGAATTTCTTGCGATCTGCAAGCGGCTGGAAACGCATTACCGTGACATGCAGGATCTGGAATTCACCATCGAGCGCGGCAAGCTCTGGATGCTGCAGACCCGTTCCGGCAAGCGCACCACCCGCGCCGCCATGAAAATCGCCGTCGATATGGTGGAAGCGGGGCTGATTTCGCAGGAGGAGGCCGTCTGCCGCATCGAGCCGTCGTCGCTCGACCAGCTGCTGCACCCGACCATCGATCCCGGCATTTCCCGCCCTATCATCGGTTCCGGCCTGCCGGCCTCGCCTGGTGCGGCGACCGGTGAGATCGTCTTCACATCGGAAGAGGCGGTCGCCGCCGAAGCCGAGGGGCGTCGTGTCATTCTGGTGCGCATCGAAACCAGCCCGGAAGATATTCACGGCATGCATGCCGCCGAAGGCATTCTGACGACGCGTGGCGGCATGACCAGCCACGCCGCCGTGGTGGCACGCGGCATGGGCATCCCTTGCGTCACCGGCGCCGGCTCCATGCGCGTGGACATGCGTAACAAGGTGCTGATCGGCGTCGGCTGTATGCTGAAGCGCGGCGATGTCATCACCATCGATGGCTCTTCCGGCCGGGTGCTGAAGGGCGAAGTACCGATGACGCAGCCGGAACTGTCAGGCGATTTCGGCAAGCTGATGCAATGGGCGGACAATCTGCGCCGAATGACCGTGCGCACCAATGCAGATACGCCGGCCGATGCCCGCGCCGCCCGTGCCTTCGGCGCTGAGGGTATTGGCCTCTGCCGCACCGAACACATGTTCTTTGAAGGCGACCGCATCCATGTGATGCGCGAGATGATCCTTGCCGAAAGCGAAAAGGGCAGGCGGGCAGCGCTCGATCAGCTTCTGCCGATGCAGCGTTCGGATTTTACCGAGCTGTTCCAGATCATGCACGGCCTGCCGGTCACGATCCGCCTGCTCGATCCGCCGCTGCACGAATTCCTGCCGAAGAGCGATGGTGAGATCGTCGAGGTCGCAGCCGCCATGGGCATGCCGCAGACGGTGTTCCGCCAAAGGCTGGATGCGCTGCACGAATTTAACCCCATGCTCGGCCACCGCGGCTGCCGGCTGGCCATTTCCTATCCCGAAATCGCCGAAATGCAGGCACGCGCCATTTTTGAAGCGGCTGTGGCTGCGGCGCGCATCACCGGTGCGCCTGTTGTGCCTGAGATCATGGTGCCGCTGGTCGGCCTCCGCTCCGAACTGGATTACGTCAAGGCTGTCATCGACACGGTGGCCGCGGAGGTGGCTGAAGAGACCGGCATGAGCATCGAATATCTGACCGGCACCATGATCGAGCTGCCGCGTGCGGCCCTGCGTGCCCATGTCATTGCAGAAGCGGCGGAATTCTTCTCCTTCGGCACCAACGACCTGACGCAGACGACTTTCGGCATTTCGCGCGACGATGCGGCGCGTTTCATCAATACCTATCAGCGCAAGGGCATCATCGAACGCGATCCGTTCATCTCGCTCGATTTCGACGGTGTGGGAGAACTGATCCGCATTGCCGCCGAACGCGGCCGCCAGACGCGGCCGGAACTGAAGCTCGGTATCTGCGGTGAACATGGCGGCGATCCGGCCTCGATCCATTTCTGCGAGGATGCGGATCTAGACTACGTGTCGTGCTCACCCTTCCGCGTGCCCATCGCCCGGCTTGCGGCGGCGCAGGCGACGCTCGCTGCAAAGGCAAAGCAGGGGGAAACACCAAGCAACGTCGCCTTCATTCCCGTCAGGGGTTCTGTCGGACGATGATCTGACGCTCGACAACGACCGGCCGGTAGAACATGTCGCGGTTCATCTGCGCCTGCCAGGCGCGGTTGTCGGCGCGGCGGTCCATCTCCAGATCGAGAAGGCAACCGGCCATCGGGTCCGTGCCGGGGCGGAAACCATAACCCCTGCATGTTGCTTCATCCCGCGCCCGGCGCTCTTCCGGTGTCAGCGTCTGGCAGGCGGTGAGCGCCACGAGGGCGGCAAGCGAACCGAGGACGATGGAAACACGCATCTTGTTTCTCCCTGATATGACAGCCGTACGGCACTTTTATCGCCGCGATTGATACGCCTGTTTGCATTTGGGGAAAAGTCGCGCTGGCGCGGAAAGTTGCCGCCGCGCCTCGCTTCCATGCACAAAGACCTCGGTCACGCTGCAAGCGCCTCTCGCGTGCGAGCCGTCACTCAGTGCAGCCGGAAAGCAGCGTTTCCCGGCTGTCGCTCAGAGTGGCACTGTTGCCCTCGGTGCGCAGAACATAGGTGTAATTTCGATCGATCGCCTTGTAGACGGCGCCGGAAGCGGTTCTCTGCTCCGCCATCGGGATCATTTCGTCCATCTGCAAAAGGATTGCAAAACTTTTTCCGTCTGCGCCGTTGACGTAGACCACACGCATCGTTTCATTGTTTGCACAGGCGTAAGACACGGCGTCGACCGTCGTGGAACCGGCCGCTGCTGACGATACATGGGCATTAAGTGCCAGTATGCTCATGATTGTAAAATACAATATTTTCATATTTTTATTTTCCAAATTTTTGACGTTGTGGAGTTTTATCTTAAATATAACTGAAGTATAATTAATCTAATATTCAGTTATATTTACTTATTTTGTTTTATATTTTGTCAAAAATGTGGATATTCTGGCGAGAAGCCGGGTGGCGCACGTTATTTACGGTGCGCTTCGAAGTGGAGCGCACCGTATCTTTTTGACCAGTTCTCCGTCAGGCCGTCACGGCCTCACGGTCATCGAGCGTGTCGATATCCTTGGCGTTGTTATAAACCGCCTCATTGAGAATGCCTTCGCGCTTGGCGACGATGGTGGGCACCAGTGCCTGGCCGGCGACGTTGACCGCCGTGCGGCCCATGTCGAGGATCGGATCGATTGCGAGCAGCAGGCCGACACCTTCAAGCGGCAGGCCGAGCGTGGAAAGCGTCAACGTCAGCATCACAACCGCGCCTGTAAGGCCCGCCGTTGCGGCGGAACCGAGCACGGACACGAAGACGATCAGCACATATTCCTGAATGCCGAGCGGCACCTGGAAGAACTGCGCGATGAAGATCGCCGAGATTGCCGGATAGATCGCGGCGCAGCCATCCATCTTGGTGGTAGCGCCGAGCGGCACGGAGAAGGCGGCATATTCGCGCGGCACGCCAAGGCTCTTTTCCGTCACGGTTTCGGTGACGGGCAGCGTGCCGATGGAGGAGCGCGACACGAAGGCCAGCTGGATGGCCGGCCATGCGCCCGCAAAGAACCGCGAAGGCTTCAGACCATGGGCGAGAAGCAGCGCCGGATAGACGACGAAGAGCACGAGCGCGAGACCGATATAAACGGCCGCCGCATACCAGCCGAGCTGCGACAGCGTCGTCCAGCCATATTGGTCAACCGCGCGGCCGAGCAGGCCGATGGTGCCGATGGGGGTGAGGCGGATGACCCACCACAGGATTTTACGCACGATGGCGAGCAGCGACTGGTTGAAGGCGAGGAAGGGTTCCGCCGCCTTGCCGGCTTTGAGGGCTGCGACACCAAAAGCAATGGAAACCACGAGCAGCTGCAGCACGTTGAAGTTCAGCGAGGTGCTGCCGGCGCCGTTGGTGATTTTGGTAGACGCCTCAAGGCCGAAGACGTTGGCCGGAACGAGACCCTTCAGGAAATCCAGCCAGGAGCCGGTGGAAGAAGGGGCCGCCGCTGCCGTGTTGGCAATTGCCGTGTTGACGCCCGGCTGAATGACGAGGCCGAGCACGATGCCGATGACCACGGCGATCAGGGCGGTGATGGCGAACCACAGAAGCGTCTGCCAGACGAGCTTTGCCGCATTGGAAAGATTCTTGAGATTGGCGATGGAAGCGACGATAGCCGTAAAGATCAGCGGCGGTACGAGCGCGCGCAAAAGCTGCACGAAAATGCTGCCGATGGTCTGCAGCGTGACCGAAAGCCAGTTCGGATTGCCGGCTGCATCGGGGCCGATGTTGCGGGCAACAAGGCCGAGCAGCAGGCCGATGACCATGGCAATCAGAACCTGAAAGCCGAAATTGCGATAAAAGGGTTTCGACCCGGAGGAGCCGGCGGACGTCGTTGCCTGTGACATGATCTGTCTCTTTATTGTGCAAGAAAACGAGAATGTTGCACTTTTTACACGCATTCTCGAGGGAGGTCGCCGAGGATACGCCGATTTCCTCAGCAATTAAGGGATGGACTTGCGTATTTGTTGCATTGTCGGGTAATTATTCTCTTAATCGGCAGGAATGCGGAAAAATATTCTCGTTTCTTGTTGCCGTAGCCTGTCCGTCGGTCGGGGCAATATCGGAAGCCCGGAGAGCATCTGCATTTGGCAGGAGCGTTGCGTACCGCGGACCATGTCCACTACGGTCCGGTTTAAGTTTCTGGACAAGGCACAAGACTCTCATTCGAATAGGCTTTCCGGATTTTCGCCTTAACCGGAGACCAAAGAAGAGCGGCGTCGTTCGATGGGAAGGAAAGTCATGCCAATTGCGCCGACGTCATCCTCGGGCCTGTCCCGAGGATCTGCCAACGTATTGTTTTTATTCGACGTGGTTAGATCCTCGGCCCAAGGCCGAGGATGACGTTGAGTGAATGTTCACCCTTTATCACCGACTTCAAGGGGACTGCATTCTGCCTCGAAATTTAAACCGGACAGCAGCGGATCATGTCCGGCATGACGGAAGAGAGGTCTTCGGAGGTTGTGAGCACGCTTTACCCGCAGATCAAACCCCTCTTTTGTTTTCCTCGCCGCAAATCCGGTCTATGACATCATATGCAGGTGATTCCCTGCCAGAATTCGGGTGCAACGCTTTCAAGCCAATGCGATCTAACGGATATCCGCTTCCATGACTGTGCGTTTCGTCCGGCCTTTTTCGGTGGCAGCCTATCTTTCCCGCTATCTCGGTCTTGCGGCGCTGGCGCTTTTTCTTGTCGCCGCCGGCATCCATCGCTTCGGGCCGTTGACGACGCCGGATCTTGTCGGGCTGCTCATCATTGCCGCCGGCATTGCTCTCGTGGCCGTGCTTCTGGCGCTGATCGGCCTGGAGCGGCTGTGGACCACGGGCGCGCGCGGCGGGCTTTCGGCGCTGGCCGCGCTGCTTCTCTCCGCCCTGCCACTCGGCGTCGTTGGTTATGGTGCCTTTCTTTATTGGCAGCAGCCGAAGATTTACGACATTTCCACTGATCTGACCGACGTGCCGGAATGGCTGGCCACACCCGCCGCCAACCAGCAATGGCTGGTGCGGCCGGTGGCCGTGACGAAAGCCGACCGCGATGCGCAGATGGAGGCTTATGCGAGCCTAGCCGGCCGTCGTTATGAAGGTGCAATCGACCGTATCTATGCCGCCGCCAAAAAAATGGCCGCAGCCCAGTCCATCCGCATTATCCATACGAAGGGTGTGATCGGCGCGGAAGATGCCCCCTCCGTCGGCGTGCCGCCGCAGGACAGGACGCAGCCCACGGAAGATGCGCCGGTGGAAGACCTGCCCTCCATCGTGCCCGTGCCCATGGCCCGCCCGGCAGAAGCGCCGCAGCCCACCTTCTTTAATGGCAGTGGCGTGGTGCTGATGCAGGGCGAAACCCGCACCCGCGTCTGGGGCCTGCGTTTCGATATCCTCATCCGGCTCAAGGAAGAGGCGGAAACCACCATCGTCGACGTGCGTGTGGCCTCCCGCTACGGCCCGCATGATCTCGGCATGGGTGCGGTGATTGCCGAGGCTTATCTCGATGCGCTGGATGCGGAAATGCAAGGGTTGAACGACAATTGAGTTCGTGACGCCGAAAGCTTGGCTGCCGCTAAGCTTCGGCAAGATTGGGGCTTTGCATCGCCTCTGTTTCTTCTCCCCGCCCGGGAGAAGAACAGGCGGTATCCGCTCATTCCGTCAAACGGCGCAGCAAAGAGATGAGGCGGTCGATCCTCGAAGATGTCTCGCGCCAAAACCCTCGTCAGACCGGAAAATACTCGCCCAGCAGCGAAGGCGCGCCGTCTGTGCGCACTTGGCCCTTTTCGATCAGATCCTCGATATGCGCCAGCACGGAAAGGGCGGCCGCGCCGTGCAGGCGCTTGTCGGTGCTGGCATAGATCACCTTCACCATATCGGCGATCCGCCTGTTGCCGTCGCGGATACGCTTCAGAACCGCTTTTTCCCGCATGCGGCGGTGGGCGCGAAGCCCGCGCATGAAGGCGGCGGGGTCGGTGACCGGTCCGCCATGGCCGGGCAGAAACAGCCGGTCGTCGCGGGCGAGCAGCCGCTCCAGCGAGGCCATGTAGTCGCTCATCGCGCCATCAGGCGGTGCGACGATGGTGGTGGCCCAGGCCATGACGTGATCGGCGGAAAAGACGATGCCGCTGCCCTCAAGCGCAAAGGCGGCGTGATTGGCGGTGTGGCCCGGCGTATGCAGCGCGGTCAGCCTCCAGCCGTCGCCGGAAAGGCTCTGCCCGTCGCCAAGCGTAATGTCCGGCGCGAAAGCCGTATCGGAACTTTCGGCAAAGGGATTGGTTTCGCCCACATGCAGCGGCCGGGCAGCGCGATGCGGACCTTCCGCCACCGTCAGCGCCCCGGTCGCCTGTGCCAGCCGGCTGGCCAGCGGCGAATGATCGCGATGGGTGTGGCTGACGAAGATATGGGTCACCTCGCGCCCATCAAGTGCCGCCATCAAAGCCTGAAAATGCGCCTCATCCTCCGGACCCGGATCGATGACGGCAACGGAGCGGTCACCGACGATATAGGAATTCGTGCCATGGAAGGTGAAGGCGGAAGGATTGTTGACGGTGAGGCGCTGGATGAGCGGGGCGACAGGAACCGCCTCGCCATAGGCCGGCTTGAAATCGAGATCGAATGCCGGGTCCGCCATCGAGACCTCCTGAATGAATGCCATGCCGAAAATGCCGGCGGCACCCGCCGCACAATCGCCAAGCCCTATCATGCCGCCTGCGGCCCGGCACCCAAAAAGCTTGGGTTTTGTGAAAAAATTGGTCGCCGGGTCATTGCCGCGCCGGGCAGGCTTTGCTAATCAGGCGCGGTTCAGGCAGCGGCGTTTCGCTCTCGCTGCCCTGTTGGGGCGTCGCCAAGCGGTAAGGCACCGGTTTTTGGTACCGGCATTCCCAGGTTCGAATCCTGGCGCCCCAGCCATCACTTCCAAAGTCAGAACAGTGTCCGCAGGTCCCGGCGACCGTCGTTCACACGAACGATTTCCACGCAACGTATTTCGTCGTCATCCGTATCCGGCACGGTTTCGTAGAGAATGACGTAAGGTGCTTCGACGAGCATGCGGGCAGACGGAAAAATTTCCGGATGGCGTTCGCCAAGATGGGGATGGTCGATCAGGCTCTCCGCTTTGGCGCGGAAACGGGCAAAATACCGCTCCGCAGCCAAAGGCTGTGACTTGCCGATATCGACATAGATTTTCTTCACGTCGCTGCGTGCGCGGGGCGTCCAGACAAGCTTAGTGGTCACGATTCTTCAACGAAGCAAGTTCCGCCCGCGCTTCATTGAGCGTTTCGTCAAAATCCACTTCGGTTGAATTGCCACTGGCTTTGCCCTCACTCCATAATGCGCGCAGCTTGGTGATGTCGTTGCGTCGCTGAACCCATTTTGCCGACCAGTCCCGCATTGCTTCGCGGATGACTTCGCTGCTGCTGGCGTAAGCGCCGCTTTCCACGGCATCCCGCAATATTTCGGCGTGCTGCGGCGTCATCGAAACGCTGATCTTCTCCACATTGGCCATCTATGATCTCCTTCGCAGTTGGTAGCAATTATTACTACTAGCTGGATTGCGATTCCATCATTTTCGGCGCCTGCAGGGACCGTGCGACTGTAAATGGAACCGGATGCGTTGGATATTAAGAAGTCGCCTCCAACAAAAACGCCGCGCATCCAGAGACACGCGGCGTCCAATCTTAAATTTCGCAGCTAAACCTTAAAGCGCGATATCCGGCACCTTCTTCACCGGCGCACCCGCAGGCGCCGCGCCGGCACCCTTCAGCGCCTCGAGATCGATCTGCGGCGGCGTCGGCAGTTGCAGGTGTTCAGCGGTGTAAGCCCACTCCTCACGCACCTTTTCCGGGTCGTCATTGAGCTTGGTGCCGTAGCTCGGCACGATCTGGCGCAGTTTCGCCTGCCATTCCGGCGTTGCCACCTTGTCCTTGAAGACCTTTTCCAGAACGCTGAGCATGATCGGTGCTGCGGTCGAGGCACCCGGCGAAGCGCCGAGCAGGCCGGCGATGCTGCCGTCCTTGGCAGCGACGACTTCGGTGCCGAGCCGCAGCACGCCGCCCTTTTCCTCGTCGCGCTTGATGATCTGCACGCGCTGGCCGGCCTGCCACAGGCGCCATTCGCCCTGCTTGGCATTGGGGAAATATTCCTTCAGCGCGGCAAAACGGTCGTCATCCGACATCATCAGCTGGCCCGCGAGATATTCCACCAGCGGATATTCATCGATGCCCACCCGCACCATCGGCCAGGCATTGCTGGTCGTGACGGAGGAGACGAGATCGAAATAGGAGCCTTCCTTCAGGAACTTGGTGGAGAAGGTGGCGAAAGGCCCAAACAGGATGACACGCTTGCCGCCCAGCACGCGGGTATCGAGATGCGGCACCGACATGGGCGGCGAGCCGACAGAGGCCTTGCCGTAGGCCTTGGCGAGATGCTGCATCGTCACGTCGGGGTTCTCGTTGATGAGGAACGAGCCGCCCACGGGGAAACCGGCATAGTCATCGGCCTCGGGAACGCCGGACATCTGCAAAAGATGCAGCGCACCGCCGCCGGCGCCGATGAACACGAATTTCGCGTCCACCACCTGTTCGGCATCGGTCTTGGTGTTGGTATAGGTCACGCGCCAGCTGCCATCGGCATTGCGTTGGATGTCGGAAACCTCGCTATTGACCTGCAGGTCGAAATTCTGGTCGCTCTGCAGATGCGATACGAATTGGCGGGTAATTTCGCCAAATTCCATGTCCGTGCCGAGCGGCGACCAGGTCGCGCCGAGCTTCTGGGAAGGATCACGGCCCTCCATCATCAGCGGCACCCACTTCTTGATCTGTTCCGGATCGGTGGAGAATTCCATGCCGGCGAAAAGTGGGCTGGCCTTCAGTGCCTGATAACGCTTTTCCAGATAGGCGACGTTCTCGTCACCCCAGACGAAGCTCATATGCGGTGTGTGGTTGATGAAGGAGCGCGGGTTCTTCAAAACGCCGTTGCGCACCTGCCATGCCCAGAACTGCCGGGAAATCTGGAAGGATTCGTTGATGTTGACGGCTTGCGTGATCTTGATGTTGCCGTTGTCGTCTTCCGGCGTGTAATTCAGTTCGGCAAGCGCGGAGTGACCGGTGCCGGCATTGTTCCAGCCGTTGGAGCTTTCAAGCGCCACGCCATCCAGCCGCTCCAGCATCTGCATCGACCAGGTGGGCTCCAGTTCGCGAAGCCACACACCGAGCGTCGCGCTCATGATGCCGCCGCCGATGAGGAGCACATCGACCTTCTTGGCAGCCATATTGGCGAGAAGCGGTGCAGAGGGCAGTGCCGCTGCGGCAATTCCGGCGAGCGCGCCGCCCAGAACCTGTCGGCGGTTCAGCGGAAATGCATGGGAGAGATCAGTGAGCTGGGATTTGTCTTGATCGATGGGAGTCACGGCCATACCTGATTCTTGTTTTGTGTTAAAAACACTCCTCCCGATCGCTCCGTTATAGCAAAGCGCATGGCGGCACAACCCGGGCCCATTTACTCCAGTTCAAGCGTTTTTGCGGGAATTTGACCGGGACATATGGTCGCTGGGGCGAATTTTGGCCGTTTGCGAATTGTCATTTTCAGCACGGTGAAGATTAGGCGATGCTTTCAAACGGTTGAAAGAGTTCTATCGGCCGGATATGGCGAAAAGCGCGCCCGGCCGTATTTTGCCGGCCAGGATGGGTGGCGCGGCGCTACTGCGTGCCGATTTATTTCCGAAAAAATGACGATAATCCCGGAAAAGTGAAAGGCCCGCCGTTTCGGGCGGGCCTTGTTGTGTTCGGTCTGGAGCCGACAGCTCAGTTTGCGGCGAGGAATTCCGCGCAATAGCTCGGGCCGTTGACGCCGGGGCGGTCGGAGACCGTGCGTACGGCAGTGATTTTGTAGTCGCTGGAAACAACCAGCTGCACGGTGCAGGAGAGCGAAGCGCTGCGGGCCGGCGAGATCTGGCGACCCTTCTTGCCATCCTTGCCTTCTTCGAACTTGGCCGGAATGGTGGCCTTCTTGTAGCCGCCGCGCCAGTTATAGACAGTGGAGCTGCCGGTTTCCGTGTCGCTCAGCGGCGGGCCGAATTTTGCGAAGAAAATACCGGCTGACTGGCCGACCCAGCGGGTCTCGACCGGGCTCTTCTGAGCAAATGTGGGGGCGGAGCCACCGGTGGAGGTGGTGCAGGCGGAGAGCGCAATGGCAAACGCTGCGAGCGTTACGCTGCGAAATAGCATGGTGAAATGTCCTTTGTGCCGTGTCCGGCTTCCCGCCGGTCATTCCGTTCCCCTAGCAGATTTGGCGGCGGGGGGCAGGGGAGGTGTGCGGCTTGACGAAAATTTCCTGCCACAATTGCTTTTTTGTAACGTTTTCTGCCCTTCCGCCGCACTCTGCGGGTGCTTGACGGGGCTGTTGCACGGGACGGCAAAAACTTGTCATAAAAAATGCAATAAGCCGCTTGTCGAATGCCGGAGGCTGGTCTATAGACGCGCTGCTGGTCACGGAGTGTAGCGCAGTCTGGTAGCGCACGTCGTTCGGGACGACGGGGTCGGAGGTTCGAATCCTCTCACTCCGACCAGCTTGAAGCCTTGTGTGTCAGGCTTTCTGGCGTTTTATCTTCTTATTTAAATATAGCCGTTTTTGCCTATGCGCACAGAATGCGCACGGTTTCAGAATGCGTTTGCAGCACTTGCTGGAATTCTGGAGCGTTGTGCAGATATGTTCTTTCGAATTCATCGCTGGTAGTGCCGAGCATGCAGCGGCCTCATGAACATCAACGCCAGCATGGGCACGCCAACAAGCCCGTTTCGGCCGGCTTTTAAACGCCGCAGCCGGTCACCCGAACGAAAGAGGCCCGTCGCTCCGCCAAGCGCCAGGCCTCAATGTCGCGGCGGCCTTGTTTCAGGGGACGCGCGACATCTGAAAGTCTTAAAAGCCTCGATTCCGATCCACAACCTCAGAAGTTACCCGTCATCGCCTTGCGCCCCGAATTTCAGGGGCTGTCGTGGTCATCAATTTGTCGCGATCAAAAAAGAGGCCCGCTGTTCTCTCGAACAACGAGCCTCTGTTGGGTCGCCTGGCGGAGCGACCGCGCGCAAATTCGCTTTTTGCACATGAACGTCAAATGAACGAACGGCTTTCCCAAAGACTGAGAAACAACCTGTAAAAATCAGGGGCTGATGGATCGGAAAGCGCGCTCAGCCGTTATCTATCCATAACAACAATGGAGGATAACATGCTGAAGGGTATTGCACTGTGGGCGATGGGCGTTCCGGTTGTCGTGATCATTCTGCTTTATATGTTCGTGTTTTAAGTCGCATCTGGACGACAGACCAAACAAAAAGGCGACCACACCGTGGTCGCCTTTTGCCGTTCATGTGGGCGTTTTCAGTCGAGATCGCCTATGAGCCGTGAAGCTGTCGCCGCATCCGTGCGGCGGATGTCGATCTCGTCGCGGTGCTTGGCGAGCAGTTCTCCGGCCAGCAGCTTTTCCGCCAGACCGGCAGGCAGGGAGAGGATGACGCGGTCGCCCTGTTCCTCCGTCGCACCTGTGCTGCGCTTGGCCGAGATCATGCCGCCCGCCACCGTATTGTTGGTGTCAGGGTCGATCAGGATGAAGGAGCCGGTCGCCCGGTTCTGTTCATAGGGATCGAAGATCGCCGTCTCGTCGAAGGAGAGACGCACCTTGCCGATGGCGTTCATCGGCAGCGAGGTCTCATGCGCCTGCCATTCGCCTTCCCGAAGGTTGAGCTGGCTAACAGGCTGGACGCTGACGCGCTGGCGGCGGCTGGCGCTTTTCAGCCAGTAGCGTTTGCCGGCCTCGATGCCGCCCGGCTGCAGGGCGACGATCTGCGCGTCAAAAGCAAGTCCCGTGAGCGGTTGTGCCTCGATGGAAACGATCATGTCGCCGCGGGAGACATCCACTTGACGGTCGAGCACGAGCGTGACGGCATCACCCGCGACAGCGGCATTGCGCACTAGATCGAAGGTGACGATCTGCTTGACATTGGCGACCATGCCCGAGGGCAGGACGACAACGCTGTCGCCGGGCTTCACCGAACCGCCGGCAACCGTGCCTTGATAACCGCGGAAGCTTTCACCTGGCCGCGACACGCGCTGTACGGGCAGGCGGAAGCCACCGGACTGCGTGGAGCGGACGGTGGCAAGCTCCAGCGTCTCCACCAGCGTCGGGCCTTCATACCAGGGCATGGAGGCCTTGCCGGACAGCACGACGTTTTCACCCTTCAGCGCCGACATCGGAATCGCGGTGATCTGCTTGATGCCGAGATCGGAGGCGAAATCGCGGAACTCGTGGGCGATCAGTTCGAAACCGGCCTTGTCGTAATTCGTCAGGTCGATCTTGTTGACCGCCAGCACGAATTGCCGGATGCCCATCAGCGCCGCAATGGTGGCGTGGCGGCGGGTCTGTTCCAGAATGCCGGTGCGCGCATCGACCAGCAGCACGGCGAGATCGGCCGTGGAAGCGCCGGTCGCCATGTTGCGGGTATATTGTTCATGGCCGGGCGTATCGGCGACGATGAAGGCGCGCCGGTCGGTGGCGAAATAACGATAGGCGACATCGATGGTGATGCCCTGTTCGCGCTCGGCCTGCAAACCATCAAGCAGCAGTGCGAAATCGGGCAGGCCGAGATCGTTCTGCTTGCCGCTGTCACGGTGCAACGTGGCGGCCTGATCTTCCTTGACGGCCTTGGTGTCCCAGAGGAGACGGCCGATCAGGGTCGATTTGCCATCATCCACGCTGCCGCAGGTGATAAGGCGCAGCGGACGCGTGTCGCGCGCCACCTTCGAATGTTCTGCAAAGGGCAGGATGGTGGCGGAAGAGGAGGGGGTGTTGGCAGCTGCAGCGCTCATCAGAAATAGCCCTCGCGCTTCTTTTTCTCCATGGAGCCGGATTGGTCGCGGTCAATCGCTCGGCCCTGCCGCTCGGAGACGGTGGCGATTTCCAGTTCGGCGATGACGTCCTGAAGCGTTGCGGCCTCGGAGCGGATGGCGCCGGTCAGCGGGAAGCAGCCGAGCGTGCGGAAGCGGATCGAGCCATGCTTGATCTCTTCACCGGGCAGAAGTTCTAGGCGCTCGTCCTCGGCAAGGATCATCATGCCGTCGCGCTCGATATAGGGGCGCTCGGCAGCGTAATAGAGCGGCACCAGCGGAATGTTTTCCGCCTCGATGTAACGCCAGATATCGACTTCGGTCCAGTTGGAAAGCGGGAAGGCGCGCACGCTTTCGCCCTTGCGAACCATGCCGTTATAGATGTTCCACAGCTCCGGGCGCTGGTTGCGCGGATCCCATTTATGGTCGGGCGTGCGGAAGGAATAGATTCGTTCCTTGGCGCGGCTCGCCTCTTCGTCGCGTCGTGCGCCGCCGAATGCCGCGTCGAACTGGCCGGCATCCAGCGCCTGACGCAGCGCTTCCGTCTTCATGATGTCGGTGTAGAGCGCCGATCCATGGGAGAAGGGGGTGACGTTTTCCAACGCGCCGCGAGGGTTGGTGTAGGAAATCAGGTCGAGATCGTATTCCTTCACGATATTGTCGCGGAACTCGATCATTTCCTTGAACTTCCAGCCGGTATTGACGTGCAGGAGCGGGAAGGGAATGCGCCCGGGAAAGAATGCCTTGCGCGCCAGATGCAGCAGCACGGATGAGTCCTTGCCGATGGAATAGAGCATCACAGGGTTATCGAATTCGGCGGCGACTTCGCGGAAAATATGAATAGCTTCGTTTTCAAGCGCCTTCAGATGCGGATCGAGCGGCGGCTTGGATGCGACAGTATTCTTGCTGTCCGTCTCGTGGACTGCGTTGGACATTGTGAACTCCGGGAGATGAACTGAATGATTATCGTTGCGGGATGGCGGAAACGGGGGGTGTCTGCTCCGCACCGGCGACGTGAAGACCGCATTCGCGCTTCTCGTCGTTCTCCCACCACCATCGTCCGGCGCGCTCAGGCTCGCCGGGCTTGATGGCGCGCGTACACGGCTCGCAGCCGATGGAGGGGTAACCGCGCTGATGCAACGGGTTGACGGGGATGTTTTCCTCGGCGACATAGGCCCTGATCTGTTCGATGTCCCAGTCGGCCAAAGCATTGATCTTGATAAGATTACGCTCAGCGTCGAACTCGGCGAATGGGGTCGCGGCGCGATTGCCGGACTGGCCGCGACGGAGCCCGGTGATCCAGAAAGCTGCACCCTCCAGTGCCTTGCCAAGCGGGATCAGCTTTCTGACATGACAGCAGGCGTGGCGGGCTTCGACGCTCTCGTAAAAGCCGTTGAGACCATACTTCGCTGCATAGGCGTCGATATCGTCTTGTTCGGGACGGAAGCGGCGGATTTCGATGCCGAAACGTTCTTCGGTTTCATCGATGAGATCGACTGTCTCCTTGAACAGCCGCCCGGTTTCCAGCGTCACGACGTCAATCGGCAGACGATGCGTACCGATGGCGGCGGTGATGACCTGATCCTCGATGCCGAGGCTGGTGGTGAAGACCGCGCGCCCGCCGAGGCCGGCAACGAAAGAAAGACGTCCGGCAAGATCGAGCCCGGCAAGCGTGGCGTCGAGGGATGCGGTATCGGCAGAAGCATTTGTTGAATTGATGGTCATTGTCACGTCCGGGATTTCCATGGCCGATTATTGTTGAAATCCGGCTATGCGAACAGAAATGACAGTCTTTGTGCGCTGCACTTCAGAGCAAAAATGCCTCACGCGCACGATCTATGAGCAAAAGATGCCCGTTCACCTTCTTTGCAGCTTGGATTTGAATTGTGACAACTTCTGCGCTAAGCGGGAATTGCCGGGTATCCGGGCTTGTGGTCTACTGGTTTTACGATGATTTCGCAGAAGGCAAAATATGCGCTGAGGGCGCTTCTTTCGCTGGCAAAGGCCGACGGCGGCTGTCCCGTGCAGATTTCCGACATTGCCCGCGAACAGGCCATTCCGAAAAAGTTTCTCGAACAGATCCTTCTCGAAATGAAGAAGGAACGGATCGTCGAAAGCCGGCGCGGCAAGCAGGGCGGTTATCTTCTGGCGCGCCCGGCGTCAGACATCACCTTTGGCGAAGTGCTACGCCTCATCGACGGGCCGCTTGCGCCCTTGCCCTGCCTGTCGCAGACCGCCTATCGCCGTTGTGAGGATTGCGATGGCGAAAAGCAGTGCGAGATCCGCCACGTTTTCGCCCGCGTGGCCGATGCCACCCGCAACATCCTGTTCAACACCACCGTTGCCGATGCGGTGGCGGGTGTCGAAGTGCCCGAGCTTTTGACGGCCTGACGAAAAAATTGTCTAAAACCCCATAATATTTTTCGCCATCACGGCAAAAAATCGTCAAAAATGTGAAACGGTTTTGCATTCAGCAAAGTTTTACACGACGCTTGTTGCGCCTTTCGCTTATGCTGCGCTGTATTTGTTGCCCGGGAAAACGCTCTCGGGAAACACTTTTTCGATCGTATTCGGCCTCATTGACCAACTCTACCGGTCCAGTAGAGTTAAACCATCGCAATCAGGAGGGAATACCGATGTCCAAACTTCTGTCCGGTTTGAGCGCTGTCGCTCTCGGCCTTTCACTGGCACTCGGCGGCGTTGGCTCGGCCGCCGCGCAGACCAAGCTGCTCAACGTGTCCTATGATCCGACCCGTGAACTCTACAAGGATTTCAACGAAGCCTTCGCCAAGAAGTGGAAGGCCGACACCGGTGAAGACCTCACCATCCAGCAGTCGCATGGCGGTTCCGGCAAGCAGGCGCGCTCGGTCATCGACGGTCTGGAAGCGGATGTGGTCACGCTCGCATTGCAGAGCGATATCGACGCCATCGTCCAGAATTCCGGCAAGATCAACAAGGACTGGCGCACCCGTCTGCCGCACAATTCCTCGCCCTATACCTCGACCATCGTTTTCCTGGTGCGCAAGGGCAACCCCAAGGGTATCCATAACTGGGGCGATCTGGTGAAGGGCGATATCCAGATCGTCACGCCGAACCCGAAGACATCGGGCGGCGCGCGCTGGAATTATCTCGCCGCCTGGGCCTGGGCGAACGAAGAGTTCAAGGGCGATCAGGACAAGATCAAGGCCTATGTCGGTGATCTCTACAAGCGCGCCCCGGTTCTCGATACCGGCGCCCGTGGCTCCACCGTCACTTTCGCACAGCGCCAGATCGGTGACGTGCTGCTGGCCTGGGAAAACGAAGCCTATCTCGCCGGTCAGGAATTCGGCGCTGACGCCTTCGATATCGTCGTGCCGCCGATCTCGATCCTCGCCGAACCGCCGGTCGCCGTGGTTGACGCCAACGTCGACGCCAAGGGCACCCGCAAGGCGGCGGAAGCCTATCTGCAATATCTCTATTCCGACGAGGGCCAGAATATTGCGGCGAAGCACTTCTATCGTCCGTCCAACCCTGCAGTCGTCTCCAAGGACCTGTTGAAGCAGCTGCCTGATATCAAGCTCGTTACCATCGACGATCCGATCTTCGGCGGTTGGGCCAAGGCGCAGCCAGAACATTTCGGTGACGGCGGCATCTTCGACCAGATTTACAAGCCCGCGAAGTAAGCGGATGATGGGGTGAAACGCGATCACCCCGTCCGCAGGGACAAGAGAAAAGAACCTGATCGACCGGACAATTGTTCCGGTCGATACTTTATAATAAACGCCGGGGAACACCGGCTCCCAGAGGGCATTTCCAGGAAAAGTGGACCCCGGTTTCCTGTCCTGAAAATGTACAAAACAAAGATTATCCGGAGCCTTGATGAGCAATAATACATCCGGAAACAGGTGGAAATGGCGGCAGTCGAGCGTCATACCCGGCTTCGGCCTGACGTTTGGTTACACTGTCACCTATCTGTTTCTCATCATTCTTATTCCGCTCGGCGGCCTTGTCTGGTCCACGGCGAAACTCGGTTTTGCAGATTTCATTGCGATTGCCACCGATAGCCGCACGCTGAATGCGCTGCGTGTCAGCTTCGGCACGGCCTTCATTGCCGCGCTGGTCAACGCCGTTTTCGGCGTCATCGTCGCCTGGGTGCTGACGCGGTATCGTTTCCCCGGTCGCCGTTTCGTCGATGCCATCGTCGATCTGCCCTTCGCCCTGCCGACGGCGGTGGCAGGTATTGCACTCACCACGCTTTATGCCAATCGCGGCTGGGTCGGCTCGCTATTCGAACCTTTCGGCATCAAGATCGCCTTTACGCCAACCGGCATCGTCATCGCGCTGATCTTCATCGGCCTGCCTTTCGTGGTCCGCACCGTGCAGCCGGTCATGGAAGAGATCGACCGTCAGGTGGAGGAAGTGGCGGCGACGCTTGGCGCCAACCGTTTCCAGACCATCACCCGTGTTCTGCTGCCGAGCCTCACGCCCGCCATCCTCACGGGTTTTGCGCTCGCCTTCGCGCGTGGCGTTGGCGAATATGGTTCGGTTATCTTCATCGCCGGCAATATCCCTTACGTCTCGGAAATCGCACCGCTCCTCATCGTCATCCGGCTGGAGGAGTTCAATTATGCGGCAGCCACCGGCATCGCCACCATCATGCTGATCATCTCGTTTGCCATGCTGTTCCTCATCAATCTCATTCAGGCCTGGAGCCGCAAGAGGTACGGTTATGTCTGAGACCGCTTCCCGCACCTCGCCCCGGCCATTCCGCGATCCCGCAAGCGAAAGCCTTCCCGCGCGGCTGGCGCTGATCGCCGTTGCCTTCCTGTTCCTCGCGGCCTTCCTGGTGCTGCCGCTTGTCTCGGTCTTCTTCGAAGCCTTCCGCAAGGGCGCGGATTCCTTCTGGGATGCCATCGTCGAACCAGATGCGCTGTCGGCCATCCGCCTGACGCTGCTCGTCGCCGCCATTTCGGTGCCGCTCAACGTCGTTTTCGGGGTTGCCGCCGCCTGGGCGATCGCCAAATTCGAATTCAAGGGCAAGGCGTTCCTGATCACCCTGATCGACCTGCCGTTCTCGATCTCGCCGGTCATATCGGGCCTCGTCTATGTCATCCTGTTTTCCGCTCACAGCGTGCTCGGACCATGGTTGAAGAGTTACGGCATCGAAATCCTCTTTGCGGTCCCGGGCATCGTGCTGGCTACCATCTTCGTCACCTTTCCCTTCGTCGCGCGCGAACTGATCCCGCTGATGCAGGATCAGGGCAATGGCGACGAGGAGGCGGCGATTTCGCTTGGCGCATCCGGCTGGCAGACCTTCTGGTATGTGACGCTGCCCAATATCAAATGGGGCTTGCTTTACGGTGTGCTGCTCTGCAACGCCCGCGCCATGGGCGAGTTCGGCGCCGTGTCCGTCGTATCAGGCCACATCCGCGGCGAGACCAACACCATGCCGCTGCATGTCGAGATACTCTATAATGAGTACAATATCGGCGCATCTTTCGCCGTAGCGACACTGCTTGCAGGCCTCGCGCTGGTGACGCTCGTTCTCAAAACCATTCTCGAAATACGCTTTGGCGCGGGCAACGCAGCCGGCAAGCATTGAAAGGCATCTTCATGGAAGTGAAAGTTTCCGGCATCACCAAGCAGTTCGATCGGTTTCCGGCGCTGAACGACGTGTCGCTCGATATACGCTCGGGCGAGCTGATCGCACTGCTCGGTCCTTCCGGTTCCGGCAAGACGACGCTATTGCGTCTGATCGCCGGCCTCGAACAGCCAACGCAGGGCCAGATTTTCTTCGGCGACGAGGATGCCTCGCACCGCACGGTGCAGGAGCGCAATGTGGGTTTCGTGTTTCAGCACTATGCGCTGTTCCGCCACATGACGGTTGCCGACAACATCGCCTTCGGCCTGAAGGTGCGCCCTTCCGCCTCCCGCCCGCCGAAAGCGGAAATCCGCCGGCGGGTTTCGGAACTTCTCGACATGGTCCATCTGACCGGCCTCGAAAAGCGCTATCCGACCCAGCTTTCCGGCGGCCAGCGCCAACGCGTGGCGCTGGCGCGCGCCGTCGCCATCGAGCCGAAGGTGCTGCTTCTGGACGAACCCTTCGGTGCTCTCGACGCCAAGGTGCGCAAGGAGTTGCGCCGCTGGCTGCGCGAATTCCACGACCGCACCGGCCACACCACCGTCTTCGTCACCCATGATCAGGAAGAAGCACTCGAACTCGCCGACCGCGTCGTCGTCATGAGCCAGGGCAAAATCGAACAGGTCGGCACGGCAGACGATGTCTACGATACGCCCAACTCTCCTTTTGTTTTCTCCTTCATTGGCGAATCCTCCAGCCTGCCCGTGACGATCCGGGACGGCCATGTGCTGTTCCAGGGCGAAAGCATCGGCATAAACGAGGGCGGCACAGGCGAGGGCGAGCTGTTCTTCCGCCCGGAAGATGTGGTGCTGACGGACGAAAAGGATGCGCTTTACGGCAAGGTCACCACCTGTCGCCGCCTCGCGGGCACCCGCATCGCCGAAATCGACATCGCCAATAACGGCCATGAGCCCTATCATCTCGAAATCGAGGTGCCGCTCAACGCTGCCGTGGCCGTTGGTGCGGAGCTGCGTTTTCGCCCGACCCGGTGGAAGGTGTTTGGCAAGAAATAGGGAGAGGTGACCGTAAACGACGGTCGCTGATTTGTCGCTCTCTAACGCGCGTCGCATAAATCAGATCACAGTACACCGCGGTTGAAATCATCGACGGTGCTGGGTGTCGTTACCCCCCTCTGTCCTGCCGGACATCTCCCCCTCAAGGGGGGAGATCGTTCCGTGGCAAGGTTTCGCACCTCTCGACGGTTGAGAATGAAGCAGCGAGAAAGCCTCTTGCCAATCTCCCCCCTTGAGGGGGGAGATGTCCGGCAGGACAGAGGGGGGTAACGACACCCAGCACCGTCGATGATTTCACTGCGGTGTACTGTGATGTGATTTATGCGACACGCTTCAGATCTTTTTTTGCATGTCTCCCAAAACCGCTGCACAGTTTAGGCAGACATCCTTTAGTTCTCCGCCATACCGGCCTTGAGCTGGTATCCAGCCAACTCAAGTCCTTGGGCTGAAAGGAGTTCTTCTCGTCGCGAGAGAGCCGCACCGTCATTCGAGGCGCGGGTTTCTCCAATCGACGAAGCAATATGCACAAACGGAAAAGGGCCGCCAAAGCGACCCTTCCATGAGTTTGGTCCTGTTTACAAACCCGGGACTGTTTCTCAACGTTCCGAAGGCAAAGAAGTTTACGCCGAGGGTTGCCCCGTCGCAAAACCACCCTTTCCATTGCCTGCACCAGAGACCGAAATCTCACTAGACATTGGATCACCTCCTTCCGATACGTTGAACATAACTAGAAGGTAGTACGATTCGTCATTAATGCAAGAGGCACTCGTCACGACACCTTCATCACGATCTTGCCGATATGATTGCTGCTTTCCATCAACCGGTGCGCGTCCACGACCTCTTCCAGCGTGAACACCCGGTTGATCACAGGCGCGACCTTGCCGCTTTCGATGAGCGGCCAGACCTGCTCGACAAGCTCATCGCGGATGGCGCGCTTCTCGTCGGCCGTTCGGGGGCGCATGGTGGAGCCGGTGACGGTGAGGCGTTTGACCATGATCGGCCGCAGGTCGACCTTCTCGGCTGTCGCACCACCCAGAAAGGCGATGATGGAAAGGCAGCCATCCTTGGCGAGGGCCGCAAGGTTCTTTTCGAAATAGGCCGCACCGATCATGTCGAGAACGACATCGACGCCCTTGCCGCCGGTTTCGGATTTCACGATTTCGGCGAAATCCTCCTCGCGGTAGTTGATCGCGCGCTTAGTGCCGAGCTTCACGCAGGCCTCGCATTTTTCCGCCGAGCCCGCCGTGGCATAAACCTCAGCGCCAAAGGCTTTCGCAAGCTGGATCGCCGTTGTGCCGATGCCGCTGGTGCCGCCGTGGATGAGCACGGTCTCACCTTCCGTCAGGCCAGCCATCTGGAAGAGATTGGCCCAGACGGTGAAGAAGGTTTCCGGCAGTGCGGCAGCTTTGACGGCGTCGTAACCTTTGGGGAAGGGCAGGGCCTGCCCGGCGGGAACGGCGCAATATTCCGCGTAACCGCCGCCATTGGCGAGCGCACAGACCTTGTCGCCGAGCTTGAACTCATCGACGCCCTCTCCGAGTGCAACGACCTCGCCGGCGATTTCCAGCCCGAGGATGGGGCTTGCACCTTTGGGTGGCGGATAGATGCCCTGTCTCTGCGCGACGTCTGGACGGTTAACCCCCGCCGCCTCGACCTTAACGAGAATCTCCCCGCGGGCGGGTTTCGGCAAAGGTGCTTTTGAAGACTGCATCACTTCCGGGCCACCATGGGACGGAAGATCGATGAAGCGCATTGTTTCGGGCAGGGTCTTGGTGTCGGACATGGGTAGGGGCAACTCCTCACTTGTCGGCGTCACCTGAAGATGTAGGTCAGATGTGCGCTTGAGGGAAGGAGTCCGTTTGTCGCTGGTGTCAATTTGCCTCGCCGAATACCCTGACGACGAGGCCGCCTTCGTTCTCCTTCGCGGCCGCCTTGACGCTGGCAATCTCGCTGCCGATCCGCTCGGGATTGGCGATGATCGATCCCTTCGGCAAAGTAAGAACGCCGATGGAGCAGCGCAGCAGCGCAAAATCCCGTTCATTGCCGTTGCGGTCCTGGCCCTTCATGCATCCGGCGGCACGGTCTTCGTCCGAATAAAGCCCGGCGACGTCGTCGTGGAAATCGCTGAGCAGCCGCTCCAGGATTTCCATCAGTTCCTCCACCGACCAGTCACGCACACCGATGAAGAAATCGTCGCCGCCAATATGGCCAAGGAAGCAGTCACCGGCGAAGAAATAACGGCGCATCAGCGCCGAAAACAGGGTGATGGCGTGGTCGCCGGCGTTGAAGCCGTATTTGTCGTTGAAGGGTTTGAAATTGTCGAAGTCGCAGTAGCAGAAGAAGCGCGTCTCGTCGCCGTCGCTGCAACTGTCGGCAATGAAGCCGCCAATCGCGCGGTTGCCGGGCAGCGCCGTCAGCGGGTTCTGGTCCTGCGCCATCTTCAGCTGTTTTTCATTGATCACCTTGATCAGCGACGCGGCCGAAACGATGCCGGCATATCGCATGTTTTCGGTCAGGATGATGCAGGCGCTGCCACCCATGCCACCCATGCTGGCGAACATGTTCATCAGCTGGTCCGCATCCGCATCGAGGCCGACGATCGGCGCAGGATCGACGAAATGGGAAATGGTGCGCTCATAGATCTTGTTCTTGAGCAGATCGCGGCCGAAGGGCCGGTAGATATATTCCTTGAGGTGATATTCGTTGATGACGCCGCGCGGTTCGCCATTGGCGTTGAGAACCGGGAAGAAGGCCTGCTGCGGATTTCTGCGAAAGAGTTCGAAGACGCTGTCGACGCTGTCATGTTCGAACACGGTAGGGAGGCGCTCGATTTCCCGGCGGATCAGAATCTCGTCCAGCGTCTGGCTGTTGCGTCGCGCCACGCCCACGCGGTTGAGGTGCGGAAAGCTCTCGGGCAATTCGCTGGTGAAGACCGTCGGCTTGGCGATAAGCCAGCCCTGCACCAGATCGACGCCGAATTCGCGGCAGGAGAGGAACTCAGCTTCCGTTTCGATACCTTCCGCAATCACCCTGACGCCGAGAACATGGGCGATATTGACGATGTTGCGCACCAGATGCTGCTTGCGCGGCAAATGGTCGATACCGGAGATGAAATGCCGGTCGATCTTGAGGTAATCCAGCGGGAAGTCGCAGAGCAGCTTCATCTCGCCGTGGCCGGCGCCGAAATCGTCGATCGCCAGCTTGAAGCCTTCCTTGCGCATGCGGGCGATCAGCGACGTAAATTCCGGCACGCTGGTATTGTCGAACCGTTCGGAAAGCTCAAAGCAGATGGAGGAGGCGGGAATGCCCGCCCGGGCCAGATGGCCGACGAGCTTGTCGAGAATGACATCGCCATGCGGAATGAGCCGCACATCGAGATTGAGGAAAAGCGTGGCGGAGGAGAAGTCGGGCAGGGTGGAAAATTTCGCGAGCGCCCGGCTTGCCAGCATCTGCTCGAAGGCCTTCAACTCGCCATCCGCGGCGGCCTGGTCGAGAAGCGCCAGCGGACTGGAAAAACCAAGCCGGTCATGGCCGCGCATCAGCGATTCATAACCGAAAATCGTGCCCGTCGTCGCTTCCACAATCGGCTGGAACGCCGTTTCCAGCACCAGTTTCGCCATCGGAAACATCTGCCCGGAGGCAAAACGCCTGATGACATCGTTCTCTAGCGCGACGGCCTGCATTTCTGTTTCTCCGCTATTGTCCGTCCCCTCGATGGCTAACCTTGGGGGATCCCGTCTCTTTTGCGGTGAACAATTGCAGATTACAGGTCAACAAAAGCTTTCACGACTGTGAAGCTTTAATGAAGGTTTTGTAACGGCCCCGTGCAATTACATAGGGCCGCAGTGCCGGGTCTCATGCCCGGCGGATATGCCCGCTATGCGCGGCATAAAGTTCCGCCACGTTCAGACGTTCCCGGTCCGCTTCGACGGGTTGTGTGGACTTTGCGCCTGTGCCATGTGCGGCCGATGCCGCCCATAATCTCAGCGCTTCCCTCACAACCTCGCTGCCGGAAGCATAAGCCCCGCAGTTCACGGCTTCGCGCATTCTTGCTGCCTGTTCCGGGGAAATCGATACTGTCACCATTGGCATGATATCACTCCCTTAACCGTCGTTTAGAATTCCGGCAAACTTTTTGAGAAGGCTGCCATTACGGTCTATGTGCGGGCGTTCTTATGTTTTCGTCTGGCGCCGCTTCCAGCGAAATTTATATCATCAGACACCATACCACGAAACGCGTCTCATTCCCAATTCGCAGTATATCACGGTTTAGTTTTTCCCCCGTGAGCCCGCCGGGGCACGGAGATTTCAAGCCGCCTCGCGTGCTTCCTGACGATCATAGCGACGGCCCGCGGCGGAAAATATGATCCATCGCAAATCCGCGACATAAAATGGCGCATTTTTTATTGATTGATCACTCAATCAAGAATAATTTGCCGTCCGTCAAGGAGACGCTTATGCCCAAGATCGGAATGGAGCCTTTGCGCCGCAAGGCGCTTGTGGATGCGGCGTTGCGCACCATAGGCCACCATGGTTCACTGAATGTGACAATGTCTGATATCGCCCGGGAAGCGGGCGTGTCGGCAGCGCTTGCGCATCATTATTTCGGCAGCAAGCAGCAGCTGCTTCTGGAAACCATCCGCAGCCTGCTGCGTGATCTGAGGCGCGATGCCGTGGCGGCACTGATCCGTGCCTCCGGTCCGCGTGAAAAGCTGAGCGCCATCGTGCACGTCTCCTTCCAGAGCGACCAGTTCACGCCCGAAACGGTAGCGGCCTGGCTTGCCTTTTACGTCGAGGCGCAGCGCTCGGAAGAAACGCGCCGCCTGCTGGTCATTTATTCCCGCCGCCTGCGCTCCAATCTCATGGCGAGCCTCAACCGGCTTTGCCCACCCGACGATGCCGCGCGCATCGCCGAAGGGGCAGCCGCCCTGATCGACGGGCTTTATATCCGCCACAGCCTGCGTTCCGCCCCGCTTGGCCTCGCTTCCGCGCCGGCGCTTGTCGAGGATTATTTCGACATGCAGCTCAAATCTTTTCCCGATGGACAGCGCGCCAAGCCGTCCATCCGCACTCTCTAGGAGACTTCGACATGACCATTGCGACGCCGCTCAAGGCGCAGCCGAAAGCCTCGCATTTCATCGACGGGGATTATGTCGAGGACAATACCGGCACGCCGTTCGAGAGCATCTTCCCTGCAACGGGCGAAATGATTGCAAAACTGCATGCGGCAACGCCCGCCATCGTCGAGCGCGCCATCGCCTCGGCCAAGCGCGCCCAGAAGGAATGGGCGGCGATGAGCCCCATGGCCCGCGGTCGCATCCTCAAGCGCGCCGCCGATATCATGCGCGAACGCAACGATGCGCTTTCCACGCTCGAGACGCTGGATACCGGCAAGCCAATCCAGGAAACCATCGTCGCCGATCCCACCTCCGGCGCCGATGCCTTCGAGTTTTTCGGCGGCATCGCACCTTCCGCGCTGAATGGCGATTATATCCCCCTCGGCGGCGATTTCGCCTATACCAAGCGCGTGCCGCTCGGTGTCTGCGTTGGTATCGGCGCCTGGAACTATCCGCAGCAGATTGCCTGCTGGAAGGCTGCACCGGCCCTCGTCGCCGGCAATGCCATGGTCTTCAAGCCCTCGGAAAACACCCCGCTCGGTGCCCTGAAGATCGCCGAAATCCTGATCGAGGCGGGCCTGCCAAAAGGCCTCTTCAACGTCATTCAGGGTGATCGCGATACCGGCCCACTTCTAGTCAATCATCCCGATGTCGCCAAGGTCTCTCTCACCGGCTCGGTGCCGACCGGTCGCAAGGTGGCGGCCGCCGCTGCCGGGCATCTGAAACATGTGACGATGGAACTCGGTGGCAAGTCGCCGATGATCGTCTTCGACGACGCCGATATTGAAAGTGCCGTCGGTGGGGCCATGCTCGGCAACTTCTATTCTTCCGGCCAGGTCTGCTCGAACGGCACGCGTGTCTTCGTGCAGAAAAAGGCGAAGGCGCGTTTCCTCGAAAACCTGAAACGCCGCACCGAGGCGATGATCCTCGGCGACCCCTTGGATTACGCCACCCATCTCGGCCCGCTGGTCTCCAAGGCCCAGCAGGAAAAGGTTCTGTCCTATATCGAAAAGGGCAAGGCAGAGGGTGCAACGCTGATCACCGGCGGCGGCATTCCCAATAATGTCGCGGGTGAGGGCGCCTATGTTCAGCCGACTGTCTTTGCCGATGTCACCGACGACATGACCATCGCCCGCGAGGAAATCTTCGGGCCTGTCATGTGCGTTCTGGATTTCGACGATGAGGACGAGGTTCTCGCCCGCGCCAACGCCACCGAATTCGGCCTTGCCGGCGGCGTCTTTACCGCCGACCTCGCCCGCGCCCACCGTGTGGTGGATGGGCTGGAGGCGGGCACGCTCTGGATCAACACCTACAATCTCTGCCCGGTGGAAATTCCCTTTGGCGGCTCCAAGCAATCCGGTTTCGGACGGGAGAATTCCGCCGCGGCGCTGGAGCATTATAGCGAATTGAAGACCGTTTATGTCAGCACGGGGAAGGTGGACGCGCCTTATTAATTAGGTTCGGCGGATGGGGCTTACCCCCCTCTGTCCTGCCGGACATCTCCCCCTCAAGGGGGGGAGATCGACCCGAGGCGAAGTCCCGCCCATCTCGACGTTTGAGATTGAAGTGACGAAAGAGCGTCTTGCCGATCTCCCTCCTTGAGGGGGAGATGTCCGGCAGGACAGAGGGGGGTGAGCCCCAATCGAATACATTCATCGGAACCGAGCCCCCAGTGGAGCAAACAATGCAAGCAGATTACGTCATCGTCGGCTCCGGCTCTGCGGGCTCCGCCATCGCCTACCGCCTGTCGGAAGACGGCCGTTATTCTGTCATCGTCATCGAAGCTGGCGGTTCGGATTTCGGCCCCTTCATCCAGATGCCGGCGGCACTTGCCTGGCCGATGAGCATGAAGCGCTACAATTGGGGTTATCTCTCCGAGCCCGAGCCCAATCTTGACAACCGCCGCATCACTGCGCCGCGCGGCAAGGTCATCGGCGGCTCGTCCTCCATTAACGGCCTTGTTTACGTTCGCGGCCATGCCGAGGATTTCAACCGCTGGGAGGAGCTTGGCGCGCAGGGCTGGGCCTATGCGGATGTGCTGCCCTATTTCAAGCGAATGGAACACAGCCACGGCGGCGAGGAAGGCTGGCGCGGCACGGATGGGCCGCTGCATGTGCAGCGCGGGCCGGTCAGCAATCCGCTGTTCCACGCCTTCATTCAGGCGGGCGCACAGGCGGGCTTTGAACTGACGGACGACTATAACGGCTCCAAACAGGAAGGTTTCGGCCTGATGGAGCAGACTATCCACAATGGCCGCCGCTGGTCCGCCGCCAATGCCTATCTTAAACCGGCGCTGAAACGCGGCAACGTCACGCTGGTCAATGGGTTTGCCCGCAAGGTCATCATCGAGAATGGCCGTGCCGTCGGCGTCGAGATCGAGCGCAGGGGTCGGGTTGAAACCGTAAAGGCCAATCGCGAGGTCATCGTTTCGGCCTCCTCCTTCAACTCGCCGAAACTGCTGATGCTCTCAGGCATCGGCCCCGCCGCGCATCTGAAAGACATGGGCATCGAGGTGAAGGCGGATCGTCCCGGTGTCGGGGCCAATCTTCAGGACCATATGGAGTTTTATTTCCAGCAAGTCTCCACCAAGCCGGTCTCGCTTTATTCATGGCTGCCATGGTTCTGGCAGGGGGTTGCCGGTGCACAATGGCTGCTGTCGAAAGGCGGGCTCGGTGCCTCCAACCAGTTCGAGGCCTGCGCCTTCCTGCGCTCCGCACCCGGTCTGAAACAGCCTGACATCCAGTATCATTTCCTGCCCGTCGCCATCTCTTATGACGGCAAGGCGGCGGCGAAAAGCCATGGCTTTCAGGCGCATGTCGGTTACAACCTGTCGAAATCGCGCGGCAACGTCACCCTGCGCTCCGCCGATCCGCATGACGACCCGGTAATCCGCTTCAACTACATGAGCCACCCGGAAGACTGGGAAAAATTCCGCCATTGCGTGCGCCTGACGCGCGAGATTTTCGGCCAGAAAGCCTTCGACGATTTTCGCGGGCCGGAAATCCAGCCGGGTGAAAACATCGAGACGGACGAACAGATCGACGCCTTTTTGCGCGAGCATCTGGAAAGCGCCTATCACCCCTGCGGCACCTGCCGGATGGGAGACCGCAACGACCCCATGGCGGTCGTCGATCCGGAATGCCGGGTGATCGGCGTGGAGGGGCTGCGGGTCGCCGACAGCTCGATCTTCCCGCATGTGACCTACGGCAACCTCAACGGCCCGTCGATCATGACCGGCGAAAAAGCGGCTGATCACATCCTTGGCAAAACCCCGCTGCCCCGCTCCAATCAGGAGCCGTGGGTAAACCCGCGTGCGGCCGTCAGCGACCGCTGAGGGTCAATGGTAATCATCCTCGCGCTGGTGGCGGATCGCGAGGATTGTTACTTTCTCGGCACTTTCTATCTCAAAAAGAACGACATAGCCTGACGAGCCAAATGGAATAAGAAACTCCCTCAGAAAGGGATTTTCTGCATCTACTTTCCGGCAGCTCAGCGGAAAATCCGCAAGTGCGGCAATTCCTTTTTCGATGGCCCTGTAGGCTCGCTTCGCCGCATATTTGTCCTGGCGAAGGAGATGTGCATAGAGGCGTGTTATATTGTCGCGCGCTCTGTCGGCAAGAAAAACCTGAAATGTCACTTGTCGTTGTCTTCAGCAAGCTTTTCGTCAAGCATAGCTTTCAGCTCTGCAAGAACGTCCTCGGCTTTGTGATAGACGCCCGTTCGCTTGGATTCTTCGCGCGCTGCAAGCCCCTGCTTGATGAACTCCGCCTGAGATTTGCGGATTTCCACCTGCTTGCGCACGGCTTCTTCCATAAATGCCGAAAGCGTCTCGCCGTCCTTCAGCACGCTTTCGGCTGCCTCGCGAAAATCCGCTGTCACCCGCAGCGAAGGAATTGTTGCCGTTTTCATGGATCGTCTTCCTGCGTTGCAATTGCGATGCATAAGATCGGTCATCGGCAGTGATAAGTCAAATGCAAAACCTTGCAATCGCGGGCCTTGAGGCAGATAAACGGGCTTAACGTCTGCCGAACACCAAATCACCGATCCGGATCGCCATGCCCGCCGATTACAAGAAGCTGAAGATGCTCCGCCGGTCCCGCGTTGTCTGGGGGTCGTGGCGGGTGTGGAGGCCGAGGGCGGTTTTCTGGGTTGGCGCGATTGCGGTCGGCATTATCAGCGTCGCTTTTGCCTGGGCGGCGGATCGCGCTCAGCATCTTTTCTCGGCAGTGACATCCGCAGGCGAATGGGCGTTTCTGCTGCCGCTCCTCATCACGCCGCTCGGTTTCACGCTCTGCGCCTGGCTTGCGATCTCGGTTTTTCCCAATGCCGGTGGCAGCGGCATTCCGCAGGCGATTGCCGCGCGGCACCTGCGCGACGACGCGGATCGTTCGCGGCTTCTGTCGCTGAAACTCGCTTTCGGCAAGGTGGTGCTGACGGTCGCCGGCCTTCTCTCCGGCGCGTCCATCGGCCGTGAGGGGCCGACCGTTCAGGTCGGGGCCTCCATCATGCTGCAGGCTGCCCGCTGGGGCGGTATGGCGCAGGCCAAGGGCCTCATCCTCGCCGGCTCGGCGGCCGGCATTGCGGCGGCCTTCAATACGCCGCTTGCAGGCATCGTCTTCGCCATCGAGGAAATGAGCAAGACCTACGAATCCCGCGCCAACGGCCTGGTACTGACCGCGGTCATTCTCTCCGGTCTTGCATCGCTGGCGCTGGTTGGCAGCTATACCTATTTCGGCACCAGTTCGGTCATGGCGAAAACGATGATGGACTGGCTGCTGGTGCTGATCTGCGGTGTCGGCGGCGGCGCATTTGGGGCGCTGTTCAGCGCCGGCGCCCTGCGTCTGTCAGCACGCATTCGCCGTTTTGCCCAAACCATGCCGTTGAAACGCATGCTCGCGGTCGCCGCCGCCTGCGGCCTTGCTTCCGCCGTCATCGGCATTGCGACAGGCGGAGCGACCTTCGGAACGGGCTATGAACAGGCACGCGCCGCAATCGAAGGTGAGGCTGCGCCGGCCTTCTTCTTCATCGAAAAGCTGGCGGCGACGTTTCTCGCCATGATGTCGGGCATTCCCGGCGGTATCTTCGCGCCGTCGCTGTCGGTGGGTGCCGGTTTCGGCAGCACCATGGCCGGCCTGCTCGGCACCAGCATCGGCCTTGGCGCCATCGTCGGCATGGCGGGATATTTCGCCGGCGTCGTGCAGGCGCCGATGACCGCCTTTGTCATCATCCTTGAAATGACCGGCAATCATGAAGGCGTCATTCCCATCATGGTTGCGGCAATGCTCGGATATCTGACCTCGCGTCTTTTCTCGCGGGAGCCGCTTTATCACGGCCTGTCGCGGGTCTTCATTGCCCAGAGCATCCGCGCCCGGCGCGCCGCTCAGGCCAGCGAAACGTAATGGCTTACGCCCGGATTCCCGCGACGCCGAAATAACCGAGCCCCGGTATCTTAATTCCCGGCTGGACGAAATCGATGCCGGCGACGAGACCGAGGAAATTGACCTCGAAACCGCTGCGCGCGCCGGCCGAAACGCCGAACAGCCCGCCAAGGGAGACGCTTGCATCCTTCCAGTCATCGGCAATGTGGTAAAACGCGCCGTCCGGCAGATAGTCGCGGCCGACCGCATCCGGCGGCAGCACGACGCCCAGTTCCGGCACGCTGCGCAGCACATGGGCAACGAAGGTGTTGGAGTTGGGGCCGGGATAGATGCGATAACCACCCGGCTTGCCATAGGGATAGTCGGCGATTGCTTTTTCGATTTTCGGGATGAGCTTTTCCGCCGCCGCGCCGTGAATGGCCACCACCTGACGCGGCGTGTTGGAATACCAATAAGCGTCAGCCGCATACCCGTTATGGCGGATCGGCGTGCCCCAGCCCACCTTGTCATACCGGTCATAGGCGGTGGCACCAGGCTTCTTCAGCACGACCCAGGCATGGCTGGCGACGGACCCCTTGAAGCCGCCGGTCATGGCGGAAAAGACGTAGATGGCGGCTTGCCCGTCGCTCGACGCTGGCGGCAGCATGCCAGAGGACGACCATCTGGCGGCGTTCCAGCCGCGCGGATGGTCCTTCATGGCCCATAGACCGGCCGATGCCAGCGCGGGCAGCAGATAGATAACGGCAATCGCCAGCAGCAGACGTTTCGCAAATTTCACTGATAGCCCCGTGCATCGAAAAATCAGTTGCGGTATCAACGACATAAAATCAGAATTTTTTGAGGCTGAGAGAATGAACAATTCCGTTACCGTCGAAGTGACCCGCGGCAATCTCGTGGAAAGCCGCCATCAGGGTCTTGCCGTGGTGGTGGATGGCGATGGCGGGGTGCTGTTTTCGGCCGGCGATATTGAGCGCGGGATCTTCCCGCGTTCCGCCTGCAAGGCCATGCAGGCGCTGCCGCTGGTGGAGAGCGGTGCGACGGATGCCTACGGTTTCGGCAACCGCGAACTGGCGCTGGCTTGCTCTTCCCATTCCGGTGAAGACGCCCACGCGGAACTCGCCGCCGCCATGCTTGCGAAAGCGGGCCGGGATGTCGACACGCTGGAATGCGGCGCGCACTGGTCGTCGGACCAGAAAACCATCATTCATCAGGCCCGCACGCTGGAAAAGCCGACGGCGCTTCACAATAATTGCTCCGGCAAACATTCCGGCTTCATTTGCGCCTGCTGCCATACCGGCACGGATCCCAAAGGCTATGTCGGTTACGATCATCCTCTGCAGCGGCAAATCCGCGCCACGATGGAGAGCCTGACGGGCGCGGCGCTCGGCCATGACAATTGCGGCGTGGATGGCTGCTCCATTCCCACCTATGCCGTGCCGCTCAAGGGGCTGGCGCATGGTTTCGCCAAAATGGCGACGGGCAGGGGGCTCGAGGCAGAACGCGCGAAAGCCTCGCGCCGCCTCATCGAGGCCTGCATGGCCGAACCTTTTTACGTGGCAGGCACGGGTCGCGCCTGCACGAAGCTGATGCAGATCGCGCCCGGCAAGATTTTCGCCAAGACCGGAGCGGAAGGCGTTTTCATCGCCGCCCTGCCGAATCAGGGGATTGCCATGGCGGTGAAATGCGAAGACGGCACGACACGCGCGGCAGAAGCCATGGTCACGGCCTTGCTTGCCCGCTATTTTGATGACGGCAGTGCCGAGCAGCAGGCTTTAAAAGGCATGGCGAACCGCCAGATGCGCAACTGGAACGGCATCCATGTCGGCGATATCAGCGTTATCGGGCTTTAAATAACCTTTGACGCGGCCGTTTACCGGCACGATGATGCGGTGTCCTGCGTGTGATGGCTATCCCATGGCCGCCGGCAGGCGCGGCGTCCGCATGGGAAACAGGTGGGCGCTCTCATTGCTTTGGAGGTCGCATATCCATGTTCACACTGTTTTTCTCCCCCGGTTCCTGCTCCCGCGCCAGCCATATCGTGCTTGAGGAATCCGGCCTGCCTTACAAGGCCCACCGCGTCAATTTCGCGGAGGGCGAGCAGCGCTCCGAGGCATTTCTGAAGATCAATCCCAAGGGCCGCGTGCCGGCACTGGCCACGGCGAGCGGCGTGCTGACGGAAACACCCGCCATCCTCGCCTTCATCGCCCAGATGGCGCCCGAGAAGAAGCTGGCGCCGCTTGACGATCCCTTCGAATTCGCGCTGATGCAGTCCTTCAATGCCTTCATTTCCTCCACCGTCCACGTTGCCCACGCCCATGGCCGGCGCGGCAGCCGCTGGGCGAATGAGGATAGCTCGCTTGCGGACATGAAGGCCAGGGTGCCGAAAAATATGGGCGAGTGCTTCGAGCTGATCGAGCACGGCATGCTGCACGGCCCATGGGTTCTGGGCACGGCCTATTCGGTGGCCGATCCCTATCTCTTCGTCATGTCCGGCTGGCTGGAAAGCGATGGTGTGGATATTGCCCGCTTCCCGAAAGTGCACGACCACTTCCGCCGCATGAACGACCGCCCGGCGGTGCAGCGGGCGCTGGAGGGGGAGAGAGGCTGAGCGTGCGATAGGCAAACAAAATTCCAAGCTGGCTCCGTCGCTAACGTGCCTGCCTTCTCGAGAAGGGGCTGCCTTTCCCTCATCCCTGTGCTTGTCACAGGGATCCAGCCAGCCCAAGTCCTTGGGCTGGGAAAGGGTCTCTCCGCCGCGCAGACGCGCGTCGGCTGGATTCCTGTGACGAGCACAGGAATGAGGGCGCAGAGAGTGTGCCGGCGGAGTTTTCTCTCGTTTACGCTGCCTCGGCCGTCCGGCTGTCCCACATGGACTTGAACGCCGTGCGCGCCTGGCAACGGGCGAGCCAGGCTTTCAGCGCCGGATGGGCATCGAACAGCGGCTGGTGGCCCTGCGCGTAACGAACGATTTCCGCCACATTGAGATCGGCCACGGTGAAGCGGTCGCCCACCAGATAATCATGCGTGGCAAGATGCTGTTCCAGCACCCGCAAGGGGCGTTTCAGCAGACGCGCGGCGACATCGATCACTGCCTTGCCGGCGTCGCTTTCCGCAAGGCCTTCGGCGATGGCGGAAGAAATCTTCAGCGAATTCGTTTCGATTTCAGTGGCAGCGAAGAAGGACCATTGCAGCATCGCCGCATCTTCCTTCAGATCGACCGGGGCGAGCGGCCCGCCATATTTGCGGGCGAGATAGAGATTGATGGCCATGGATTCGTAAAGCACCATGCCGTCATCCTCGATGCAGGGAATGGTGCCCATCGGGTTGACGGCGAGAAATGCCGGCGACAGCGTGTTGAGCGGCGCATCAGTGGCGAGCGGATCGGCAAGGCGGCGGGCCTGAATGACAGGCACATGCTTGAATTCTATGCCGAGTTCAGCAGCCAGCCACAATGTGCGCGTGGCGCGGGAACGGTACACACCGTAAATCGTCAACATCGAAATTACCCCTTGAAACCTGTTCGATCGCCGGCACGTTACGGTCTCGTCGTTGTAAAGTGAAGTTGTGGATGTCAGGGGTAACTATGATTTTTTCTGATCCGTGAGCACGTCCGCATCCGGCGAAAGCCGGTTTTCAAAACGGTCGATGAAGCGCTCGAACAGGCGGCCGAATGTCTCCACATCCTCTGCCGGCCAGCCATCCATCACATCCTCAATGACGCTCATCTTGGTCCGGCGCATTTCCTGCAAAAGGCTGGTACCGAGCGGCGTGATTTCGACGATGCTGCGGCGGCCATCTTCCTGCGACACGCCACGTTTCAACAGGCCGCGCCCGACCATATCCGCGACGACCCGGCTGCCGCGCGAAGGGTCAATGCGCATGCCCTCGGCAATCGCACCCACGGTGACGTCGCCTTCGGCACGGCGCAGAATATCGAGCACATCGATATGGGAGAGTTCAAGACCCGGAGCGAGCTTGGCAAGCGCCATTCGGCCGATGATGCGGCGGCCGATCATGATGCGCATACGCGTCATCGTATTGCCGATCCGCTTGATGTCCTCGGGCAAATCCTCGTTCCAGTCTTCCTCGCTCGCCACTCTCAGCCGTTCCTTTCGATGCCGGTTTCCGATCACATTTAGCGCTGATAGCACAGATGTCAAAAACTTGCCATTGACATATATATGCCAATAGCACACAAATTGTCGCAGCAAAATCGCCGGAACTCAACGAGATTTTTCATGGATATGTCCACCGCCCCCGTGGCGCCGCTTGTGTCGGATCACCGCCGCAGGCTCATCGTTTTTCTGTTTCTGATGCTGGCCATGTTCATGGCCACACTCGACAACCAGATCGTCTCGACAGCGCTCCCCACCATCGTCGGTGAATTCGGCGCGCTGGAGCGTTTCGGCTGGATTGGCTCGGCCTATCTTCTGGCGACCAGCGCGGTCATGCCCGTTTATGGCAAGCTCGGTGATCTCTTCGGCCGCAAATATGTGATGATTGCGGCGGTCGTCATCTTCACGCTCGGTTCGCTCGCCTGCGGGCTGGCATGGTCTATGGACAGCCTGATCGCGGCCCGTGTGCTTCAAGGGCTTGGCGGCGGCGGCATCATGGTGTCGATCTTCTCCGTTAATGCGGATCTGTTCGAGCCACGCGAGCGCGCCCGCTACCAAAGCTATTCCAGCCTCACCATCATGGCCTCGGGCAGTGTCGGCCCGATTCTCGGCGGGACCATGAGCGACCTGTTCGGCTGGCGGTCGATCTTCCTTATCAATCTGCCGCTCGGTATTATCGTCATCGCCGGCCTTGCTCTCATGCTGCCCTATCGTCGCCCGGCGAGACAGCCAAAGATCGATTATCTCGGTGCGGTTCTTCTGGCCGCCACCATTGCCAGCGTGGTGTTCTGGGCCGATAGCAGCGAACTGTTCGGCTCGCTGATCGCGGCCCCAAGCCTCGGCATCATCGCCTTTGCCGTCATCGCCGCTTTCCTGTGGGTGCAGGTGGAGCGTCGCGCGCCGGAACCCGTCGTGCCGCTGCGTCTCTTCAAGGACAGCACCTTTCCGCTGTTGATGATCGTCTCGCTGACCAGCGGCGGCATCGGTATCGGCATGGTCAATTATTACGCGCTGTTCCTGCAGACCACGACCGGGCTTTCGCCCTCCCATGCCGGCCTGTTCTTCATCGCCGTCACCGGCGGCATCGTCATGGGTTCGTTGTCTGCCGGACGGCTGATCTCGATTACCGGCGTCTACAAGCCCTTCTCGGTGGCCGGCCTCACCATCAATGTCCTCGTCATGCTGCTCTTCACGCAGATGCATGCCGGAACGCCGCTTTGGCTGATCGCGGTGCTGATGCTGGCGCAGGGTTTCGCCGTCGGCCTCGGCCAGCAGGCACCCATCATCGGCGTACAGAACTCCGCTCCGAAGGCCGATATCGGCGCGGCAAGCGGCGCGGTGACCCTGACCCGCATGGGCGGCGCCGCCATCGCCATCTCGGTCTATGGCGCCATCGTGTCATCAAGCTTGAAAGGTGTCGCGATCGATATTCCCGGTGTCGGCAGGATCGAGGAACTGACGCCGAAAATGCTCGCCGAACTGCCCGCAACCTCCCAGGCCGCCGTCGCCTCGCTTTATTCGGATGCGTTTACGCCGCTATTCTTCGCGGCCGCCGCCACCGCCGCGATTGGTCTTGCCGCGGCGTTGATGCTGAAACCGGTGCGCCTGCCGGCGGCGGTTGAAGCGAAGCCGGCGGAAGCAGCGGGAGAGTAGGAACGATTGCACGAAGGTGTGTCGGTTCCCGCGTGCACTTTCGTCCGTCTGCTCGCTCTTCCCTCATCCCTGTGCCTGTCACAGGGATCCAGCCAGCCCAAGTCCTTGGGCTGGAAAGACTCTGACACCACGCAGACGCGCGTTGGCTGGATTCCTGTGACAAGCACAGGAATGAGGAGGCGGGTGGCTCACCAGTTTCAGCCAAACAAAAACACCCCTGCGGGAAATTTAACGCCCGTTCCGCGTTATGCTCGCAGCACTTTACATTCGCGCGGGCGGCCCTATCTCAATGAATATGAAGCCGGAACAGTTGTTGAATTCCACGCCGAAGGGGCTTTATTGCCCGGCGGGCGATTTTTACATCGATCCCGTGCGCCCCGTAGCGCGGGCGCTCATCACCCATGGCCATTCCGATCACGCCCGCGCCGGCCATGGCGCGGTGCTGGCCACGCGCCAGACGCTCGATATCATGCGTATTCGTTACGGCGAGGATTTCTGCGGCAGCGAGCAGGCGGTCGGCTTCGGTGAGACGGTGGAGGTGAACGGCGTGATCGTCGGTTTCCACCCCGCAGGCCATGTGCTGGGTTCGGCGCAAATCTCCGTGGAAATGAATGGCCTGCGCATCGTCGCATCCGGTGATTACAAACGCGGTATCGACCCCACCTGCGCGCCCTTCGAAACAGTGCCGTGTGATGTCTTCATCACAGAAGCCACTTTCGGCCTGCCGGTGTTTCATCATCCACTGCCGCGTGTGGAAATCGGCAAGCTGCTGACGTCCATCAAACAGTTTCCCGACCGCACCCATCTCGTCGGCGCTTATTCGCTCGGCAAGGCGCAACGCGTTATCCGGTTATTGCGCGATAATGGTTATGCCGATCCCATCTATATTCACGGCGCGCTGGCGCGGCTTTGTGATTATTACGTCTCGCAGGGCATCGATCTTGGTGATCTCAGGCCCGCGACGCTGGAAAAAAGCAACCCCGCCGCCTTTAAGGGTGCCATCGTTGTTGGTCCGCCCTCGGCCTTTCAGGAGCGCTGGGCGCGGCGTTTCAACGAGCCGCTGATCGCCTTCGCCTCCGGCTGGATGATGGTGCGGCAGCGCGCGAAGCAGGGCGGTGTGGAACTACCGCTGGTCATATCTGACCATTGCGACTGGCCGGAACTGCTGGAAACCATCACGGAAATCGGCCCGCAGGCCGTCTGGGTCACCCATGGCCGCGAGGAGGCGCTGGTACGCTGGTGCGAATTGCAGGGCATTGCCGCCAAGCCGCTGCATCTCGTCGGTTACGAGGATGAGGGGGACTGAAATGAAAGCCTTCGCCACCCTTCTCGACCGCCTTGTCCTCACGCCGTCGCGCAACGGCAAGCTGAAGCTGCTCACCGATTATTTCCGCGATACGCCCGATCCCGACCGGGGCTACGGGTTGGCGGCCATTGCCGGCACGCTGGACCTCAAAAGCGTTAAACCGGCCATGCTGCGCGAGCTGGTTATGGAGCGCATGGACGAGGTGCTGTTCCGTTATTCCTACGATTATGTCGGCGATCTGGCCGAGACCATTTCGCTGGTCTGGGGCAATATCGGCGGCGTGGATGATGCGGAGGCGCAGGATCCGCGCCTCGGCGAAGTCGTGACGCTGATGAACTCGCTGGGGCGTACCGAGGTGCGCGGCGCGGTGCGCGATCTGCTTGACCGGCTCGATACCTCCTCCCGTTTCGCTTTCCTCAAACTCGCCACCGGCAGCCTGCGTATCGGCGTTTCGGCGCGGCTGGCGCGGCAGGCGCTGGCGGATTTCGCGGATAAGGACATCACTGAAATCGAGACCCTTTGGCATGGTCTGACGCCCCCCTACACCACGCTATTCTCCTGGCTGGAGGGCAACTCCGACCGCCCGCTGCTGGCAACGCCCGCCATCTTCCATTCGGTGATGCTGGCGACACCGGTCGCCGATGGCGATCTCGATGCGCTGGATCCCGCCGACTATGCAGCAGAGTGGAAATGGGACGGTATCCGTGTGCAATTGTCCCGGGCCGGCGAAACGCGAAAGCTCTATTCCCGCTCCGGCGACGATATTTCCGGTGCTTTCCCGGATGTGCTTGACGCCATCGAATTCGAAGGCGTGATGGATGGCGAATTGCTGGTCGGTGGCACCGCGCGATCCAACAATCTCACCCGCACCTTCTCGGATTTGCAGCAGCGGCTGAACCGCAAGACGGTAACGGCGAAGATGCGGGATGACTATCCCGCTTTCATCCGCGCTTATGACCTGCTGTTCGAGGGCGAGAGCGACATTCGCGCGCAAACCTACCTGGAGCGCCGCAACCGGCTGTCTGACATCATCGAGCGCGCGCCGCATGATCGCTTCGACCTCTCGCCGTTGATCGGCTTCTCCAGCTGGTCGGAACTCGACACTTTGCGCGCCGCACCGCCCGATCCTGTCATCGAAGGGGTGATGATCAAGCGCCGCGACAGCACCTATCAGGCCGGGCGCGCCAAGGGGCCCTGGTTCAAGTGGAAACGCGATCCCTACAATATCGACGCCGTTATGATGTATGCCCAGCGTGGCCACGGCAAAAGATCGAGCTATTATTCCGATTTCACCTTCGGTGTCTGGGCGGAAGGCGAGGATGGTGAACAGCTCGTGCCTGTCGGAAAGGCCTATTTCGGTTTCACCGATGCCGAACTGGAAGTGCTGGACAAGTTCGTGCGCGACAATACGGTCGAGCGTTTCGGCCCGGTGCGGGCGGTGCGCGCCACACCGGATTTCGGTTTCGTGCTGGAGGTGGCCTTCGAAGGCATCAACCGCTCCACCCGCCACAAGTCAGGCGTTGCCATGCGGTTTCCGCGTATTGCAAGGTTGCGCGCCGACAAGCTGCCAGCCGAGGCCGACAGGCTCTCGACGCTGGTGGCGATGATCGATGGTGTGGAAGGTTAGGGAAATGAGGCAGCTTCGCGATCGTAAACCTTACCCGGTCCAGAAATTGCCATGATGGCTGCGAATACATTGTTGTCATTCGCGAATCCGTGATTGGACAGCTCCCCGCCGCAGTGCTGAACTGCTGTTACAACTATCCTCCTCAGGTGACCATATGCCAGACAAACGCTTTCTTTCCTCAGCCTTCGGACAGGAAGAGAGCGGCACGAGCATCCCGAGCCTGACCCGGCGAAGCCTGCTGGCCGGTGCCATGGGTCTGTCGGCGGCCGCATTTTTACCACCCCGCGCGAAAGCGGGCATTGTCGCCCCCGAGGTGCTGCCACTGGAACGGCAGGATTATGCGGAGGCGCGCAAACGGTTCCACACCCATCTCCTGCGAAAGATGGCCGCGCCGGAAAAATCATCGGTTCTCGGCACGCCACCGGGCGCGGAACGCGTCACCTATCCCGGCGGGCCGGATGGTTCGATCGAACTTGTCGCCTGGCTCTCCCATTACCAGCCCTCAAAAACGTTGAAACCCGCGGTCCTGTTTCTCCACGGCGGCAATGCCACCGGTGATGGCCATTGGGCGCTGATGAAGCCCTATTGGGAAGCGGGCTATGTCGTGCTTTTACCGTCTTTCCGCGGGGAGAACGGCCAGAGCGGCCATTATTCCGGTTTTTACAACGAAACGGCGGATGCGCTGGCGGCGGCGACCTATCTGGAAAATCTGCCCGGCATCGATAGAAACCGCTTCTTCATCGCCGGCCATTCCAATGGCGGCACGCTGACGCTTCTGGCCGCCATGAGCCGCAAGTTCCGCGCCGCAGCCCCCATCTCCGCCGGTGTCAATTCCTGGCGTTATTTCAACCGCTATAGCGACGAGATCTGTTTCGACGAGACCGACGAGCGCGAATTCATCATGCGCTCCTCCGTCTGCTTCGGCCCCAGCCTCAAATGTCCGGCGCTGCTTCTGCGCGGCACGGAGGAGCGGCCGTTTGATGCCGATCACCAGCTTTTCGTGGATCGCGCCCTGACATCCGGATTCAAGATCGACAAAAAACTGCTGCCCGGCACCCACAATGGCGTGGTGCCGCATGCGGTGGAGGAGAGCATCCGCCTTTTCAACGCATTTGTTTGAAACGCGATATGACGCCGCTGGTTAGGACGTGTGAGGTTTAGCTCTTGAGGATGGACGTCTTCGCCTGCTCCGCCCACCAGGCACCATCTTTCTTGTCGGCATATTGGGCGCGTTTGTTGGTGAATTGCCCCTGGGTGCACATCTCACGGTAATTGCGCTCCGGCAGACCAAGCTCCTTGACGACGGCATGCACTACCGTCGGGCCGGTCATGTCATAAACGCTGACGAGCGTTCCCTCTTCGATATTCTGGGCAATACGGTCGGCGATCAGCTTCAGCGCCGGGTGACCGGGTCTGGAGGCCATGAAATAATTCGTCACTTCGCCATCTTTCATGGCGATGAAGACGGCTTCTTCATCCGGGCCGATCGCATCTTCCGGGCGGGCCGCGAAATTGGAATCGATGTCGAGATAGATACCGCCATCCTGCAAAAGGACCAGAATGCGCCAGAAATCCGCCTTGGCGGCACCCACCTGCAGCCGGCGGAAGGCATCGGCGTAACGCCCGGGAAAATGCCGGTCGATATAGGCCTGGCACGCCTCGTCATCATGATAACGATATTCGAATTCCGGGGTCAGCCAACGGTTGAACAGGAAATTCGCATAGATCGGCGTCGTTACCCGGTTGGAGTAATTCGTCTGCCAGATGATGCGTGGAATGGCTTTTTCCGATTTCGGGCGGCGGCGGGCCGGCTGGTGCGCTGGAAGCGTCTTTCTTGTGCCGGGCCGCAGGAACAGATCGATGGAGAAGATGACCTTGACGATGTTGCCGCCGATCTTGATCGCGCGGTACGCAATGGGGTTGTAGCCATGCTTAGTCAAGTTCAATGCTCCCGCGTGTGGAATCGCCAGCACTTCCTGTCGCTATTGTCACGCGCGTGGAAACGGCGGTACGCGGTATTTATTGTAGGCAATTAATTTGTCAATACGCTGAAAACAAGCCGGCCGAGCCCGGATAAACGGGGCTCGGCCGTTTTCGGAAAAGCTGGGGTCAGGTTTTGCGGCCGTTGAAGTAACCGAGCAGCCGCATGGCGTTGGCGGTCACCAGAACCGTGGCACCCGTATCGGCGAAGACGGCGAGCCACAGGCCAGAAACGCCGGTGACGGTCGTGACCAGGAACACAGCCTTCAGGCCGAGTGCGATCGTCACGTTCTGACGGATGTTGCTCATGGTGGCGCGCGACAGGCCGATAAGGCGGGCGGCATCGCCGACATTGTTGCGCATCAGCGCCGCATCCGCGGCTTCCATCGCCACGTCGGTGCCGGAGCCGATGGCGACGCCGACGCTGGCCGCCGCAAGGGCCGGCGCGTCGTTGATGCCGTCGCCCACCATTACCACGGTCTTCTTTTCGGCGAGCTTGCGGATTTCCTCGACCTTGTTTTGCGGCAGCAATTCGCCGCGCGCTTCAAGGCCCAGCTTGTTGCCGATGGCACGCGCCGTGCGGGCATTGTCACCCGACAGCATCAGAGAGGAAATGCCCATATCCTTCAGCGCCTTGATGCCTTCGGCTGCATCCTTGCGCGGTTCGTCGCGCATGGCGAAGAGGCCGCTTGCCACCCCCTCGGCCATGACAACGGCCACGGTCTTGCCTTCGCTTTCAAGTGCGGAAATACGCTCGGCAAGTTCATTCGATACGGTCCCGACGTCGGTTGCAAAACGCGGCGCGCCGATGAACAGGCGCTTGCCGCCGACATTCCCCTGCATGCCGCGTCCGGAAATCGCCTTGATCTCTGAGCCGGGCAGGGGAATTACGCCTGCCTTGTTGGCATGGCTGACGATGGCTCTGGCAAGTGGATGGCTAGATTCGTTCTCGATTGTCGCGGCCTGCGCAATCAGCTCGGCCTCGTTGCCGTCAAGCGCCACCACGTCTGTGACCACGGGTTCACCGAGCGTCAACGTACCGGTCTTGTCGAAGGCGACGGTTTCGGTGCGCGCCAGCATTTCGATGACCGCGCCGCCCTTCACCAGCATGCCGTGCCGTGCCGCAGCCGAAAGACTGGAGGCGATGGCTGCGGGAACGGAGATGACCAGCGCGCAGGGGCAACCAATCAGGAGCAGGGCAAGACCGCGATAGATCCAGGTATCCCAGTCGCCGAGGCCGACAAGCGGCGGCACGACGATGGTGAGCGCGGAAATCGCCACGATCAGCGGCATGTAATAACGCGAGAAGCTCTGGATGAAGCGTTCCGTCGGGGCGCGGGCGTCCTGGGCTTCTTCGACAAGCGTGATGATGCGGGCAATGGTGTTGTCTTCCGGCGCGCGGTCGACACGGATGCGCAGCGAGCCGTCATGGTTGATCGAGCCGGCAAAGACACGCGCGCCCTTTTCCTTGGCGACGGGAATGCTTTCGCCGGTCATCGGCGATTCGTCGACGCTGGATTGACCTTCCATGACAACGCCATCGGCGGCGATGCGGTCGCCGGGGCGGGCCACGACCACCTGGCCGATGCGCACCTGATCGGCGGCGATCTGCCGCAGCGAGCCGTTTTCTTCCACCAGCGCGGTTTTCGGCAGCAGCGAACCGAGCGCCTTGATGCCGGAGCGGGCGCGGGCGGCCGCGAAACCTTCCAGCAATTCGCCGACGGAGAACAGCAGCACGACAATGGCCGCCTCTTCCGCCTCGCCGATGATGATCGCGCCGATGGCGGCAATCGTCATCAGCATCTCGATGGTGAAGACCGCGCCGAAACGGGCGGCGTTGAAGGCATTTCTCGCGATCGGGAAAAGCGTGGCCAGCGTGGCGACGATGAAGGCATAGCTGCCCCATGCCGGGAAGGTCAGTTCCGCCGCATAGGCGATGGCGACCAGCACGGTGCCGGTGAAGGTATTGCGTGCTTTCGCGCTGCGCCACCACGCGCCTTTTTCATCCGCGCCATGGGCGTGCCCTATCTCGGCGCTCTGGCTTGCGGCGGCAGGTGCGGCAGCGTGCGATTGGCCAGCATGATCGTGGCCGGAATGGTCGTGACCTGAATGATCATGGTCGGAATGGTCATGATCATGCCCCTTGCAGGACTGGTGATCGTGTCCCGAATGGTCATGCGCTGCGTGGTCGTGCCCGGAATGGTCATGATCGTGGTGATGGCCGCCGCATGTCGCGTGGTCATGGTCGTGATTCTGCTCAGGCGTCTTTTCGCGCGCGGTCTTTTCCTGCGGCAGCAGAGCGGGTTTGAAGCCGAGCTTGCGCAGCGTGTCCTCGATCTTTTCGACCGGGGTCTTGTTCTCGGCAAGCGACAGGTTCAGCCTTTCGCGGGCCACGGAGACCTTGACGTCGCCAACGCCGGGCAGGCGGGAAAGCGCGGTTTCGATCTTGGCCGCGCAGCTGCCGCAATCCATGCCGCCGACCGAAAAGATCAGTGCATTGTTCTTTTCAGCCGGTATTTCGGCTTCATCATGGTGATGACCGCCGCAGGTGGAATGGTCGTGATGATCGGCCGCCTTTGCCTCGGGAGCCTTGTCGCGCGGCAGCAAAGCGGGCTTGAAGCCAAGCTTGCGCAACGTATCCTCGATCTTTTCGACCGGGGTTTTATTCTCGGCAAGCGACAGGTTCAACCTTTCGCGGGCAACCGATACCTTGACGTCTGCAACGCCGGGCAGGCGCGAGAGCGCGGTTTCGATCTTCGCCGCACAGCTGCCGCAATCCATGCCGCCGACCTTGAAGGTCAGTTCCTCTGATTCCCCGTTCAAACTGCCGCGTGTCGAAATATTCATGGTTCTCGCTCCTGAATTCCAGTCGACAGCCAATCTGGCACCTCTAGCAACTAGAGCTTCAAGAGGAAAAATGCAGTTTTCCGATTTTTTTTGAAAATACCGACGCCAGCCTCGCGCCAGCCGCGCGGTTCATCATGCCAGCAGATTGGATTCCATGAAGCGGTTCAGATGATAGCACTCCTTTTGAAAAACGGTCGCCGGGCGGCCTCTCTGCTGGGGCTTGCCCTGCTGCCGCTGATGAGCGGTTGCCTTTTCGTGACGGATACGACCCGGATGGACCCGGATGTCTTCGTCAGGGAAACGGCGCCGGTCTTCAATTTTAATTCCGTCAGTTCCAATCGCCAGCCGGAACTGCCGCCGCAGCCGGGCCAGCTTTCGACGCGGCCGCCGGACCTGTTCAGAACCCGCTTCCATCAGGAATATGGCCCGCCAGTGCGCGGGCAGGGGCTGCAAGCACCGCAGGTGCAGGGCTATAATGTGCCGCAGGCGCAGGGCCAGACGATGGCCTATGGCCTGCCTGTCTCCAACCCGCTGCACCGGGTCATGTATGGCCCGATCCGCGACGAGGACCGCTCGCTGCCGGCCATTCCCTATGGCCGCATCGATCCGCGTTATCTCAGGCAGGAAGTCAGCTACCAGACGGCGGAAGCGCCGGGCACCATCGTGGTCGATACCAGACAGCATTTTCTCTATCTCGTGCAGTCCGGCGGCAAGGCGATCCGTTATGGCGTCGGCCTCGGCCGTGATGGTTATGCCTGGTCGGGCCGCGGCAAGATCCAGTGGAAAGCGAAATGGCCGCGCTGGACGCCGCCCGACGAAATGGTCAAGCGCCAGCCTGAACTCACCTCCATCTCGGCCGCCAATGGTGGCATGACGCCGGGTCTCAACAACCCGCTCGGCGCCCGTGCGCTTTACATCTTCAAGGATGGCAAGGACACGCTGTACCGCGTGCACGGAACGCCTGACTGGCAGTCCGTCGGCAAGGCGACGTCCTCCGGCTGCGTGCGCATGCTCAATCAGGATGTGATCGACCTCTACGAACGTGTGCCGCAGGGGGCGCAGATTGTGGTTATCTGACCACGTTCTAAAAGAAAGAGATGCGGGCGTCGTTCTGCCAGCGCCTTCCGACTGGCTTTTAGCGGTCGGTTAACTATTTTCGCAATACGCCTGTACACGTGGAACAAACGATGTACAGCGGCGATATAGCCGTTCGAAATGTGGGACAATCCGGCCTTATGACAAGCACCGACACAGATCTTTCCAGACGTACTTTTCTTTCCCTTCTGGGTATTTCCTCCGCTTCATTGCTGGCCGGCTGCGCGTCCTCCGGCACGGGTGAAGCCATTCGCCAGCAGGCGAGCAGCATCGGCAGCGATTTCCGCCAGATGTTCTCGTCAGGCGTCAGCGATGCGGAACTGGCCGTCATGTACGGCTCGGTCGAGGATGGCGGTTACGTCATTCCCGCGGTTCCCTATCAGAAGATCGACCGCCGCTATTATCGCCAGCGGGTCGTCGACCCGACCGGCGAACGCCCCGGCACCGTCGTCGTCGATACGCGCTCGCGCTTCCTTTATGTCGTGGAGCAGGGCGGCAGCGCCATGCGCTACGGCGTCGGCATCGGCCGCGATGGTTTCGCCTGGTCGGGCGAAGGTGTCATCCAGTGGCGCCAGAAATGGCCGAAATGGACCCCGCCGGATGAAATGGTCGCCCGCCAGCCGGAACTGGTCAAATATTCCTCCAAGAATGGCGGCATGCCGCCGGGCCTGAAAAACCCGCTCGGTGCCCGCGCGCTCTATATCTTCCAGAACGGCAAGGATACGCTCTACCGCCTGCACGGCTCGCCGGAATGGAACTCCATCGGCAAGGCCGTCTCCTCCGGTTGCGTGCGCCTGATGAACCAGGACGTCATCGACCTCTACGACCGCGTGCCGCAGAAGGCGCGTGTGGTGGTGTGGCAGTAAGCCGAAAACTCCTCGCATAAAAAGGCGGCCTCGTGCCGCCTTTCTCTTTTTCGGCCTATGGCCGGGAGAGACCTTCCTTCAGCGCATTCACCTGATCGCGCAGCTGCGCCAGTTCCTCCAGCCCGCAGCCGGTGGCGCCGCCGATGGCGGCCATGATCTTCACACCCTCTTTCTTGAGGTCGGCGCCTTTAGGCGTCAGCGCCACCAGCACCTGCCGCTCGTCCACCGTGCCCCGTTTGCGGGTGATCAGACCGGCATGCTCCAGCCTCTTGAGAAGCGGCGACAGCGTGCCCGAATCGAGGCCCAGCATTTCGCCGAGCGCCTTGACGGTGGATGTTTCCTTTTCCCACAGCGCCATCATGACGAGATATTGCGGATAGGTGAGCCCGATCGGGTCGAGCAGCGGCTTATAGGCGCGGGTAAAGGCATGCGCTGCGCCGTAAAGGGCAAAACATATCTGCTGGTCCAGCCTCAACAGGCTTTCCATTGTCTTCTCGTTGCCCTCTGCGTCCATTTTCCTGCTCCAAAATCAACCGGGGAGGGAACAATCGGCCCCCGCTTTCGGTTCCTGCCACATGAATGCGCGGCGAAATTTCCTGAAAATTATCGCAAAAAACAAATCGTCATTCAATGTGCAAAACTATATTGCGTACAATTTAATTGTACGCTATAAGGCTTCCAACATCAACCCGAAGGAGTAAATGCCATGCCCATTCTCTACACGACCAAAGCATCCGCCACCGGTGGTCGCGCCGGCAACGCCAAGTCGGAAGACGGCGTTCTCGACGTCACGCTCACCGTTCCGAAGGAACTGGGCGGCGATGGCGCCCGTGGCACCAATCCGGAACAGCTTTTCGCGGCCGGTTATTCCGCCTGCTTCCTCGGCGCCTTGAAGGCTGTTGCCGGCAAGCACAAGGTAAAGATTCCGGAAGACACGACTGTGACGGCAACCGTCGGTATCGGCCCGCGCGAAGACGGCACCGGCTTCGGCATCGAAGTGACGCTGAAGGTCAACATTCCCGGTCTTGAGCGTGAGAAAGCCGAAGAACTTGTCGCCGCCGCACACATCGTTTGCCCATACAGCCACGCCATGCGCACCTCTACGGAAGTGCCGGTCTCGGTGGCCTGATAAAGCGGGCTTACGCGCCTGATTATAAATCTTGGGGCCGGGTTTATCCCGGCCTTCTTGTTTACAGAAAGAAATATGCTATATTCTTTCCAAGGAAAGGATATGTGCCATGAATATTCACGCCAAGACCGCCATGGATCCCGCATCGCAGGGCAGGGTCGTCACCAAGGCCGTCATCGCCGCCGCCGAGCGGCTGGGCCTGAACGCTGCCCGCACGGCCGATATTCTGGGTGTGTCCGCGCCAACGGTCTCGCGCATGAGGCGGCTTGATTTCCTCCTGGAGCCGGGCGCCAAGTCCTTCGAGCTTGCGGTGCTGCTGATCCGGGTTTTCCGCTCGCTGGATGCGATTACCGGCGGCGATGAGGCGGTGGCGAAAAACTGGCTGCGCAATCACAATACGGCGCTTGATGCCGTGCCTGCCGAAAGGCTCACCACCATTACCGGATTGATCGATGTCCTCTCCTATCTGGACGCCCGACGCGCTCCTGTCTGAAAAACGCGCCGCATCGGGAAAATTTTGGCGGCTGGTGGAAGCGCAGCATCAGGTTTCCACCATGAAGCTGGTGGATACGGTGGAGGAGCAATCGCTGCTGGAAGATATTCTGGAGACGAGCAAAAGGCCGTTTCCGCCCGAATGCGCCGGTTTCGATTATCTTCTCGCCACGCCTTTCCGATATGGCGCCGCTTATCCGCATGGCTCGCGTTTCCGCCGCGCGGGTTATACCGAGGGCGTTTATTACGCCGCCGCGAAGGTGGAAACGGCGCTCGCCGAAATGGCCTTTTACCGGCTGCTGTTTTATGCCGAATCCCCCGGCACGCCGCTTCCGGCCAACCCCGCCGATTATTCCGCCTTCGCCGCCCGTATCGCCACCGATGCGGCGCTTGACCTGACGCAACCGGACCTGAACCGCGACGAAACCGCGTGGACCGATCTCACCAATTACGAGCCGTGCCAGGCGCTGGCCGAGCAGGCGCGACTGGCCAAGGTGGAGGCGATCCTCTACCGTTCGGTGCGCGATCCCGCCGCTGGCCTCAATATTGCGATCCTTTCTCCCAAAGCCTTTGCCGAAAAAGCGCCGGTGGAACGCATGAGCTGGCGCATCCGCCTGTCGAAGACGGGCGTGCAGGCATTGTGCGAATTTCCAATGCGCAGAACCGGTTTCGCGGTCTCGGATTTCGCCGGCGATCCACGCCTCGCCAGCCTGCTCGGCTGACGAGGCATTGTTGGTGGGGAGCATCAAGCCGAGGCGAAAAACGCTTCGGGATTGTCGACTTCCACCAGCTTGCGCTTTTCGATCAGCCAGAAGCGGGTTCCGACCGTCCGCACGAAACTCCTGTCGTGCGAGACAAGCATGCAGCTGGCCTCACGGCTGATGATTTCCGCCTCCAGCGTTTCCTGACCATCTATATCAAGATGGTTGGTGGGTTCGTCCAGCAGGTAGAAATTCGGCTCCGCCAGCCGCAGCGCCAGCATGGCAAGCCGCGCCTTCTGCCCACCGGAGAGTGTGGCGATGCGGCGTTTCTGCATTTCCATGTCGATGCCAGCGCCGGCGAGCAGGCCGTGGATGCGCTGGTCACCAATGTCGAAACGGCGCGACAACAGCGCCGCCGGCGTGCTGTCATCGTCTATTTCGGCCAAAGACTGGTCGACATAACCGGCCACCAGCGAGGGCGTGGCCTTTATGCCGTCCTCTATCTGGCCAGCAGCCGTCACCGCCGCCTGCAGCAGCGACATCAGCCGCGTCTTGCCGACGCCATTGCGGCCGAGAATGACGATGCGGTCGCCCTGGCGGATAAATTGCCGGCCGGTGCGAAACAGCAACGTTCCATCCGGCGTCGAGACCGGCACGTCCTCCAGCGTCATCAGAACCTTGGCATGGGTGCCGCGATTGGCGAGCTGGATCTTGCCGGCGGATCGGTCGCTATGGGCAGGGCGCGCTTTCTCCTCGATCTTTTCCGCACGCTGGCGCAATTGCTTGGTCTTGATGGTCAGGAGATCGCTGCCGGAATTGATGCCGATATTGTTGAGCTTGGCCGCCTGCCGGCGCAATTGCTGCGCGGTTTTCATGTCGCGCTGGAAACGCCGCTCATCGGCGGCATCTTCCTCCTCCAGCGCCGCGCGCGCATGGCCATAGGACAGGCGGAACAGCGCCGAGTTTTCCGGTCGCAGGAACAGCGTGGTCCGGGTGACATTGTCGAGAAAAGCGCGGTCATGGCTGACGATGATGACGGCCGTATCGCGCGGCAATTCACCGAGCCAGCTTTCCAACACGTTGATCTTTTCGAGGTCGAGATGGTTGGTCGGCTCGTCGAGCAGCAGCACGTCAGGTTCGGTGATCCATGCCCTGGCCAGCATCGCGAGCCTTTGCCAGCCGCCGCTCAGTTCTTTCAGCCGGCGCTCACGGAAGGGTTCGGGCACCAGCATGACGTCGAAGATGATGTCGGCGCGCCAGCTGTCGCTGTCGATCGTGTCCGCCGGCAGGGCGGAAAGCACGGCGTCGCGCATCGTGTGGTCCATCAGCGCGAAGGGCAGATTCTGGTGGACGATCGACTGCGTCAACCCGCGCAGCCGGGTGATATCGCCGCTGCTGGGCTCCATGTCTCCTGCGAGGCAGTTGAGCAGGGTGGATTTGCCGCAGCCATTGGCCGCAACGATGCCGATGCGGTCTCCCGCATTCACGGTGAGGCTGAGATTGGAAAAAAGCGGCTTACCCAGAATGATTCCGAGGTTTCGAAGCGTGATGATGGTCATGATGTCGTCTCTGGCAGGACGGACCCGTCAAGAACCGTGGTCTGCCACAGGCAGTACCGGGTTTCGGTTCGTAGTGATCCGTCGTGAAAACAGGCGCAATGGCAGACAAGCTGCATTCTGCGCGGCCTTTTGGGCAAACCAGAGTGTTGGTGTTCCGGTCAGCCCTGCAAACGTGTCTGCAGGGCAAAAAGGTGGCAGAGCTGACGATTGCGCCAGAAGCAGGAAATATCCATGCGAAGCCTCCTTTCTCGAAACGTGTTGAACCGCTCTGAGCATTACCAGCGGACGTCGTCCGTGGCAACCCGCCTGACGGGTAGGCAAAGCCGGAACAGGGGGGAAGGGGCAGTGCGGCGAATGTCGTCTCCGGTGGGGGACTACGAAAGCCGCACCTTATTCGTTAATTAGGGGTCTCCTTCGGCCGGAAGGGCCTATTGCTTGCCGACACGCGCGCGCAGTTCTTCGACATGCGCGGCGATCTCAGGTGTCACCGCATCGCCGAAATCTTCCATCTCGAACATCGGGCGGATTTCGATCTCGCTCTTCTCCAGCATCGGGTTCGGGCAACGCTTTACCCATTCCACGGCCTCGTCCATGTCCTTCACTTTCCAGATCCAGAAACCGGCGACCAGCTCATTGGTGTGCGGGAAAGGACCGTTGACGACGGTGCGGCTGTCGCCGTCGAAGACAACCCTTTTGCCCTTGGAGGAGGGGTGAAGGCCATCACCGGATTGCATGATGCCGGCATTGACCAGTTCCTCGTTGAATTTCCCCATGGCCTCCATGAGTTCGGTCGTGGGCATGACGCCTTCTTCGCTGCTTTTGGTGGCTTTTACAAAAACGATTGCACGCATGATCTTTCCTCCTTGATTTGCGTTCTGCTCAGTTTCGCTCCCCGGCGCGACGGCCGGATGACATTTTTACCGATAAATCATCCCGTCAGCCGAGATCGATGAGATCGCGGCGCAGCCGGCCCGGGTCGCCGCTGCCGATCTTTGTCTCCACTTCGGCGTGGGTCTGCTCCCAGATGGGGAAGGCGACCGCAAGCACCGCCATGCCCTCCGGCGTCAGCCGCAGCCGCTTGCCGCGCTTGTCCTTTGGGTCAGGCTCGATGCGCACCAGCCCGCGCCGCTCCAGCGGTTTGAGCGCAGCCGTCAGCGTCGTGCGGTCCATCGCCAGAAGATTGGCAACCGGCCCCATCGGCGGCGGCTCCGGCCGGTTGAGCGATATCAGCAGGGAAAACTGGCCATTGGTGATTCCCGCTGGCTTCAATGCATTGTCGAAAAGTCGCGCCAAAGCCCGCGCCGCACGCTGCGCATGCAGGCAAAGACAGGAGTCTCGCACGAGAAGGGTTGTCGAAAAAGGAATCACGCCGGCGTTTGACATGCAATAAATATGTTGATATCAACCTAATTAGTCAAGCGGAACTTGGTTGCTCCGCAGACTGTTTATTGCCTTTCAGCACAGAAATAAGCGGCGCCCTTCGGTGGAGCGGAGTGTGCCGCGGTGAAAGACGGATCCAAGGAGGAAAGATCATGTCTCATCCCGTCGTTTCGAAGGAGGAGTGGCTTGCGGCCCGCCGCGATCTGCTGGTGAAGGAAAAGGAACTGACCCGCGCCCGTGACAGGCTGAATGAGGCCCGGCGCGCACTGCCCTGGGAGGAGGTGACGAAGGACTATATCTTCGATGCACCTTCCGGCCCCAGGTCACTGCAAGAACTATTCGGCGATTGCAGTCAGCTCATCGTTTATCACTTCATGCTGGCGCCGGACTGGGAGGAGGGCTGCGTCGGTTGCTCCTTTTTCGCCGATCATGTCGATGGCGCGCTCGTTCATCTCAGGCATGGCGATGCGGGTTTCGTCGCGGTTTCGCGTGCGCCGCTTGAAAAGATCGAAGGCTATAAAAACCGCATGGGCTGGAAATTCCCCTGGGTTTCGGCCGAGGGCAGCGATTTCAACTATGATTACCAGGCCTCGTTTCGCGACGAGGACGTGGAAAAAGGTGAAATCACCTATAATTACCGCGACATGGCGCCCTTTGGCGACCTGAAGGACCTGCACGGCATCAGCGTTTTCGCCAAGGGTGAGGACGGCAAGATCTACCACACCTATTCCACTTACGCCCGTGGCGCCGAGCAGACGCTCGGCACGTTGATGCTTCTCGATCTGGTGCCAAAAGGCCGTAATGAAGATGAGGTAATGGATTGGGTGCGCCGCCATGACCAGTATGAGGATGCGCCGAAAGCCGCATCCTGCTGCCATTGAACCGGGACATAGGAGGAGAAGACAATGGAAATTCCAACCGCCAAGCCGCAGAAGGAACACGAGTTCCTGAACAGGATCGTCGGAGACTGGATCATGACCGCCAGCTCCGGCCATGAGGCCTACGACCCCAATGATCCCGAACAGGTATTCATCGAAAAGGTGCGCTCCATCGGTGGCCTCTGGATCATCGGCGAGGGCACCGGAAAAATGCCTGACGGTACCAGCATGACCGCTGTCATCACGGTTGGTTTCGACCCGGCCAAAGGCAATTTCGTCGGCACCTGGGTGGGCTCGATGATGACCAATCTCTGGGTTTACAAGGGTTGGCTGGAAGAGGACGGCAAGACCCTGACACTGGAGGCCGAAGGTCCTGCCTTCGACGGTTCCGGAGACACCGCCACCTACCACGACGTGCTGGTGCTGCATGATGACAATCACCGCAGCTTTTCCGGCAGCGTCAAGCAGCCGGATGGCACCTTCAAGACCTTCATGACATCGGAGTTCCGGCGCAAGACGTAATTTGCGCCGGGAACGTCTGCATGACAAGCGCCGCCGCGTCCTGCGGCGGGCACTTAGCCACACCACACCACGCACCCAATCTCCAGAGGAGACGACAATGTCCGATACACATGGAAAATTCATCTGGGTCGAATTGATGACGCCCGACATGGAGGCGGCTGCCCGCTTTTACGGTCATGTCGTCGGCTGGCAGACCAAGGATTTCGGTTCGCCGGAAATGCCCTATCTGGTGCTGGAAGCAGATGGCAAAGGCATGGGCGGCGTCATGGAACTGACGGAAGAGCATAAGGGGCAGGGCATTCCCCCGAACTGGACGGCCTATGTCGATGTCGATGATGTCGATGCCACGGCAAAGCTGTTCGCTGACAAGGGCGGCGCGATCAGACGCCCGCCGCAGGATATTCCCGAAATCGGCCGTTTTGCCGTGGTCGCCGATCCCTATGGTGCAGTGCTCTGCATCATGACGCCGCTGCCGATGGAGACCGGTGGTTTCCCCGAGGATATGCAGGAAAAGAAGGGCCATGTCGGCTGGTACGAACTCTTCACCGACAATGTCGATGAGGCAATGGCCTTTTACGGCGAAGTCTTCGGCTGGACCAAGGACCATGATTTCGACATGGGCGAGATGGGTCCGTACCGCATCTTCGCCCACAAGGGCAAAGCCGTCGGCGGCATCATGAAGCGCATGCCGCAGGTTCCCGTCTGCCATTGGGGTTATTACTTCAATGTCGATGGTATCGAGGACGCGATCACCCGTGTCAGCACCGGCGGCGGCAAGGTCGTCAACGGGCCCATGGAAGTTCCCGGCGAAAGCTGGATCGTCAACTGCGTCGATCCGCAGGGCGCCTATTTCTCGCTGGTCTCGCAGAAGAAATAATCTTGCTTCTTCTCGAAAACGATCTGCCGGGGGTCCGCTCCGGCAGATTACCGCTCTCTCGATAGCCTGACATGATCGATGAAGGCGCGCAGCTTCGGCGCAATGTGGCGGCGGCTGGGATAATAGAGATAAAACCCAGCAAAAACAGGCGAATAGTCTTCCAGCATCGCAATGAGCTTCCCGCTTTCCAGATGGGGACGGAACGTCTCTTCCATGCCGAAGGTGATGCCAGCACCGGCGCATGCCAGCTTTATCATCAGTTGCATGTCGTTGGTGGTGAAGTCCGGCTGCACCGCCACCGCAAATTCGCGACCGTTCTCGGCAAATTCCCACCGATAAGGCGCTACACCCGGACGCGCCCGCCAGCCAATGCATCTGTGATCGATCAATTCGCGCGGCTGCGTCGGCAGGCCGAAACGGTCGCGATATTCAGCGGAACAGACGGCCAGCTGTCGCTGCGGCACCGATACCGGAACGGCGATCATATCCTGTTCGATAAGCTCTCCAAGGCGCACGCCGGCATCGTACTGTTCGGCGACAATATCGAATTCTTCGTCCGTCACGACGATGTCGAGCTGTACGTCGGGATGGGCGTCGGCAAAACTCGCAAGCAGCGGTCCCGAGAGAAAGCGCTCCGCAATGGAGGAAACGGCGAGCCGAAGCTGCCCCCGCACCGTGCCGCTCAGGGACGACGCGGCCTGTGCCGCCTGCGAGATCGCGCCGATTGACGGCGAAACATCCGCATAAAGCTGCTGTCCCGCTTCCGTCAGACTGACGCTGCGTGTCGTTCGCCGCACCAGCGCTATGCCCATGGTCTCCTCGAGCTTGCGCATGGTCTGGCTGACAGCGGATCGGGTCACGCCGAGCCTGTCCGCCACCGCCCGGAAGTTTCGTTCCTCGGCCACCAGGCAGAAAGTCGACAGCGCGTTGAGATCGATATTCATTGGTTAGAAATTCTACCCATCGAGGTTATGATTGAGGCGATTATCACGACAATGCCAAAACTTTATCTTGCCCGCAACGGTCGCTTCCAGAAAACCGGCCGTAACAGCAAGGAGAAAACCATGGCATTGAACAAAGTCGTTCTCATCACGGGTGCATCGAGCGGGATCGGTGAGGGCATCGCAAGGGAGCTTGCGGGCGCCGGGGCGAAGCTGGTGCTTGGCGCACGCCGCATGGACCGTTTGCAGTCCCTCGCGGAAGAACTGCGTCGGAAGGGTGCCGAGGTCGTTATCCATACGCTTGATGTAACGGACAGGCAGAGCGTCGAGGCTTTTGCCGAGGCGGGACGCAAGGCCTTAGGCCAGATCGACGTTATCGTCAACAATGCGGGGATCATGCCGTTGTCGCTGATGTCGTCGCTCAAAGTCGACGAATGGGACCGCATGATAGAGGTCAACATCAAGGGCGTGCTTTACGGCGTCGCCGCGGTGCTGCCGGAAATGACGGCACGCGCTTCCGGACACATCATCAACATCGCCTCCATCGGTGCGCTGGCCGTCTCGCCGACGGCTGCCGTTTATTGCGCGACGAAATTTGCGGTCCGCGCCATTTCGGACGGGCTGCGTCAGGAAAACCGTGACCTGCGCGTCACCTGCATTCACCCCGGCGTGGTGGAAAGCGAACTCGCCCACACCATCACCGATCCGGCCGCCGCGGAACTGATGCAGAGCTACCGGGCCATCGCCCTGAAGCCCGACGCTATCGGCCGCGCCGTCCGTTACGCCATCGAGCAACCCGATGATGTCGATGTCAATGAAATCGTCATCCGCCCCACCGCTGCCTGAGGAGATCGACATGAAAGCCATTTTTCCGACCGCGTTTGCGATTGCAATGTTCGCAGGATCCGCACTCGCACTCGCAAATGCACAGCATCTGGATGACCGGTTGAAACGCGGCGATGATGTTGTCCGCAGCCTCAATAATGGCCAGCCGCAAGCCAATCTGGAGCGCATGCGGCAAGAGTTTCCGTTCCTGGCGCAGGCAACGGAGGGATATGCCTTGGGTGAGGTATGGTCGCGGCCGGGTCTGGACAACCGCACCCGCCAGCTGGCCGCCGTTGCTGTCATGGCGGCCCTTGGTGAGCGTGATCTGATGAAGGTCCATGCCGGTTATGCGCTGAATGTGGGCGCAACCGACGAGGAACTGAAGGAGATGATCTATCTCATCACCGTTCCCGCCGGCTTCCCTAAGGCTATCGCCGCATCACGCACGCTTGCGGAACTGTTCGAGGAACGCCGCGCGAATGCCGCAACGGGAGTGGAAAGAAAATGAACATCGTATCGACATCGGTTGCGCTTCTGCTTGCGGCGGCTTCCGCCGAAGTAGAGAACCGCAAATCTAGCAACGCCACGGAAGTGAACATGACGGAGACGGCTCAAATAGAGAACCACCCTTATGTCGGCATGTGGGTCACCGGCGATGGCCACATTCGTCAGGAACTTCTGCCCAATGGCCGTTATGACGAGGCGCGGGGCAAACGCAAAAGCGCCTATCAGGGACGTTATGAGGTGAAGGGAAACCACATCGACTATTGGGACGATACCGGCTTCACGGCCGATGGCGAATTCGTCGATGATGTGCTCCATCACGGCGGCATGATCTTCTATCGTCAGAAGTAACCGCCGCGACGTTAAAGCGCCGCCCGCCCATCGAGCGGGTAGGCGGCGCGCTTGTTTCTAGCGCTTAAGGCTTCCCAAAATCCCGCGCACGATGGCGCGTCCGACCGAAGTCGCAACCGAGCGGGCAGCGCTTTTCATTGCTGCCTCGATCACCGTTTCGCGCTGATAACCGCTCGTCTTGCGAGCGCCGGTGGTCGAGGCCTGTTTGGGCTCCTCATCACCGAAGCCGGGCAGGCGCCAGCGCCCCGAGGCGTTGTCGGACTGGTTGGCGGCATTTTCTTCCTCGGCGCGTTTGGCGGCTTCTGCTTCCGCCGCCTTCTGGGCGCGGGCGTTAAGGATTTCAAAGGCCGATTCCCGGTCGATATCCTTGTCATACTGGCCGGAGACGGGGCTGAGATCGATCAGCGACTTGCGCTCCGAATCAGTCAACGGCCCGACGCGGCCGGAGGGCGGGCGCACGAGCGTGCGCTCGACGATGGAAGGCGCACCCTTGTCATGCAGGGTGGAGATCAGCGCTTCACCCGTGCCGAGCGTGGTGATGGTATCGGCCGTGCTGAAAGCGGGGTTCTGGCGGAATGTATCGGCGGCGGTGCGCACTGCCTTCTGTTCGCGCGGCGTATAGGCGCGCAGCGCATGCTGCACGCGGTTGCCGAGCTGGGCAAGAACGGTTTCCGGCACGTCGAGCGGGTTCTGCGTGACGAAATAGACGCCAACGCCCTTGGAGCGGATAAGACGCACGACCTGTTCCACGCGTTCCACCAGCACCCGCGGGGCATCGTTGAACAGCAGATGCGCTTCATCGAAGAAGAACACCAGGCGCGGTTTTTCCGGGTCACCCACTTCAGGCAGTTCCTCGAACAGTTCCGACAGCATCCAGAGCAGGAAGGTGGCGTAAAGGCGCGGGTTCATCATCAGCTTGTCGGCGGCGAGAACCGAAACCGTGCCGCGCCCATCCGCGCCGACGCGCATGATGTCGGCGATCTTCAGCGCCGGTTCGCCGAAGAAGTTGGCCGCGCCCTGCTGTTCGAGAACGAGTAGCCCACGCTGCAGCGAACCGACCGAGGCCTTGGAAATCAGGCCGAACTGGTTGGAAAGCGCCGTTGCGTTTTCGCCCATATAGTTCAAGAGCGATTGCAGGTCTTTCAGATCGAGCAGCGGCAACCCACCCTGATCGGCGATCTTGAAGGCGATGTTGAGCACGCCTTCCTGCGCTTCCGAGGCGTCCATCAGCCGGGCGAGCAAAAGCGGTCCCATTTCGGCGATAGTGGCGCGCACGCGATGGCCTTTTTCACCGTAGAGATCCCAGAAGATCACGGGCGATTTGCTATAGGAAAAATCGGTGAAACCGATCTGTTCGGCGCGTTTCTGCACCCAGTCTTTTGCTTCGCCTTCCAGTGCGATACCGGAAAGGTCACCCTTGATATCGGCGCAGAAGACCGGCACGCCTGCCTTGGAAAAACCTTCGGCGAGCACCTGCAGGGTCACGGTCTTACCCGTTCCCGTCGCGCCGGTGATGAGGCCGTGGCGGTTGCCGAATTTCAGTTCCAGATATTCGCCCTTGTTCAGGCTGTCGTCCGGATTGCGGCTGGTGCCGATATAGAGCTGTCCGTCCTGCAACATCGACCATTTTCTCCTGCGGCTGATGCACGACCCTTAAAAATCAACGCGGATTTTGTAAAAAGTCATGTCCGAATGAATGCGTAACTGGCATGCTTTGGCCGTTCCTCGCGAAAGCGGCCTTTTCATAGTCTGGTTGTGATGATCTTATAAGGGCAGTTTCAAGGCGCAACAACTGCTTGATGGCGATGAAGAAAAACCGCTTGATGAAAGTTGCCGCACCATTCATGGCCGCTTGAATGCGGCACTGGATTGTTTTACGTTGACGTTAACGTCAGTTATTCGATGTTGGCGTCGTTTTTCAACAGGAGGCAAGAATGAACGAAGTCGTGGATCAGATCGCCGCAAAGGCGGGGATCGACCCTGAACTGGCTGAAAAGGCCATTGGCATGATTCTCGGTTTTCTCCAGCGCGAGGCGGAAGACGGCCCGATCGCCCGGATGATCGAAGCCATTCCCGGCGCCAGCGATCTGGTTGCCCAGTATAATGGCGAAGGCACCGGTGGCGGCGGCGGTCTGCTTGGCGGACTGATGAGCGCGCTCGGCGGCGGCGGCATCATGGGCCTCGGCCAGCAGCTGATGAGCCAAGGCCTCGGCATGAGCGAGATTTCCACGCTCGCCAAGGAAACCATCGCCGTTGCCCGCCAGCATGCGGGTGATGAGACCGTCGATCAGGTGATCGCCTCGGTGCCGGGCCTCAGCCAGTTCGCTTGAGGCGAGTTTACTCCATCGCAGGGCGCGGCGGCTGTTCGTTGAACCGCCGCCGCGCCTCTTCTATTTCGGCATGGTGCGTCTCCGCCCAGATCCACACGCCGCAAAAGGCGCTGCCGAGTGTGCGGCCAAGGGTCGTCAGACCATAATCCACATGCGGCGGAATGACGGGGTGCACCGTGCGGCGCACCAGCCCGTCGCTTTCCATCTGCCGCAGCGTTTTCGTCAGCATCTTCTGGCTGATATTGCCCACATGTTTGCCGATCTGCGTGAAGCGCTGCGTCCCATGCTCTTCCAGCACTTCCAGAATGAGCATCGTCCATTTGTCGGCCACCTTCGCAATGATATCCTGAACCAGCGCCTCAATCGCCGGATGGGTATCCGTGGGCGGCGGAACCTTGCGCCGGCTCTCGATGGCCGGGTCGGCGGCGTGCCGTTTCATCTTACACTCTCCTTTGGGTAAGTATAAATCTTTTGGGTGCCTACTTTCGATTGGAGAGTATCATAGCTAACTTCCTTTCAGCCAACAAGCAAAGGATGTTCCAATGAAAATCACCGGCAATACCATTCTCATCACCGGCGGCGGCTCCGGCATCGGTAGGGCGCTGGCGGAAGCGTTTCATCAGGCCGGCAACAGGGTCATCATTTCCGGCCGCCGTCAGGCTGTGCTCGATGAGGTAACGGCCGCCAATCCCGGCATGGCCTCAATGGTCATGGATGCCGGCGATGCCGAAGGCATCCGCGCTTTTGCCGAGGCGCTGGTAAAGGCCCATCCCACCCTCAATGCCGTCATCAACAATGCCGGCATCATGCGCCCGGAAGAAATCGCCGCCGCGCCTGACTATCTCGACACGGCGGAAGAAACCATTGCGACCAACCTCCTTGCCCCCATCCGTCTGACGGCGGCGCTTTTGCCGCATTTCCTCAAGCAGCCGGCCGCCACGGTGCTGACGGTCTCCTCCGGCCTCGCTTTCGTGCCCATGGTGCTGACCCCCACTTACAGCGCCACCAAATCGGCCATCCATGCCTATTCGGTTGCGCTACGCGAGCAACTGAAGGAAACGTCCGTGGAGGTCATCGAAATCGTGCCGCCTTATGTGCAGACGACGCTGATGGGCGAAGGGCAGGCCAATGACGAAAGGGCCATGCCGCTTGAGGCCTTCATTTCCGAAGTGATGGATATTCTCAAGAACCGCCCGGATGAGAAGGAAGTGGTGGTGGAACGCTGCAAGCCGCTGCGTTTCGCCGCGCAGAACGGCAATTTCGATCAGGTCTTCGCCATGATCAACCATATGCACCCGTAAACAGCGCAACGTTTGTTTTGCAAGGACATCCTGTGATAGCGTCGCGCTCTTATCCGCGGAGCGTGCGCTTTCATGGGCCAAGCCCAGTTCCTGATGCCGAAGACGGTTCTGCCCGGTGTTGCCGCCGTGGTGGCGGATAGCGATCGCTCCTTTCCACGCCACATGCATGATCAATTCGGCATCGGTCTCATCGCCCGCGGCGCGCAGAAATCGCTCTCCGGCCGCGGCATGGTGGAGGCCGGCGCCGGTCATGTCATCACCGTCAATCCGGGTGAGGTGCATGACGGCATTCCGCTCGGAGAGGGCGGCCGCGCGTGGCGGATGCTCTATCTCGATATCGAGATCGTCCGCGACGCCATCGCCGATATCAGCGAAAAGGATCGCGGCACCTTCGAATTCGCTTATCCCGTTGATACGAGACCTCTGGCGAAGCGGTTCAACGCTGTCTTTTCCGCCGTCACTGCGAAGGAACGACCGGGCGAAACCCTTGATAGTGACGAGACCCTGCTGATGTTTCTGGCGGATGCCATGGAGACGGCGGCCAACCCGCCTGTCGTGGCGGCGCCCGACACCATTAAGCGCGCGAAAAGCAGCATCGATGATGACCCCGCCCGACCGTTCCGCCTTGCCGATCTGGCAAAGGAGGCCGGCATGAGCCAGTTCCGCTTCCTGCGGGCTTTTGCGAAGGCCACGGGCCTGACCCCGCACAGCTATCTTCTCCAGCGCCGCGTCCATCTGGCACGGCACGCGTTGGCCGACGGCACACGGCCCGCCGAGGCCGCCGTCATCGCCGGTTTTGTCGACCAGAGCCATCTCAACCGGTTCTTCGTGCGCCAATTCGGCGTGACGCCCGCTGTTTACCGGGCGGCACTTTCGTAAGGTATGTTAGCGCAAATGGGGAATGGCCTTATGCGGCGGCCTTGGTGTTCTGCGGAGCGTAGGCCGCACTCTCTTCCCTCATTCCTGTGCTTGTCACAGGAATCCAGCCAGCCCAAGTCCTTGGGCTGAAAGGACTAATTTCGCCGCGCAGACGCGCGTCGACTGGATTCCTGTGACAAGCACAGGAATGAGGGGAGTGGGCTAGGCTGGAAGAGAGGGGCCGGCACCGTAGCCCGTTGCTTCGGCGATGGCCTCCGAGCACCAATGCCGCAATTTCATCCAAGACACCCACTCCACGCATCATCATGCTCTCGTCCTCAATCCCAAGAGGACAGACCCACACCATGACACCCGAATTCCTCATCACATCCTTCATCGTCGCCGCTTCTCCCGGAACTGGCGTGGTCTACACGCTGGCCGCCGGTCTTTCGCAGGGGGCAAAGGCGAGCATCATCGCGGCTTTCGGCTGCACGCTCGGCATCGTGCCGCATCTGTTGGCCGCCATCACCGGCCTTGCCGCCATTCTGCACACCAGTGCGCTGGCCTTCGGCATCGTCAAATATCTGGGGGTCGCCTATCTGCTCTACATGGCGTGGAACACGCTGCGGGAGAATGGCGCGCTGAAGATCGATGAGACGAGGCAACCGCAAAAACCCGCCCGCGTCATCGGTGAGGCGATCCTCATCAATCTGCTGAACCCGAAACTGTCGATCTTCTTTTTTGCCTTCCTGCCGCAGTTCATCGCGCCCGGCGAGCTATCACCGACATGGCGCATGATCGATCTCGGGCTGATCTTCATGGCCCTGACGTTTCTGGTATTTGCGCTTTACGGCTGTTTTGCCGCCTCGGTCCGGCGGCAGGTCGTGTCGCGTCCAGCGGTTCTCGCATGGTTGAGGCGCAGCTTCGCCGCCGCTTTCGTGGCGCTGGGGGCGAAGCTCGCCTTTACCGAGCGTTGAGACCGGACCGGATGGCCGGCCGCCTCAGTCGTCCCAATCGGGCGCGAGGTGGCCGGGGCTGACGATGCGGCCATTCGGCTTGGCAAGCGCATGGATCGCCTGCATTTCCTCTTCCGAGAGCGCAAAATCGAAAATGTCGAAATTCTCCTTGAGGCGGCTTTCCGTCGCCGTCTTGGAAAGCGCCACGATATCCGGCTGCTGCACGGCCCAGCGCAGGGTCACCTGTGCGGCGGTCTTGCCGTGTTTCGCGCCGATATCCTTGAGAACGGGATCGTTCGGCACCTTGCCATCGGCCATCAGATAATAGGCCGTCACCGACATGCCGTGTTTACGGGCCGCCGAAATCACCTTCGTCTGGTCGAGATAGGGGTGATATTCGATCTGGTTGGTGGCAAGCGGCGTGTCGGAAAGTTTCACCGCTTCTTCGGTCAGCGCCACGTTGAAGTTGGAAATGCCGATATTGCGGGCCTTGCCGGCCTTGCGCACCGCATTCAACGCGCCCATGCGCTCGGCAAGCGGCACGTCACTTTTCGGCCAGTGCAGAAGCAGCAGGTCGAAATAGTCGGTCTTCAGTTTCGCAAGGCTTTCATCGACGGAGGCGAGAAAATCGTCATGGCGGTAGCGGTCCACCCAGACTTTGGTGGTGAGAAAGATATCGTGCCGGGAAATGCCCGATTGCGCGATAACCTCGCCGACGGCACCCTCGTTCTTGTAGATCTGGGCGGTATCGACATGGCGGAAACCAAGTTTCAGCGCTTCCGGCAGAATGCGCCTGACATCGTCTTCCGGAATGCGGAAGGTGCCGAAACCGAGGGCGGGAATATTCGCGCCATTCGCGCTGACGTCGTACATGGGTGTCTCTCCTGTTTGCTGAAAACATGGCCGGCGGAAGAGGCCGGTTAGGGGAAGCAGTCTTTCTTTAACTGGTGTCGGCGCGATCGGTTTCAACCGCAGGCAGATATCATATCGGTATATAGTTCTCATCTGGACGACGGCATGGGCTGCCCGTCCCCTCTGAGCGGTTGCACGGGATAACGGACGGCGCTACGCCTCTGAATGTCCGCAAAGCCAACGCGCAGGTCGGGCGACAGGGATGGAAGGAAATCTCGCGTGTCACGCTCACAACGGCTTCTCGATCTCCTGCAGATCCTCCGCTCCCACCGCATGCCGGTCAGCGGTGCGGCGCTTGCCGCCGAGACCGGCGTCAGCCTGCGCACGCTCTACCGCGATATAGCGACGCTGCAGGCGCAGGGCGCGGATATCGAGGGTGAGGCAGGCGTGGGTTACGTGCTGCGTCCCGGTTTCCTGTTGCCGCCGCTGATGTTTTCGCAGCAGGAAATCGAGGCGCTGGTGCTGGGTTCACGCTGGGTGGCGGGCCGCGCCGATGCCGGGCTGGCCGAGGCCGCGCGTGCCGCACTCGTCAAGATCGCTGCCGTTCTGCCCGATGCACTGCGTGAGGAACTCGATAATTCCACCCTGCTTGTCGGCCCGGGGCAGGGCCTTGCCGCCATCCGTGTCGATCTGGCCGCCATTCGCGAAACCATCAGGAAAGAGAGCAAGGCGGTGATGACCTATCGTGATGAGAAGGGAGACCTGACGGAGCGGGTCATCTGGCCCTTTGCGCTCGCTTTTTTCGATCTGGTGCGCGTGGTGCTGGCATGGTGCGAAACCCGGCAGGATTTCCGCAGCTTCCGGGCTGACCGCATCGAAAGCTTCCGTCCTCTCGACAACCGTTACCCGCGCCGCCGCCAGGCGCTGATGAAAGAATGGCGCGAGCGGGAGAAACAGCGGCGACGCAATCATGCTGACAAAAACTGACAACAGGCGGGTCTAGAAACCGTTCATCCGCAACACAGGAGAACGACCATGACCCACCCCGATTTCACCATCCTCTATGTCGACAACCCGCCGGCCAGCACGCAGTTCTACAAGGCGCTACTGGGTGTCGATCCCGTCGAATCCTCCCCGACTTTTTCCCTCTTCGTCCTTGCCAACGGCATGAAGCTCGGCCTCTGGTCACGGCACACCGTGGAGCCGAAGGCCTCCGTGACGGGCGGTGGCGGAGAGCTTGCTTTCCGTGTCGAAAACGACGCGCAGGTGGATGAGACTTTCGCCGGGTGGAAGGCAAGTGGTGTCGCCATGCTGCAGCAGCCCGCGAAAATGGAGTTCGGTTATACCTTCACGGCCGCCGACCCAGACAGCCACCGCCTCCGGGTCTATGCCTTCGCGGGTTGATAACCCTATTTCTTCACCGCCACCACGAAAAGCCGGGGAAAACGCAGCAGCAACCGGCCGTCCGCCATGGGAGGATAGGCCGCCGCGATGCGTCGCGTATAATCGGCGAGGAAGGCTTCGCGGTTTTCCTCGCCTGCGGCGGCGAGATAGGGGCGCAGCCCCGTGCCCTTCACCCATTCGACAATGCTGTCCGCATCCTTCATCGGGTGATTATAGACGGTGTGCCAGACATCCACCCGCGAGGATTTCGGCGAAAGCGCATTAAAATAGTCCGAGGGTGGGGGAAGAGGTTTGCGACGCAGGCCGCCACCGGAAAAAGCGTCCTTCCACGGTCCCCCGTCGGCCGTTTCATGCATCGCGATATGCGTCGGCTCCTGCAGATTGTCAGGCATCTGCACGGCGAGAACACCGCCGCTTTCCAGCTGGTCCATCAGTTGTGACAGAACGGCAAGATGGTCCGGCACCCACTGGAAAACGGCATTGGCGTAAAGCAGGTCCGCCTTCTGCGCCGGTTTCCACGTCGCAAGGTCGGCCTTGCCGAAATTGGTATTCGGTAGCCGGTCCGCCGCCTTTTCCAGCATGTCGTCGTCGCTGTCGATGCCGGTGATGACGTTGACGCCGTAACGGTCGGTCAGAAGCTCGGTGGAATTGCCCGGGCCGCAGCCGAGGTCATAACCATTCAGCACGCGCTCCAGCGGCACCTGGGCCAGAAGATCCCGCGCGGGGCGCGTCCGTTCGTCTTCGAATTTCAGATATTGTTGCGCGGACCACGCCATGATTTCCTCCTGCGGACTGCCGTCAGATCGTCAGCATCGCATAGCCGAAACGGCCCCGCCATCATCGGATCAATGAATTATTGTGATGATTCTATTCATCAACCTTTTGTTTCGCCTCACAAAACGTCTTTGTCAGGGCCTGCATTTGTTATTTTCCATCAAAATCAAATATGGCGGCAATTAAAACTTGACCTGTCTGGGCGAGAGGCATTCACTCCGGCCGATTTCCAGCACATGCCGGTTAAGAACGCGAAACGTTTTGCGTCCGGAAATGCATCAAGACAAAAGACGGAGCGTTTTCGCCAGGCGGAAATGTTTGACACAGGAGACCGTTATGAGCGTCGATACCGCACCCCGATCAACCACCTGGACCTATGTTGACGGTCAATGGCTGCCCGGCAATCCGCCGCTCATCGGCCCGACCTCGCATGCCATGTGGCTGGCCTCCACGGTATTTGACGGCGCACGCTGGTTTGATGGCGTGGCACCCGATCTCGATCTGCATTGCCAGCGTGTCAATCGCTCAGCCACCAACATGGGCATGAAGCCGACCATGACGGCGGAAGAGATCGAGACGCTTGCGCTTGAGGGTGTGAGGAAATTCGACGGCAGGATGGCGATCTACATCAAGCCGATGTATTGGGCCGAACACGGCATGCCCGGCAGCGTTGTCGCGCCGGATGCCAGCTCCACCCGTTTTGCGCTCTGCCTGTTCGAAGCGCCGATGGACGCCGGCAAGCCGCTGACGCTCACCGTCTCGCCGCTGCGTCGTCCGTCGCCGGAAACCGCGATGACCGACGCCAAGGCTGGCAGTCTTTATCCCAATAGCGGCCGCGCCATTCTGGAAGCCCGCGCACGCGGTTTCGACAATGCCCTGATGCGCGACATGAACGGCAATGTCGCCGAATCCGCCTCGGCCAACATCTTCATGGTCAAGGACGGTGTCGTCTTCACGCCGGTGCCCAACCGCACCTTTCTTGCCGGCATCACCCGTTCGCGTGTGATCGGTCTTCTGCGTCAGGCCGGTTTCGACGTTCGGGAAGCCACGCTGTCGGTCGAGGATTTCAACGAGGCTGATGAAATCTTCTGCTCGGGCAACTATTCCAAGGTTTCGCCTGTCGTGAAGCTGGATGACCGCGAATTGCAGGCGGGCCCGGTCGCGCGCAAGGCGCTTGATCTCTATATGGATTGGGCACGTCTCGGCGCAGACGTCTGAAATCCGCATACATTGCGTTAAACGCGGCCATGGCAGGCATTCGTCCGGTCATGGCCGTTTTTGTTGCGGCGCAAAAAAATCCCCAAAAAGATGGGGGAGTTTAATCCAATTTTAGACAAGCTTATTTTAGTTTGCGGCATCTTCATTTCCGGCTAGCGGGGGCCGCCAGATGTCTTTCAGCATTCGTAATATACTTGTTGGTTTTTTCCTCACCATCAGCCTTGCACTTGCCGGTTTCGTCGGCACGCAATCGTGGCGCTCGGTCAATCGCGCCAGCGCCTTTTCCGAGGTCGCGCAGCTCGTCTCGCTGGACAAGCTTCTTTTCAACGCACTCCTGAATTTCCGCAGTGAACGTGGCGACAGCGCCACGGCGCTGACGCTCGATCCATCGAAGTCGGCTGGCAGCATCGCCAGTGTTGCGGCGGCACGCCAGAAGGTGGATGCCGCCATGACGGCATTCCTCACACAGTCTTCGTCGCTTGAAGATGCCAGGCTGCAAGGGCCGCTCAAACGCGTAAAGGATGTCTACGCACAGTTCGTTGAACTGCGAAAGAAGGTCGACGCCAATGTCTCGCAGCCGCTCGACCGGCGCGAGGGCGGTCTCGACAAGACCGTCATGACGCTCGGTGGCGATTTCCTCGCCTCGCTGGAAGCGGGTTCGACGGCGCTGGAGGGGGCTGTCCGCTCTCTCGATCAGGGCCAGACCGGTCTCATCCAGCTGCGCTCTTACGGCTGGTCCGCCCGTGCGCTTGGCGGCAGCGCCACCGTTGTCCTCAACGCCGCCGTGGCGCAGAACCGGCCGCTCACCGCCCAGGAAATGCAGCAGCTCGGTGCCTTCGATGCCGGCGCGGCATTTGCGTGGAAGGCGACGGGTGATCTCGTCGCGCATGAATCAACGCCGCAATCGCTCAAGGACATCTACGCCACTGCGGACAAGACCTATTTCAAGGGCGATTTCAACACTCAGCGCACCAAGCTCATCGAAGACCTCAACAATGGCCGCACGCCGACCTTTACCTTGGACAGCTGGCGCACCACCGTTACGGAAAATCTCGGCACGATTGCCAAGATCGCCTCTGCCGCCATGGATGTCCTCGATGCCAATGCCGAAAAGGCAAAACAGGACGCCTTTATCGGTTCGGTGGTCTATCTGGCGGTCTTCATAGCCACACTGGCGCTCTGCATTGTCTCGCTCGCCGTCATCGTCGGCCGCGTCACCCGGCCGATCAGCCGCCTGACCAATGCGATGATGGCGCTTTCGGGCGGCAATCTTGCAATCGATATCGCCGGCGCAAAGCGCGGCGACGAGATCGGCGAGATGGCCCGTGCCGTGGAAGTCTTCCGCGAGGCGGCCATCCGCAACCGGCAGCTGGAGGCGGACGCCGTCGCCAACCGGGAGCAGGCCGAACGCGACCGCATCGAGCTGCAGCAGCGCGCTGAGGCCGAGGCCGAAGAACGGCTCAACCAGGCCACGGGTTCGCTGGCGGGCGGTCTTCGCCGTCTCGCCTCCGGTGACATGGTCTGCGAGATCGCCACGCCGTTCGCACCGCAATTCGAAGCGCTGCGGCACGATTTCAACAGCTCCGTGCATCAGCTGCGTGAGGCGCTGACGAGTGTCGGCCAGTCCGTGCAGACGGTGAATGGCGGCGCCCACGAGGTTTCCTCGGCCTCCGACGATCTTTCCCGCCGCACCGAACAGCAGGCCGCTTCGCTTGAAGAGACTGCGGCGGCACTGGAAGAGATCACCGCCAATGTCTCCGCCACCTCCAAGCGGGCTGGCGAGGCCCGGGACACGGTGCGGGAAGCAAGGACCAAGGCCGATCTTTCCGGCAAGGTGGTGCGCGATGCTGTCGCCGCCATGGAACGCATCGAACATTCCTCGCGCCAGATCGGCCAGATCATCGGCGTCATCGACGAAATCGCCTTCCAGACCAACCTTCTGGCGCTGAATGCGGGCGTCGAGGCGGCAAGGGCGGGCGATGCCGGCAAGGGCTTTGCCGTCGTTGCGCAGGAAGTTCGCGAACTGGCGCAGCGTTCCGCCAATGCGGCGAAGGAAATCAAGCAGCTCATCAACACCTCAGCCGTTGCGGTAGGTGAGGGCGTGAAGCTGGTTGCCGATACCGGCGTCGGGCTTTCCGAAATCGAGCAGCTGGTGCTGTCCGTCAACAGCCATATGGACGCCATCGCCACGGCGGCGCAGGAACAGTCTGCCGGTCTCTCCGAGGTCAATACCGCCGTCAACCACATGGATCAGGCCACGCAGCAGAACGCCGCCATGGTCGAGGAAATGAATGCGGCCGGTGCCGGTCTCGCGCAGGAATGCGCCAATCTCCAGGCCCTGCTTGCGCAGTTCCAGCTCGGCCAGCAGGCCTCGGCATTGCGGGAGACGGCACGGCATATGCAACGCGTCGCAAACCCTTCGCGCGCTCCGGCCGCACCCGTCGCAGCACCGCCACGGGCCCGTCCCGTTGCCACGCGCGGCAACGCGGCGCTAGCCGTGAAGGGTGATGACTGGACGGAGTTCTGAGGTTCGGAAGCTACGCCCGCGTCATCGAATGGCGCGGGCTACGTTGTTAACGAGGCTTTCTCCACCCGCAACGTCATCCTCAGGCTTGTCCCGAGGATCTGCAAACGATTGATTTTGGTGGCGTGTTTAGATCCTTGGGACAAGCCCAAGGATGCCGTCGAGAAAATGCGCATCATTCGCCATCAGTTTCGATGGCCTGGCCTTTATCTAAAATCTGCACTCCACTTCACCCTTTCCGCACATCCGGTAACGCACCGGCCAGCGCCCTGAGCGGCGCAGTCATGTGCTTGTCACGCCTCATCGCCAGCGCAATCCGCCGTTCGAGCGGCGGTTCGAGCGAGCGCCATTCAAGCCCGGATGCGGCTCCTTCATGTTCCACGGCCATGCGCGGCACGACGGCAAGGCCAAGACCCGCGCCCGCCAGTTTCTTGATGGCCTCGACGCTGCCCAGTTCCATGGCGGGCTGCACGGTGCGACCGCTGGCCGAAAACCATTGGTCCACCAGCTTGCGCGTATTGCCGCCCTCGTAAAGCAGCAGAGATCGCGTCGACAGCGTTTCGGCAGTCAGCGTGGTTCTGGCCGGCACGGCGCCGCGCGGAAACACCGCGACGAGTTCGTCGAGATGGATGTCGCGGATATCGAGGCTGCGGCCGCTGGCGGGCAGGGCCACCACCGCCGCGTCGATCGTATTGGCCTCCAGAAGCCGCAATATATCGTGGGTATTGCCTGTTTGCACGACGATGTCGATGCCCGGCATCGCCTGCCGGATGCGGCCAAGCACCGGCGGCAGCAGATAGATACAGGCGGTGGCGCCGGTGCCAATGCGCAGGCTTCCCGTCGCCCCGCTGCGGTGCGGCGCAACCGTTTCGATCGCATGCGCCACCTCTTCGGATATGCGCCTTGCGTGGATGAGAAAATCCCTCCCTGCCGCCGTTGGCTGCGCGCGCCTGCCGACCCTCTCGATCAGCCGCACACCCAGCTGCTTTTCCAGAAGCCTTATATGCAGGCTGACGGCCGGCTGCGTCAGCCCGGCCTTGTCGGCGGCGGCGGAAAAACTGCCGAGATCGGCCACATCCATGAAACTGCGCATCTGCCTGAGATCGAGGTCGATCATCAAAGAAAACCTTATCGTTTGTATAAGACAGATAATCTTTATTTTGGCTGCGCCGCAATGCACAATGAGGGCGTGAATGATCCGCAGGACAAGAGAATGACCCTTTCCACCGTTTCCAGCCTTTTAATCCGCCCCTGTGAGGAGGCGGATATTCCAGCCATTACCGAAATTTACCGGGATGCCGTTTTGCATGGCCGCGCCAGCTTCGAGATCGATCCGCCTGATGTGGCGACCATGGCCGAGCGCCGCCGCCTGCTGGTGGAGGGCAATTACCCCTATCTCGTCGCCGAACACGATGGCAAGGTAGCCGGATATGCCTATGCCGGCGCCTATCGCGCCCGCCCGGCCTATGGCGCGACAGTCGAGGATTCCGTTTATATCGATCCGGCCATGAAGGGCACGGGCATCGGCCGCAAACTGCTCGATGCGCTGATCGCGGAAGCCACCGCGCGTGGCTTCCGGCAGATGATCGCCGTCATCGGCGATAGCGCCAATGCGGCTTCGGTCGGCGTGCACCGCGCTGCCGGTTTCGAACTTGTCGGCACCTTCAAATCCATCGGCTGGAAACATGGCCAATGGCTGAATACGGTGCTGATGCAGCGGGCCTTGGGCGAGGGCGATACCACGCCGCGTTTCTAAGTCTTTCAGGGCTTTGTGGAGCCGGGGATTTCCACCTTCAGCGTGTCGCCGGCAAGCTCGCTGCCCAGCTCCACGGCCTTGGTCTTCTTGTCGTAGACGCAGATATGGCTGACCGTCGCATCGGCACCCTTCGTTTTACCGGTGAGGATGGCGAGACCGTAATTTTCGCTGCCGACAGGATCGACCACCGCCTTGGCATCCTCGAGCATATCCTTGGCCCCTGTAAGGCAGGCCGTCTGCACATCCGCCACGAATTCCTTCCAGGCATCATCCGACGATGCGGCGGCCGGCAGGGCGAGGGAGGAGAGGGCGGCGGCAAGGATAAGGGGACGGATCAAAGCGCGGGTCATGGAATTTCCTTCCTGCAATGTCATCAAAAGCGAACCGATAGGGTGGAAAACGGTACGCCAGGGTTGTGAAACAAATGTGGTGGCGGCTGGCTTGAGAGGAATTTTCTCTTTTGTCGGAACATTTTGATATTTCACAGGTTGCCCAAACAGAGGTTCGCTCCTATGGTCCGCTCACACGGTTTCTAGGAGCGGTAACCCGCTGCAAAAAGGAGTAAAAACCATGGCCTTCGAACTTCCTGAACTCCCCTACGACTATGACGCGCTTGCACCTTACATGTCGCGCGAGACGCTCGAGTTCCATCACGACAAGCACCACAAGGCTTATGTCGACAACGGCAACAAGCTGGCTGCAGAAGCCGGTCTTTCCGACCTGTCGCTCGAAGAAGTCGTGAAGAAGTCGTTTGGCACCAATGCCGGCCTCTTCAACAATGCTGCCCAGCACTACAACCACGTCCATTTCTGGAAGTGGATGAAGAAGGACGGCGGCGGCAACAAGCTGCCGGGCAAGCTGGAACAGGCATTCGCTTCCGATCTCGGCGGCTACGACAAGTTCAAGGCAGATTTCATCGCTGCCGGCACCACGCAGTTCGGCTCCGGCTGGGCATGGCTCTCCGTCAAGAACGGCAAGCTTGAAATCTCCAAGACCCCGAACGGTGAAAACCCGCTGGTTCACGGCGCAGATCCGATCCTCGGCGTCGACGTATGGGAACACTCCTATTACATCGACTACCGCAACCTGCGTCCGAAGTACCTCGAAGCCTTCGTTGATAACCTCATCAACTGGGACTACGTCCTGGAGCGTTACGAAGCCGCTGCCAAGTAAGGCTTGGCGAACGGAATTTTTCGAACACCCGGCCTTCGTGCCGGGTGTTCTGCTTTTGGCATGTCGCGCGGTGTCACAAGCCTGTCATCAGCCGGGTTTATCGCGGCGCATCATGACTGAAAAAAGCACACCCCTCTTCTCCTTCGGCATTGTCGCCGATCCCCAATATGCCGACGCCGATCCCCGCCCGGATATGGGCCGTTATTATGCCGAAAGCCCGAAAAAGCTGGCTGAGGCGATCAATGTCTTCAACAGCGAGGACCTCGCCTTCGTGGTGACGCTCGGCGATATCATCGATCGCGGCTTTGAAAATTTCGATGCGATCCTCAGCGTTTATGACGCGCTTCGCCACCCCTCGGTGCTGCTGCCGGGCAATCACGATTTCGCCGTCGCCCCCGAGCATCTTTCCGCCATCCACGCCCGCCTCGGCATGAAGGCCCCCTGGCATGATTTTGCCATGAGCGGCATCCGCTTCGTCGTGCTTGACGGCAACGATGTCAGCCTCTTCGCCCCGCCACCTGATGATCCGCGCCGCCTGGTCGCGCAGGAGCGGTTGAAGCGCCTCTGGGATGTCGATGCGATCAATGCGCAGGACTGGAACGCCTCACTCAGTGACAAGCAATTCGAATGGTTGCGCACCATTCTGCAACAGGCGGATGCGGCCGGCGAAAGAGTAATCGTGCTGTGCCACTATCCCGTCTATCCGGAAAACGCCCACAACATGTGGGATGCGCCGCGCATCCTTGATCTTCTCGGTTCTCACTCCTCCGTTGCCGCATGGTTCAACGGCCATAATCACGAGGGTAATTACGGGACGCTCGGCACCACCCACTTCGTCAATTTCAAGGGCATGGTGGATACGCCCGACCAGAACACCTTTGCCATCGCCGATGTCTTCGCCGATCGGATCGCGATTCGCGGTTTTGGACGCGAGGAGGATCGGGTGTTGCAGTACTTACGGTAAAGTGACGCCTGAGATCGGCCGCCCCAACTCTCCACCCGGCTGGCCGCTCTGCCAGCCGCTCATCCACAATCGCCGCAGCTTCTCGCCTTCCATCTTGAAGAAGCTGCCCGTCGCGGCACAATCAAGCACCCGGTCCGAACGGAAATTGCGGATGGCGTGGCGCAATTCGCACCAGGCGACGATATTCACCGTCTCGGAATAATAGATCACCGCAATCGGCCGGATTCGCCGCTGCGTTTCCACGCCGCTTTCGTCGCTATAGCACAGGTCCAGCCGCTCTTCATCGCGCACCGCCCGCCTGACCGTTGCAAGGTCGATGCCGGCGGGCGCGGGGGCGATGCTGCCCCAGGCGTGCAGGGCATTGGCGGAAAGTGTCTTCGACAGCGGTTCGGGCAGGGAGGCGGCGATCTTGTCGCTGACCTTTTTCGCCGCCTGGCGCAATTCCGCGTCACCGGAGCGGTCGACCATGGCGAGCGCCAGCACGATCGCCTCCGTCTCCTCGATGGAAAACATCAGCGGTGGCAGGTTGAAGCCGGGACGCAGGATGTAACCGACGCCGCGCTCGCCTTCGATCGGCACACGCATGGTCTGAAGCGCGGCGATATCGCGATAGACCGAGCGCGCGGTCACCTCCAGCATGTCAGCAATTGTCTGCGCGGTCACCGGGCGGCGCGCCAGCCGCAGGATCTGGATGATCTCGAACAGTCTCGACGCCTTGCGCATATTGTACATTTCCATGTGATAGGGCGACACAACTGACACAACGTTGTCAGTTGGCATTTTTTATAAGCGGAAAAACACATTGAGAAACAAATGCTTTCCCGAATGTGTCATCATCTTCTTTAAGGGATCCTGACATGAATTACGCTGAAAATCTCTGGCTTTTCTTCCTGCTCCTGTTCGGCATCATCATCCTGCCGGGCATGGACATGATGTTTGTGCTGGCAAGCGCGCTGACCGGCGGCAGGAAAACGGGGCTTTCTGCGGCAAGCGGCATGAGTGCTGGCGGCATGGTGCATTCTCTTTATGGAGCCGCCGGTGTCGGGTTGCTCGCCACCTGGCTGCCATCTCTGTTTCTGCCGCTTCTTGTCGGCGGGGCTGCCTGTATGGTCTGGATCGGCTTCGGCCTGATGCGCAGCGCCATCACCGTCAATGGCGATGAGGCGCAGGCAAGCACCTCTGCCAGAAAGGCATTCTGGAGGGCGGTGATTACCTGCCTTTCCAATCCCAAAGCCTATCTTTTCATGATGGCGGTCTATCCGCAATTCATCAAACCCGGCTTCGGGCCGATCTGGATGCAGGGGTTGGTGATGGGGGCAATGGTGGCCGTGACGCAGTTTGCCGTCTATGGAACCGTGGCCCTGACGGCCGACAGAAGCCGCGCCTGGCTTATCTCCTCGCCCGCTGCCACGATTTTCATCGGCCGCGCCGCAGGCTTTCTGCTGATTGCCGCCGCCCTCTTGACTTTTTGGGAGGCATTTTCCTGGAGCATGGGCGAATGATTGAGGATGTCGCGCAATTTCAGCCAGCCGTCAGATACGTGCCATAAAGCCAATCCCGGCCCCGCACCGGAGCCTCGTCTAGACTTCTGTTTTCACGGCGGAATTCACCGCAATGTGACTTCTTTTCGCCATCCGGAAAGGGCATCCTCGCCCGGTTCGATAAAGCGCCGGTGTCCATGCCGGAATCAAGGAGAGTGTGCATGAAACTGAAAACCATCACGGCGGCCATGCTGTTCGGCTGTCTTTGCGCCGGAGCTGTTTATGCTGCCGGCGAAGTCGAAAAACGTGAAGGCATGATGAAGCAGATCGGCGGCTCCATGGGTGCGCTTGCCGCCATCTCCAAGGGCGAAAAGCCCTTTGACGCTGCCGCCGTCAAGGCTGCCGTGACGACCATCAGCACCAATGCCAAGGCTTTCCCCGACCAGTTCCCCGTCGGCTCAGAGACAGGCAGCGCGGCTGCTCCCGCCATCTGGGAAAACTTCGACGACTTCAAGGCCAAGGCCGCGAAGCTCGGAACGGATGCCGACGCGGTTCTCGCCAATCTCCCCACCGATCAGGCCGGCGTCGCCACCGCCATGAAGACGCTCGGCGCCGATTGCGGCACCTGCCACCAGACCTATCGTCTGAAAAAATAATCGAAGCCTCTGAAAACGCCGCCCATCGGCGGCGTTTTTCGGCACGAAAGGCATCTGACCGGGTCAGGTGAGAATGGGGAGAGGGGTATGTCCTCCATCTGGACGAAGCTTGTTGGCGGGGCAGTGGTTGCGGCCATTGCGGGCTACGGAATTTTTGCCTGGGTTACCGCACCAGAACGTCAGGCGCCGAGCCATTGGGTGAGCCTCGGTGAGCCGGATCTCGCCAATGGCGAAACCCTGTTCTGGGCCGGCGGCTGCGCAAGCTGTCACGCCGCACCCGATGCCAAGGGCGAGGGGCTGCTGACGCTTTCCGGCGGGCAGGCGCTGAAAAGCCCTTTCGGCACCTTTCACGTTCCCAATATTTCCTCTGATCCGCAGCACGGCATCGGCGGCTGGACGCTGGCGGAATTCGGCGATGCGATGACGCGCGGCGTCGCCAAGAACGGCGAACATCTTTACCCGTCCTTTCCCTATGCTTCCTATGCCCGCATGACGCAGAAGGACATCAACGATCTCTTCGGTTATCTGAAGGTCCTGCCCGCCAGCCAGAATGATGCGCCGGATCACGAGCTGCCTTTCCCCTTCAACCTGCGCATGGCGCTGGGCGGCTGGAAATTCCTTTATTTCGATCCCGCCGCACCGCCACGCGTCGAACTCGCCAATGCCAATGCCGAATTGCTGCGCGGCCAATATCTGGTGGAAGGGCCGGGCCATTGCGGCGAATGCCATACGCCCCGCGACGCGCTCGGTGGTTTCCTTGCCGATAAATGGCTGGCCGGTGGCCCCAACCCGGAAGGCGAGGGCCGTATTCCCGACATCACCCCCGGTTCGCAAAGCATCGGAAGCTGGGCCGAAGCCGATATTGCCAGCTATCTCGAAACCGGCTTCACGCCGGAATTTGACAGCGTCGGCGGCTCCATGGTCAAGGTGCAGCAGAACATGGCGCATCTGACCACCGAAGACCGTGATGCGATCGCCGCCTATCTCAAGGCCATTCCGGCACGATAGCCCTCAGCCGAGGCAAGGCACGCGGGTCGAAAGCAGGCCTGCCATTGACTCCTGCATCTGCCCGACGGATAACATGTCCGTGATGGTTCCTTCCGGGCGTTCCGGAAGGTGAAAAGGGAACACGATAGGGACAAATCCTCATTCGTGGCTGCCCCCGCAACTGTGAGCGGAGAGCCTGAAACGAAATGCCACTGGCAAGCCATCTCGCCTCCATCAAGGGGGAAGGCAATGCCGGGAAGGTGTTTCAGGTTTTGACCCGTAAGCCAGGAGACCTGCCATCACGGAAATATCCATGCCGGCGGGGTGTCCGGAAGAGCGGAATTTCAGGGTGGCGCAATCATGCCTCCCTGTATCAGTCTCGTATCCCCGTGGTGAAGTATATCGTATGCGGTCCTGCGGTGTTTGCCGTTCGGCCGCGTCTAAAGGCGCGGGGTCGCGCCGGGAGAGGGGTCACCATGTCCACCAACCTGAATACGGCCAATTCAGCCGTTTCCGTAAAAACAGCCAGCGTCGCGCAGTCGCTGACAGCGATCGTGCTTGGCCTGTTCGTCGTCGGTTTTGTCGGCTTTTCCCATGTGGAAGCCGTTCACAATGCCGCGCATGATACGCGCCATGCCAATGCCTTCCCCTGCCATTGAGGGGAAACGGCATGTCATTTTTTCGCAATATCGTCTTCACCGCCATTCTCGTCGGCATTCTCGGCGGTTTCGCCGTGTCTGCCATGCAGGCTTTTGGCACCACGCCGCTTATCCTGCAGGCGGAAACCTTTGAAAGCGCCGGCGAAGCGCCCCACAGCCATGATGCACCGGCACCCGGTGCTGCCGTTCCCGCCCATGAGCACAATGACGAGGCCTGGGCTCCGGCCGATGGTTTCGAGCGCACGGCCTATACCGTCGCCGCCAATGTGCTGACCGCCATCGGCTACGCGCTGGTGCTGACGGGCCTCATTTCGCTGCGTGGCACCAATACCGGCTGGCGTGAGGGGCTTCTCTGGGGCGTCGCCGGCTTTGCCGCCGTTATGCTCGCCCCGATGATCGGCCTGCCGCCGGAACTGCCGGGAAGCCCGGCCGCCGCACTTGAGGCGCGGCAGATCTGGTGGCTCGCGACCGTCGCCGCAACCGCAGGCGGCATTGCGTTGATCGCCTTCCGCCGCGAACCTTGGGCGGTGCTTTTGGCGCTGGTGTTGATCGTCGCGCCGCATGTGATCGGCGCACCCCTGCCGCCGGAAGGCGAACACGCGCTGGCACCGTTGCCGCTGGAGCGTCAGTTCATCGTCGCCGCCACCATCACCAGCTTCGTCTTCTGGGCGCTAATCGGCACGTTGAGCGCGTTTTTCCTGAAGCGTTTCCAGCAGGCATAAGCCCATGCAGGACGCAGCGGAGTGGAGTGAGGAACTCGATGCGCTGCGTTTTGCCGTTCCCGGTCACGGTGCGCCTTGCGCCGTGCACCGCCTTGCCTTCAAGGCAGTTCTTGGGGCAACCCCGGAGCGCGAGGCGGCTCTCGCCTGTTTTCATGAACACGAAGCTGCTTTTATCGCTGCGGCGCTCAGCAAGATAAAGCGCGCAAATTTGCCCGCCGGCCGCAGCCTGCATCTAAACAGCCGCGATATTCGCCGTGCGATTTCAGGTGAGGGTGAGGAGCCTGCTGCGCGTGTCTGCCGGTTGCTGGATCGGGGGTAATGAGTGAGAGTGCAAAGACGTCCGTATTTTGCACTACCTCATTCCTGTGACAAGCACAGGAATGAGGGTGTTGGGCTTAGCGGCCGACAATATTCGCGTACGCCTCAGCGATGCTCAGCCGCAAAAATCTGAAGTTCCGCCTCGGCTTCCGGACCAAAGAGGCCGAGGCTTTTCAGAATTTCCACCGCGAAACTGACCGGCGCGCTGCCGGCCGCAGTGACGACGCCGCCATCGCTGACCGCCCTCGGCTGATCGCGATAATGAGCCTCACCGCGATAGGCCGGATACGCCTTGTGCGATGCCAGCGCATTGCCGGTATGGGCGACATCGTTGAGCACACCCGTGCCGCCGAGCGCGCTTGCCGCCGCGCAGATGCCGGCGACCAGCCGGTCCCTGTCGCGAAACCGCTTGACCAGCCCGCCAAGATCGGCAGCCGTTCCCTTTTCCCAGCTGAGACCGCCGGGAATGACGAGCGCATCGATGTCAACGGGATCGAGCGCGTCATAGGATGTGTCCGGCGTCACCTTCAGCCCGCCCATCGAGGTCACGGGCATGCCATCAGGCGTGGCGTGCACGATCTCGACACCGAGATAGCTGCGCGCTGCCGCCGCAAGCAGCGCCGGTTCCCAGTCCGCAAAATCCTGCGCGAGCGCAATGGCGATCCGTGTCATGGCCGTCTCCGTGGGTTTTAATCAGGCGATGGACTGCATGTAGCGCATGCCGGTGACCGGCCGCGGCGCGAAATCCATGTTTTCGTAGAAACGATGCGCCGCCACATTGCCGGTCGTGGCGCTGACGGAAAGATAGTCACAACCAAGGCGCTTGGCGATATCCCGCGCACGGGACACCAGATGCTGGCCGGTGCCATGGCCGCGATGACCGTCACGCACGAAGAGATGATGCAGCTCCAGGCCGCGCCGGCCTTCCTGCGCCCTGTAGAGCGGCAAAAGCAGGGCGTAACCGATCAGCGCGTCATCGGCTTCGGCCACCAGCCCATGCACCCAGGGGAGCGGGCCGAACAGGTCGCGCTCCAGCTTGGCCGGCGTGATGGCCGCCGCATCGCCGTGGTAGGAGGCAAGCAGGGTGATCATCTCGTTGAGCTCGGGCAGATCGGTCTTGCGCGCGCCGCGGATGATGACGACGGGGGGTCTTTCCAGTGTAAGGGAGCTATCTTCGGTCATTTTTTCGGTCCTTTGGTCTTATCGGTGCCGTCAGGACGTTTGAAAACAACAAAGCCGCCTGACGGCGGCTTGTTGACAATATGATCTGTCGAGCCGCCCTTAAAGGAAGGCCCAAAAATACGAGCAGGAGATGGGTGCGCGTTCGTTGATCATGGGGAATGCAATGCGCCCGAATCCATATTCTGTCAAGCCCGCTTTAGCGGTTCAATGCTCGCCCTCGCACATACCGTGGTTGGAAAGCGCGCGGATGACGTAACAATCCTCGATCGAATGGCCGTGGCAATGGGAGACGATGCGTTCCAGCTCGTGTTCCAGCTTCTTCAGGCTGGCAATCTTTTCGCGCACATGGGCAAGATGCTCGGCGGCGATGCGGTCGGCACCTTCGCAAGGCATCTGCCGGTGCTGGCTGAGCGCAAGCAGCTCGCGGATGGCCTCGATATTCAGGCCGAGATCGCGCGCATGGCGGATGAAGGCCAGCCTTTCGAGGTCGGATTTTTCGTAACGGCGCTGGTTGCCGTCCGAACGGTCCGCCTCGCGGATGAGGCCCATCTGCTCGTAATAGCGGATCGTCGGCACCTTCACGCCGGTGCGTTTCGACAGTTCACCGATGGACAGCATGGCTTTCTCCATATCTCCAGTCTCTAGAGATATGGCTTTTTCACGACCGATTCAATGGCCTCAAGCGGCATCGTTGACGCCAAGCGCCTGGGCCAGTGCCTTCAGAACCTGCGATTCGAGGCTTGCCATATCCGGCTGGGCGGAAGCGACCACGTCAGCATTGGCGCCAGTGGAGGCGGAAGCGCTGCTGTTCATGTCCCAGAGAGCAGCGGCCAGGCTGGCGGAGGCACCGGCCAGCGGAGCGACGGCTGTGGCGACATTGCCTGCCACCGAAATGGCGCGATGGGCCGCCCGCGTCAGCTCCTGCAAAGCCTCGGTGGTGGACTGGCTCTCCCGGCTGTGCGCAGGCGCGATGCCGCGGACCGGAGAGGCGAAATTGATGCTGCTGGTTGCTGCGATAGTCGTCATGACTGTGAATCCCCTAGTTCTGATGGAGCATTTTTAAGGTCCGAAACATTCGCGAGGATTGCGTCATGCACGCCTTGTGCAAAAAATAACTGCAATATAGTATACCCCCCTATAGTATATGAGGTGCACATGTCCCACACGATCCGCAACAAGGACAAGCTGCTGACCCGCATCCGCCGCCTGAAAGGGCAGATGGAGGCGGTGGAACGCGCATTGGACGATGCCAAGCCCTGCGGCGAGGTGCTGCAATTGCTCGCCTCCGTGCGCGGCGCGCTTTCAGGCCTGACGGGGGAGGTGATGCAGGAGCATCTGCACGAACACGTGGTCCATGCCGAAAATGAAGACGAGCGGGCGCGGGCGGCAGAAGAGCTGGCCCAGGTGCTGAAGACCTACATCCGGTAGGTCAATGCAGGCCAGCAGAATGGAAAGAAGCCCGCAGAGTTGAGAAGGGCCGGTAAATTCGAGAGAGGATTGAGCGACATGACGACGACTTCCGAACCTTTCGCCGCGGCGGAGCATCACCATATTTATCTCGGCCAGAATCATGAGCGCAATGAAAGGCGTGTCTGGATGGTCATTGCATTGACCACCGTCATGATGGTGGCAGAGATCGTCGCCGGCCACTGGTTCGGCTCCATGGCGCTGACGGCTGACGGATGGCACATGTCCACCCATGCGGGCGCGATGCTGATTTCGGCGCTCGCCTATCTCTATGCAAGGCGCGAGGCGCGCAATCCCCGCTTCAGCTTCGGCACCGGCAAGTTCGGTGATCTCGCCGGTTTTGCCAGTGCCGTCGTGCTTGCCGTGGTGGCGCTGCTCATTGCGGTAGAAAGTGGCTTGCGCCTCGTCAGCCCCGTCCAGATCGATTTCAACCAGGCTATTCTCGTTGCAGTCATCGGCCTTGTCGTCAATCTCGTCAGCGCCGTGCTGCTGAAGGATGACCATCACCACGACCGTGGCCACGGCCACGGCCATGGTCACGCTTCGCATGCCCATCACGGCCACGGCAGCCATGCCCACCACGATCACGGTTCGCATGCACAGCACGGCGCAAAGGGCGGGCGGGACAATAATCTGCGCGCCGCCTATCTGCATGTGCTGGCGGATGCGCTGACCTCGGTCCTTGCCATCGTCGCGTTGCTGCTCGGCAAGTGGAACGGCTGGAACTTTCTCGACCCGTTGATGGGCATCGTCGGCGGTCTGGTCATCGCCCGCTGGTCATGGGGGCTCATTCGCTCCACGGCAACGACGCTGGTCGATGCGGTGCCGCTGACGGACGACCTGCCGCAGGAAATCCGTGATACGGTGGAAACGGAAGAAGATCGCATCACCGATCTGCATGTCTGGCAGGTTGGCCCCGGCCACCATGCGGCCATCGTCGCGATCCATTCGCAGGCGCCGAAAGCGCCGGCCTTTTATAAACAGAAACTTGCCGCCATACATGAACTGTCGCATGTGACAGTGGAAGTCAGCCCGGCAAGTGCCTAATGGGACTCGCCTATTCGGTATATTCCGAATAGGCGCCACGCACCCATTCTGCCTGTGCTTCCGCCTTGTCTTCGGCGGAGGCGGCCGGCGTATCCTGATAGGCGGGGGCGCTGCCATTGCCAACAGCCCACAGCACATTGGCCAGTGACTGGGAAAGAATGGTGCTGGAAACGGTCGGGTTGCCGGGACCGCGTTTTACGGCCTGCTCCTCCGGCGTGCTTTGCGCGCTGCCAGCTTTTTCGAGGTCGCGGATGCGACCCTGATAATTATATCCGCCAATATTGCTTTCGATCTGCATTTGGGTGATTCCGCGTTCAAAAGTTAACGAATAGTTAACGGCGGCGACTTGTCTGAAGCTTGCGTCTGCTGCGCTGCAATGACGGTCGAGGGTTGACAGTCGGCGAAGTAGTGCTTCGTTTTTGCATGGAGGGGCGGGGCGGGTGATATTGGATCGCCGACTGCACCCTCATTCGACGTCATCCTCGGGCTTGTCCCTGTTATGTGCAACAGATTGATTTTATTCGACGTGATTAGATCCTCGGCACAGGGCCGAGGATGACGCCGGGGGCATGTTTACCCTTCGAACCAGTCTCAAGGACATTGCAGCCTTAATGAAAATCTAAACCGGACTGCAGTGGGACAAGCCCGGGAATGACGGAGGCGATGTTTCCGTCATTTTAAATGCCCGGATCACGCCGTTTCCTTCTCAGCCGGAGCAACGGGCTCCCGCATTTCCTCCTCCACCTCAACTGTCGCCACCGCCTCCTGCGGCGCAGGCGTCACCATGGCAGCCACCAGCGTGTCGAGACCGATGCTGCCGACCGGCTTGCCGTCCTCATCCACCACATGGGCCTGGGTTTCATTGGCCTCGGACATGTCGCGGGCAATGGTTTCGAGCGTGGCGTTCTCAGGCACGGACATGCCTTCCGGCTTGCTGTCCAGCGGTTCCATGACAGTGGTCGCCTGCAACACGCGGCTGCGGTTCACGTCGCGAACGAAGTCGGTGACGTAACCATCCGCAGGGGAAAGGATGATGCTCTGGCCGTCGCCCTGCTGCACCACTTCGCCGTCTTTGAGGATGGCGATATGGTCCCCGAGCCGCAAAGCCTCGTCCAGATCGTGGGTGATGAACACCACGGTCTTTTTCAGTTCCTGCTGAAGATCGAGCAGCATCGTCTGCATATCGACGCGGATCAGCGGATCGAGCGCCGAATAGGCCTCGTCCATCAGCAGAATATCGGCGTCATTGGCAAGTGCCCGGGCAAGGCCGACGCGCTGCTGCATGCCGCCGGAAAGCTGGTTCGGATAATAATCCTCGTAGCCGTCAAGGCCGACACGATTGAGCCAGTAACGGCCCTTTGTTTCGCTTTCCTTGCGCGGCACGCCCTGGATGTCGAGACCGTAGACGCTGTTTTCGAGCACTGTGCGATGCGGCAAGAGGCCGAATTTCTGGAACACCATCGCCGTCTTGTGGCGGCGGAATTTACGGAGCGCCGAGGTGCTCATGCCGCAAATGTCCTCGCCGTCATAGAGAACTTCGCCGGCTGTCGGGTCGATCAGCCGGTTGATGTGGCGAATCAGCGTCGATTTGCCGGAGCCGGACAATCCCATGACGACCGTGATCTTGCCGCCCGGCATGGTGATGTTGATGTTGTTGAGGCCAAGTACATGGTTGTGTTTGTCGTTCAGTTCGACCTTGTCCATGCCCGACCGCACCGCCTCGAGGTATTTCTCGGGATGCTTGCCGAAGATCTTGTAAAGATTCTTGATTTCGATGCTTTTAGCCATGGGAGACCTCGCGGTATTTCTGCAGGCGCTTGCCGAAAGCCTGGCTTGCCCGATCAAACATGATGGCGATGGCGACCAGAGCGAAACCGTTCAGGAAGCCCACCGTGAAAAACTGGTTGTTGATGGCCTGCAGCACATTCTTGCCGAGACCACCGACGCCGACCATCGAGGCGACGACGACCATGGCGAGCGCCATCATGATGGTCTGGTTGATGCCGGTCATGATGGTGGGCAGCGCCAGCGGCAGCTGCACGTTGAACAGCTTCTGGCCGTTGGAGGAACCGAAGGCATCCGCCGCTTCCAGCACTTCCCGGTCCACCAGGCGGATGCCGAGGCTCGTCAGGCGAATGACGGGCGGAATGGCGTAGATCACCACTGCGATCAGGCCCGGTACCTTGCCGATGCCGAAAATCACCACCACGGGGATGAGATAAACGAAGCTTGGCAGGGTCTGCATCACGTCGAGCACGGGATTGATGAGGCGTTGCAGGCGTTCGGAACGACCCATCAGGATGCCAAGCGGCAGGCCGATGACGATGGCGATCAGCGTGGCGATGGTGACGATGGACAGCGTCGTCATGGCGTCGCGCCACAGGCCAACGGCGCCGATCATGAAGAGGGAGATTGCGGTGCCACCGGTGATCTTGAAGCTGCGCCCGGCCAGATGCACGATGGCCAGAATGACGAGCATCGTGATGATCCACGGCGTCTCGATGAACAGCCGCTCCGAGGCGTTGAGGAAGAGTTGCAGCGGATGCACGATCACATCGATCGCATCGCCGTAATTGCGCACGATGTCGCGAAAACCGTCATCGATGGTCTTGCGTGCCACACGCATCGTGGAGTTGTCGATGGCCGGGAACTTGCAGAGCAGGTCCGGCAGGTAATTGCAGAGGGCCATTATTGTTGTTTTCCCTTTGGGTTATGGGATGGGCGCGAGGTTCGAGTGCGCGGGCACCCCCCTCTGTCCCGCCGGACATCTCCCCCACAAGGGGGGAGATCGACGAGCGGCGAGAGATCCGCCCATCACGCATGTCGCAGATTTGTGAGGAGGGTGCGCCCAGCCGATCTCCCTCCTTGTGGGGGAGATGCCCGGCAGGGCAGAGGGGGGTATCGACGCTGGCGCCGACGCCCCCGATCAATCACATCGAAGCCTTGATCTTCTCCGCCACCTCGGGCGAAACCCACTTCGTCCAGATATCCTCGTGGTTCTCGAGGAAATACTCGGCGCCATCCTCGTTGGTGCCCTGGTTGTCATCCATCCAGGCCAGAACCCCGGCAACCGTGGCGTTGTCCCACTGCCGCTTGCGGATATAGTCGATGGACGGACCGGCCTTTTCCGCAAAGTCCTTGGTCACAACAGTGAACACCTCGGCTACCGGATAGGCGTTTGGCTTGGGATCGGCGCAATCCGGCTTGGCGATGCAAGTGTCGTAGGCCTCGCGGTCGAGTGCCACGCCATCGTCCAGCTTCACCATGTCATATTTGCCGAGAATGGCTGTCGGAGACCAGTAATAGCCGAGCCAGCCCTGCTTCTTCTCGTAGGCATTGGAAATCGAGCCATCGAGGCCCGCCGCGGAGCCGGTGTCGATCAGGGCGAACCCTTTTTCGTCAGCCTTGCGTGCCTTGAACAGGTTGGCGGTCGTCGGCTGGCAGCCCCAGCCCGGCGGGCAGCCGAAAACGGCACCCTTGCTGGCATCTTCAGGTGCCGGGAAAAGCTCGGGATGCTTGAGTGCATCCTCAACCGTCTTGATGTCAGGATGTTCGTCGGCAAGATATTTGGGAATCCACCAGCCTTCGACGCCGCCCTCGCTCAGGATTTTGACTTCCTGGATGAGGTTGCCCTTCTTGACGGCTTCCTCATAGGGGGTGCCAAGTGTGTTCACCCACATTTCGGGCGCCATATCCGGTTGGCCCTTTTCGTTCATCGAGGTGAATGTCGGAGTGGTGTCGCCACTGATGACGTTGACCGTGCAATCATAGCCGTTTTCCATGATGAACTTGTCGACGTAAGCCGCGACACCGGCCGATGCCCAGTTCATTTCGGCGATGGTGATGTTGCCGCATGTCTCTGCGGCATTGGCGGAATTTGCTGCACCGGCAGCGGTGATAAAGCCCGTTACGAGAATGGTCGAGGCCAGGAGTTTCTTCATGTGGAGACCTCCAAGTCTGATGCAGTGTTTTCATTTGGCAAAGCGGGAGCACTGCAAAGCCCGGATTGCCAAGGGCGGACTGACATGGCGCATGGAAAAGCCGAAAAAATCCGGCGAGAAGATTATCCGCAAGACGTGCTGCAGGATTGCCGCGAGAAAGGCGGCGAAAAGGCGCATGAATATGTCAACGGCCCGGATAATACGGCCAAAAAGTGATATTGCAACGCGAAACGGCGCAACGCAGCCATGCATTCGATTTCTGGAACATTTTTTCCGGTCGCATAATACATGAGCTATATTTGTATTTGTGCAAGATATATTCTGAGTTGCAGCAACTGAAAATAAAAATTCACTGGCCGCAAAGATGGTATTTAAATAAAAGATGCAGTTGATAATTTGTGGAAAAAATATTCAGAAACGAGATTTTTGCAGGTATTTTCGTCCAAAATAAGATCGGGCGACGATTGGATCGCCGCCCGTTTCTGCATTCAGCGTGTCACACGGCGTCCTTGCCCGCGACCTTCAGGGCGAAGGCATATTCGAAGGCGACTTCCTCCAGCCGCTGGAAACGGCCCGACTTGCCACCATGGCCAGCCGCCATGTTGGTCTTGAGCAGGATGGGGGCTTCCCCCGTCGTCTTCTCGCGTAGCTTCGCCACCCATTTGGTCGGCTCCCAATAGGTCACGCGCGGGTCTGTGAGGCCGGAAAGCGCAAGCAGCGGCGGATAGGATTTTTCCCCGACATTGTCATAGGGGCTGTAGGCAGCGATCCAGCCATATTCCTCTTCCGATTCCAGCGGATTGCCCCATTCCGGCCATTCCGGCGGGGTGAGCGGCAGCGTGTCATCGAGCATGGTCGTCAGCACGTCCACGAAGGGAACGGCGGCGATGATGCCAGCGAATTTCTCTGGCGCCATATTGGCGACGGCACCCATCAGCATGCCGCCCGCCGAACCGCCTTCCGCGATGATGCCCTCATAGGAAGTGAAACCCTCCTGAACCAGATGATCGGCAGCCGCGATGAAATCCTTGAACGTGTTCTGCTTGTTTTCCATCTTGCCGGTTTCGTACCATTCGAAACCCTTGTCCTTGCCGCCGCGAATATGGGCGATGGCATAGATGAAACCTCGGTCGGCCAAAGATAGCGTCGTGGTGGAGAAGGAGGCGGGAATGGTGATGCCGTAAGCGCCATAACCATAAAGCAGGCAGGGAGCGGAACCGTCGAGCGGCACATCCTTGCGGTAGAGCAGGGACACCGGCACCAGCTCGCCATCATGGGCAGGGGCCATGATGCGGCGGGTGATGTAGTCATCAGGATTGTGGCCTGATGGTACTTCCTGCGTCTTCAGAAGCGTGCGGTCGCGCGTCACCATGTTGTAATCGAACAGCTGGCTCGGTGTCGTCATCGAGGAATAGGAGAAGCGGATGACATCGGTGTCGTATTCCGCCGCGCCGTGCAGGCCAAGCGAATAGGCCTCTTCGGCAAAGGCGATGGAATGTTCCTCGCCTGTGCGGCGATCGCGGATGACGATGCGCGGCAGGCCGTCGCGGCGTTCCAGCCAGATCAGATGGCGGGCATAGGCATCGACGGAAAGAATGAGGCGGCCCGGCTCATGCGGTACCACCTCTTTCCAGTTTTCCTTGCCCGGCGCGGTAACCGGCGCCTCCATGATGCGGAAATCCTTGGCGTCACCATCATTGGTAAGGATGAAGAAGACGTCGCCGCCTTCACACATCGAATATTCGATGCCCTCTTCGCGCTCCGCCACCACCTTTGGCTCAGCCGTCAGGTCTTTGGTGGAAAGAATGCGGTATTCGCTGGTTTCATGGTCGTGAATATCGATGAAGATGAAATCGTCGAGGACAGAAGCTCCGACGCCCATGAAGAAACCCGGGTCCTTTTCCTCATAGACCAGCCGGTCGGCGGATTGCGGCTCGCCGATGATATGGTGGAAGACTTTCGACGGACGGTGGTTCTCGTCCTGCAGCGTATAGAAGAAGCTCTTGCCGTCAGGCGCCCAGGCACCGCCGCCCCCGGTATTTTCCACGACATCGGCAAGGTCTTCACCGGTTTCGAGGTTGCGGATGCGCAGTGTGAAATATTCCGAACCCTTGTCGTCATAACCCCAGATGCCGTGACTGTGATCGGACGACTGGTTGAGGCCGGCAAGACGGAAATAATCCTTGCCTTGCGCTTCCTTGTCACCATCCAGCAGCACATGCTTGTCGCCGCCATCACGCGGGGTGCGGAAATAATGCGGCTGCTCGCCGCCGGTCACGAACAGCGTGCCGTAGGCATAAGGCCCATCATTGACCGGAACGGAGGAATCGTCCTGCTTGATGCGGCCCTTCATCTCCTCGAACAGCTTTTCCTGAAGCGCCCTGGTGTCGCCCATGGCGGCTTCCATATAGGCATTCTCCGCCTCCAGATGGGCGCGAATGGCCGGGTCGAGCAGGGTGGGGTCCTTGAACATGGCCTGCCAGTTATCGGCCCGGAACCATGCGTAGTCGTCGGTGCGGGTGATGCCGTGATGCGTGTCCTGGACGGGCCGTTTTTCGGCGGTCGGAGCGGCGGGCAGGTTCTTGAAAATAGGCAAGGGAAACTCGCTTTACTATGAAAAATCGATGGGCGGGACCAAGATGTAGAGTGCCCCTCACGCCCGATCAAGTTTCAAATCTCAACAGGGGAAATGAGGCTTGGGCACAATTTCGTCAGTTTTCGATCACATTTTGGCAATATCCGGCAAATCAGCGATGATGCGCGCCTGCCACCGGCCTGCCGTCCATCGATAAGAACAAACGAAAACTGACAGGATCCCATGCGAAAGTTCCTTCCCGCTGCTCTTTCTGCGTTTTTCCTTGCCTTACAGGCCTTTACACCCGCTTTCGCAATAGACGCCAACGTCATGAGGCAGCTGAACGTGCTCGCCCCCGAGGAGCGTCTGGAGCAGCGTTGCGATATAGAGGCGATGGAGCGGATCGCGACCGAGCAGAAAGGTATGAAGCCGGATAAGGTCATTGCCTATACTTTCGGTGATCCCGAGGTTGGCAAGAATTCGATCAAGGCGTCGGGTGCAGTCTTCAGAAGCGCCGGTGAATGGTACAAGCTCAAATACAAGTGCCAGCTGAAAAGCGACAGCCTCTCCATCCAGTCCTTCGATTACCGTGTCGGCGACAAGATTCCCGAAGAGCAGTGGAAGAAGTTGTATCTTTATGACTGACCGCCGAAATTTTCGGCGTCTTGAGGAAGTTTAGCCCCGCTTTTCTTGCCGCTCCGCCAGTGGCTCTGTAACCCTGCTTGCCGATCAAAGCGAGGGAGACGGACATGGCGACACGATTCAAGGGACTTTCGGCTTTTCCGATCACGCCGGCTGACGAGGCCGGGCGAGTCGATATTGAGGCCTTCTCCGCCCTGATCGCGCGGCTGGACGCGGCGGAGGTCGATTCCGTCGGCATCCTCGGCAGCACCGGCATCTATATGTATCTCACGCGTGAGGAGAGACGCCGCGCCATCGAGGCAGCCGCCACGATCCTCAGGGGCAGGCGCACGCTGATGGCAGGCATCGGCGCGTTGCGCACCGATGAAGCCGTGGCGCTGGCGAAAGACGCTGAAGCAGCCGGTGCGGACGCGCTGCTGCTCGCACCCGTCTCCTACACGCCGCTGACGCAGGAAGAGGCCTATCACCACTTCGCCGCCGTCGCGGGCGCAACGGCCCTGCCGCTCGCCATCTACAACAACCCGACGACCACCCGCTTCACCTTCAGCGACGAGCTTCTCGTGCGGCTGGCCTATATCCCGAATATCCGCGCCATCAAGATGCCGCTGCCGGCCGATGCCGATTATGCCGGCGAGCTTGCACGTCTGCGCCCCAAGCTGTCGGACGATTTCGCCATTGGTTACAGTGGTGACTGGGGCTGCACTGACGCCACACTTGCCGGCGGTGACACCTGGTACAGCGTGGTTGCCGGTCTGCTCCCGGTTCCGGCGTTGCAACTGATGCGGGCGGCTCAGGCCGGCAATGCGGAGGAGGCAAAAAGGCTCGATGCGACCTTCCAGCCGCTCTGGGCGCTGTTTAAGGAATTCGGCAGTATCCGCGTGATCTATGCCGCCGCCAACATCCTGTCGCTGACGGTCAGCGAACCACCCCGGCCGATCCTGCCGCTCACCAGCGCGGAGCGCCAGCGGGTGGAAGAGGCGCTGGAGGCACTATCCGCGCTAGAAACCGCGCCATAATTCGGGCGCTTTGCGGGCGGATTGCCACGGGAATACACTGCATGACACTGCGGAAAATGAAAATGATGCGTCGCCTCCTGCTTGCTGCCCTGTTTGCCTCTGCCGCCTCCATCGCCTTTGCGGGGAACGGCCTGGTCGAGCCGTCGCTGAAAATGACGCCGCAGCATGACGGCAAGGTTCGGGTGGCGATGACGCTCGATGCCTGCATGGGCAAGACCGATCACCGCATCCTCGATACGCTGGTGCGCGAGCGCATCCCTGCCACGATCTTCGTCACCGCCCGCTGGCTGAAGCATAATGGCGAGGCGCTGGCGGTTCTGATGGCCCATCCTGACCTCTTCGAGATCGAAAACCACGGCGAAAACCATGTGCCGGCGGTGGATAAGCCCGTTGCCATCTATGGCATCGCGGCTGCCGGATCGGAAGCGGCGGTCGTGCAGGAAGTCGAAGGTGGTCGTCAGGCGATCGTCGCGGCCACCGGTCTCCAGCCGCAATGGTTTCGTGGGGCGACGGCCAAATACACAGCATCCTCCATGGCCACCATCAACCGCCTCGGCATGCGGGTGGCGGGTTATTCCGTCAACGGCGATGGCGGCTCGCTGCTCGGTGCAGCCATGACGGCAAAACACATCGCTGCCGCCAAGAATGGCGATGTCATCATTTCCCACATCAACCAGCCCACCCATGAGGCGGGCGAGGGTGTGGTGAAAGGCCTTCTGGCGCTGAAAGCCCGCGGCGTCATCTTCGCCCGGCTGGACGACCCGTCCTTCGCGCCACCGGGGAATTGAAACGGGGACAGATCTTTCCTCATTCCTGTGCTTGTCACAGGAATCCAGTCGACGCGCGTCTGCGCGACGGAGAGAGTCCTTTCAACCCAAGGACTTGGGCTTGCTGGATTCCTGTGACAAGCACAGGAATGAGGTCGTGAGCCACATCCATGCCCGTTTTTCGGCGGCATGCCTCTCAAAATTGCGCTAGCATCCCTCCCATGATGCTGTTCAAACGCCCCGACACTGAAACACTCTATTTCGCCCTTGTGAACAAGGATCCCGCCTATGAAGGCGTGGCCTATGTCTGCGTGACATCCACGAAGATTTTCTGCCGCTTCACCTGCACGGCGCGCAAGCCGAAGATCGAGAACTGCCGGTTCCGGGAGACCATCACCGAATGCCTGGAGGCGGGTTTTCGCCCTTGCAAGCGTTGCAAGCCGATGTTGTCTTACGGCACGCCCGACGGGACCGTTACTGCGCTCCTGACAGCGCTGGAAAACGAACCGGCGCGGCGCTGGCGCGAGGAGGATGTGGTGGCGCTCGGCCATGATCCCTCCACCGTGCGGCGCAGCTTCAAGCGCCGTTTCGGCATGAGCTTTCTGGAAATCGCCCGGCTGCGGCGGGTGGGGGACGCGGCGGAAAGCCTTGCCTCCGGCGAGGCGGTGATCGGCGCGCAGATCGATGCCGGTTATGAATCCGGCAGCGGCTTTCGCTCGGCCATCAACCAGTTGTTCGGCACCTCTCCCGCCGCCATGAAGGGCAGGGGGTTCCTGAAGGGCGACTGGATCGACACGCCGATTGGCCCGATGCTGGCCGTTGCCGACGACCACGCCCTGCATCTCCTCGAATTCGCCGACCGGCCGGCTCTTCCCGCCGAGCTGAAACGGCTGAAGGCCCGCACCGGCGCGGATATGGTGCTGGGCCGCACCGCGGTCACCGGCCAGATCGCCGCGGAACTTGCGGCCTATTTCGCCGGCCGTTCGGGCAGTTTCGAAACCCGGCTCGCCGGCCACGGCACGCCCTTCGAGCGCGATGTCTGGCGGAACCTGCGGGAAATCCCGGCGGGTGAGATCGTCAGCTATTCCTCGCTCGCAACCGCGATGGAGAGGCCTACCGCCGTGCGGGCGGTTGCCCGCGCCAATGGCGCCAACCAGCTTGCGATTGTCGTTCCCTGCCATCGGGTGCTCGGTGCGGATGGCAGTCTGACGGGGTATGGTGGCGGGCTGTGGCGCAAGAAATGGCTGATTGAGCATGAGCGCCGCATGGCGCGGGGGCAGATGCTGGGAATGCCGCTCGCTTCCTGAGCGGCCTGGCCGTTGGGTTTGAGTAGGTCGTTCACTTAGTTGAGCGGCGTGGGTGGGGCTTACCCCCCCTCTGCCCTGCCGGGCATCTCCCCCTCAAGGGGGGAGATCGATCTGCGGCAAGGTTTCGCCCATCTCAACCTTTGAGGATGAAGCGACGAAAGGGCCTCCTGCCGATCTCCCCCCTTGAGGGGGAGATGCCCGGCAGGGCAGAGGGGGGTAAAACCACACGCGCCCTCCGTCTGCCGTCGACATACGCCCCCTAAAACCCACAAGCGGATTGGTTTCGCATTTCCCACCGGAAACCCGGCATCTAATCCGGCAGCTTGGGCACCACCCGGCGTGAGGGAAACAGTTCCCGCGTCACCGTCATGGCGATCAGTGACAGCGGCAGTGCCAGCATGGCACCGGCCGCGCCCCACATCCACGTCCAGAAAATGATCATCACGAAGACGAGGAAGGGGTTGATTTCCATGTTGCGGCCGACGACTGCCGGGAAGGCGAGATTTTCCATCAACAGGTGAATGGTGAAGAAAACACCCGCCGGCAGCAGCGCAAGGATCATGTTGTCATGGGCGATGATGCCGGCGATGGTGAGCGATATGGTCATGAGGGTGATGCCGAGAAAGGGCACGAAGCTCGAAAGGAAGGCAAAGAGCCCCCACAGAAGCGGCATGGAAAGGCCGCCAACATAAGCGATCACGATCATGGTGACACCCAGCGCGGCGTAGATGAGGCTTGCCGTGGCGAAATAGGTGCCGAGCACTTTTTCCACCGAGCCGATGATGCGGATGGTTCTCAGCCGCTGGTGGCGCGCAGGGAAGACCATGATGAGGGCCTTGCGCAGCCGCAGGCGGCTGTAGAGAAACATCAGGAGAGCCGCAAGGAAGATCAGCCCCTGGACGATCGCAGGCGTGACGTTCGCGCCGAGCAGCGTGATGATTTCGCCGCTACGCGAAATCAGCGATTCCATCGACATCGAACCCATGCTGAACGTCGCTGCGGAAATATTCAGCCATCGCAGGTTTTGGACATAGGGCAGGAAGCGATCGATACTGCGTTCGATCAGGGCAGGACCTTCGGTTGCAAGCTGCGACACGGGGTCGATCAGCGAGTTCACCACGAAAAAGATCACGGCGGCGACGAGCGTGGACAGGATGAGGGCGACACCTGCGCCCGGAATGCCGTAGGAGGCCAGCTTCTCAGCCGAAATCCCGAGGATCATGCCGACAACCACCGCCATGACCACTGGCATCAGGATCATCGACAGTTCATGGATGACCGCCATGGACATGATCAGGAAAATGCCGATGATCGACCAGGCAACGAAGACATCCAACGCCTCCCGCCCGAGCGGTTGCTGGCTGCGCGCGTCATCCCGCTGCGAAACCGAGGCCGGTGTCAAAAGTGGATCGCCCTTGTCTAGCGCCAAGGCCGCCGTGCCGGCCAAATCCGGCTTTGCATTCTTATTCATCGGACTATCCCCCAATAGGGCATTTAACGTCCGACACCTCAGGCGGTTCCGGGGCGGCGCAAATTTCCGCCGCCCCGTTTTAACTCACGCCGAGAGCTTCAGGCCGATGCCCCAGGGGTCTTTGAGGACGATGCCATCGCTTTGTCTTTCGGTGGCGATTTCCAGCCGGTCGAGGGCCGCGATCGCCGTGTCGAGCGCCGCCTTCTCGTTGAACTTCAGCGAATAGCCGGCAAGGCCCGTCATGCTGTCCTTGCGGGTCGAGGCACCGCGGCTGTTCCAGATATTGGCGGCGACATGATGGTGATAGGCCCCCGAGCCGAAGAAGCTCGCACCCGGATACCGCGCCATGATCTTAAGCCCCAGCACATCCTGATAAAACTCATCCGCCTGTGGAATATTGCCGACCTGCAGATGAATGTGGCCGATGGCGGTGCCATCAGCCGCACCGGTAAAGGCCGTCTTCGGGGCGCTGTCGTAAAGCGCCTGCAGGTTGAGGCCGATCGTCGCCATCTCCACCGTGCCGTCAGGCTGGTAGCTCCATTCGTCGGGCGAACGGTCGCGATAGACCTCGATACCATTGCCTTCCGGGTCGGCGAGATAGATCGCCTCGCTGACCAGATGGTCGGATGCGCCCTGAAGCTGGATATTGTGATGGGTGGCATGCGCCAGCCAATGGGCGAGATCGTTGCGGCTCGGCATCAGGAAGGCGGTGTGGAACAAGCCGGCGGCATTGCGCGGCGCACGTTCCGCCGTGTCGGAGGTGGAGAGCGTCAGCAACGGCTGGCCGTTTACGCCAAGCACTTCGCCGCTCGGGTTCTTTTCGAGAACGGAAAGACCGATGATCTTCTGGTAGAAATCCGAAACGCGCGGCAGATCGTGAACAACGAGATGCGCCTGACCGACATAGGCCGGCCGCGTCAGGGCGAATTGTTTGATTTCACTCATCTTGATCTCCATATTGAATCCGAAGCGCCAAGGGGCGGATCGGTCGCCGATGCTATCGGCCGACGCCGCTTTGCGGCGTTTGTTAGAGCCGAATATGGGCTGGTTTCGTCGTTCAGCAAAGATCGCATTGCGACGATTGACTGTTCATTATTCGTTGACAACATCACCCGCTGGCGCCGCTGCGGCTTTGACTTCGATCAAGGCAAAGGTGGCGCCGCCGGAGAAATATGAGCCTAACCCGACACGCGAAATGGCGGATCAAGCCAAAGGAGACAGCCATGTACAAGAAGATCATCGTACCGGTAGACCTCAGCGCCACCGACAAGGGGGAAAAGATCCTCGAAAAGGCCAAGGCGCTGCTGGACCCCGACGGCGAGATCGTTCTCATCAACGTGGTGGAGGAACTGCCGGGGTATATGGCGATCGACCTGCCTGTCGACCTTATCGAAAACGCCATCAAGGACGCCAAGGCGAAGCTTTCAGACCTCAAGACCAAGGCCGGTTTCAAGGGCAGTCAGGAAATCAGAAGCGGCGCCCCCGCACGCGAGATCATCGCCGCCGCCGAGGAACACAAGGCGGATCTCATCATTATCGCGTCGCACACGCCTGACTTCAGCAATTATTTCATCGGCGCCACCGCCGACCGCGTGGTGCGCCACGCCAAGTGCTCGGTGCTGGTGGATCGGTAAGAGTTTGACGTTTTAGGGTTGCAGGCGGTTTTCCCGCCCCCCCCCCAAGCATTTCCAGGAAAAGTGGAAGCCGGTTTTCCTGGAAATGCGACAAAACAAGAAGATTGGCTGGAGGAAAGTCCATGAATGTCGAAAGTTACGAAAAAATCCTGCGTGACCGCCAGCGCGAGCTTTATCGCCGCCTGCACAAAATCGAGGCCGATTTCGAAGAGCCGCGCAATCCCGATGACGAGGATCGCGCCAGCGAACGCAGCAATGACGAGGTGCTGGACGAGCTGGGGCAGGTGGGCCAGGACGAGCTGCGCGCCATCGATGCCGCGCTTGCCCGGATCGCGAGCGGAACTTTCGGCACCTGCGTCAAATGCGGCAAGAGGATTTCGGAGGATCGGCTGAAGGCGGTGCCTTACACGCCGTTTTGCCAGGAATGCGCTGCGGCTTTGTGAGGGTAATTCCGGAGTGCGAGGTCGCCTCCCGTTTCTTCTCTCCGCCGGGATAAGAAACAAGCAGCGACCACTCGTTATACCGGCGCTGGATGGCTCAAGCGAAATGAAACCTCTCCTTTCACTACAACCTCGAACGCAATTTGATCGCCGTTAACCGGCCGCTGTCTTGTTCCTGTCTAATATTGCCTTCATGCTTTGGTGAAAGCACGCAGACGGGATTGGACTATGAGTGATTTGTGGCGGTTCGGGCGCCAATATGATTTTTATGAGATCGTCGCCGATGGCATCGTCCACGGTGTTGGCATTGTATTTGCGCTCATCGGCGCGACGGCGCTGATTTTTTACGCGATGGCTTGGGGCAGCCTGAGTGCGATTGCGGCCGCATGGATTTATGGTCTGGGCCTCGTCGCCTGTCTTTCCGTGTCCTTCACCTACAATATCTGGCCGCATTCCAGGGTGAAATGGTTCCTGCGCCGGCTCGATCATTCGGCGATCTTCATTCTCATCGCCGCCACCTATACACCGTTTCTGATGCGCGGCATTCACGATCCGCTGATCGCCGTGATGCTGGGGCTGATCTGGCTTGCCGCCATCTGCGGCATCCTCCTCAAATGCCTGTTTCCCGGCCGCTACGACCGGGTGGCCATCGGCCTTTATCTCGCCATGGGCTGGAGCGGCATCATGGTGGTGGAACCCTTGTCGTCGCATCTCGCTCCCGTCACGCTCTGGCTCATCGTCGCCGGCGGTGTCATCTATTCGCTCGGCGTGATCTTCCACGTCTGGGAAAAGCTACGCTTCCAGAACGCCATCTGGCACGGTTTCGTCGTCTCCGCCGCCGCCGTCCATTATTTCGCCGTGGTCACCGCCTTCAGCCTCGTTCCGCTCGCATCATAACGACCGGCGCACTGGACATCGCTCCGCGTCATCGCTTAAGGCTCGTCGCAGAGCCGCCGCCTTTCAGGAGCCGCTCATTTAGAAATATGAGGGCGAAGCAATATGAGCGTGGAACTACGCGACGCGACCGTGGACGATCTCTCCGGCATCATGGAGATTTATAACGATGCGGTGGTGAACACGACGGCGATCTGGAACGAGGTCGTGGTCGATCTGGAGAACCGCAAGGATTGGTTCGCCGCCCGCACGTCACGCGGTTTCCCGGTCATCGTCGCCATTCTCGACGGCAAGGTTGCCGGTTATGCATCCTACGGCGACTGGCGCGCCTTTGACGGCTATCGCCACACCCGCGAACATTCGGTCTATGTGCACAAGGATGCCCGCGGGCACGGCATCGGCAAGCGGCTGATGCAGGCGCTGATCGACCATGCCGGCGGCAATGACGTCCATGTGCTGATCGCCGCCATCGAGGCGGAAAACACTGCCTCCATCCGCCTGCATGAAAGCCTCGGTTTCAGGGTCGTCGGAAGATTTTCGGAAGTCGGCACCAAGTTCGGCCGCTGGCTGGATTTGACCTGTATGGAGCTGAAGCTGGGCTGAAAGCTTAACGCCATCTCCGGATCGGGCTTATGCCGCTTGTTTCTTCTCCCCGGCGGGGAGAAGAATTCGCGGCACGGTCTTGCCGCTCAAACCGGCTCGAACACCATCGAATGGCCGTTGATGCAATAACGCAGGCCGGTGGGAGGCGGGCCGTCGGGGAAGACGTGGCCGAGATGGCCGCCGCAATTGGCGCAGCGGATTTCAGTGCGCACCATGCCGTGGGTCGAATCGCGATGCTCCGTTACGGCACCTGGCTTCACGGGCTCGAAATAGCTCGGCCAGCCGCAGCCGGCATCGAATTTCGTGTCGGAGAGGAACAGCGGCTCGTCACAGGCGGCGCAGCGGTAGAGGCCTTTCTCGGTCGAGTTCCAGTAGGGACCGGTGAAAGGGCGCTCGGTGCCGTGTTCGCGCAGGATGTGATATTGTTCCGGCGTCAGCTGTTCACGCCAGTCGGCATCGCTCTTGTTGACTTTGGGGGATGTCAGATCGCTCATGGAATGATCCTTTCTGTTCCCGCCTCAAATAATCATCGCCGCCGCCGATTGAAAGGGGCGAGGCGTCATAACGCGTTCGTTATGGGGCGAAAGTACCGATTTGGGTTGAGATGACCGTGCCTATGCCTTAACTGAAAAATCGATTTGAAAAAGACGCCGTTCATTGGCGCGCGGGGATGGGGGACATCCCAGGAGATGTGAATGACATCAGATGTCACGGCGCTGACATTCCTGTCGCTGTTTCTGCCGTTTCTGGCAGCGCTTGCCGCGCCGGCCCTCGTGAAAAGGTTCGGCCATAATGCCGCATGGATCATCGCGATCGCGCCGGCTTTCGCCTTCGTGCATTTCGCGCTGATGCTGCCGCAGATTGCGGCGGGCGGCGTGGTGACGGGCGGTTATGCCTGGGTGCCGAGCTTCAATCTCAGCTTCTCCTGGTTCATCGATGGCCTGTCGCTCACCTTCGCGTTGCTGATAACAGGCATTGGCGTGCTGATCGTGCTTTATGCCGGCGGTTACATGAAGGGGCATCCGCAGCAGGGCCGGTTCCTGTCCTTCCTGCTGCTGTTCATGGGCGCGATGCTGGGCGTCGTCGTCTCCGACAGCGTGCTGATGCTGTTCGTGTTCTGGGAACTCACCTCAATCACGTCCTTCCTGCTGATCGGCTTCGACCACGAGCGCGCCGCCTCGCGCCGGGCTGCGCTACAGGCGCTGGTGGTGACGGGCGGTGGTGGGCTGCTGCTGCTTGCTGGGCTGATCTTCATCTGGGACATCAGTGGTTTGACGCAATTGTCGATGCTGGTGCGCGGCGGCGATATTCTGCGCGACAGCCCGTTTTATCTGGCGGCGCTGCTTCTGGTCCTTGGCGGTGCCTTCACCAAATCGGCGCAGTTTCCCTTCCATTTCTGGCTACCCAACGCCATGGAAGCGCCCACGCCGGTCTCGGCCTATCTGCATTCGGCAACCATGGTTAAGGCCGGCGTCTATCTCCTGATGAGGCTCAACCCGGTTCTCGGCGATACTGCCGCCTGGCAGATCCTGCTGCCCTTCTTCGGCGGCCTGACCATGCTCACCGGCGCGCTGCTCGCCGTGCGCCAGACCGATCTGAAGCTGATGCTTGCCTATACCACCGTCTCCTCGCTCGGCCTGCTCGTCATGCTCACGGGCTTCGGCTCGGACCACGCCATCGAGGCGGCGGTGCTTTATCTGGTGGCGCATTCGCTGTTCAAGGGCGCCTTGTTCATGGTCGCTGGCATCATCGATCACGAGACCGGCACCCGCGATGTCACGAAGCTCGCCGGCTTGCGCAAGGCCATGCCCATCACCTTCGCCGCCGCACTTGCCGCGGCCATCTCCATGGCCGGCCTGCCGCCATTTTTCGGCTTCCTCGCCAAGGAAGAGATTTATTATGCGCTGGCGCATGGCAATCCGCGCGCCGTGCTGTTCACCGGCATTGCCATTCTCGGCAACGGGCTGATGTTCGCCGTCGCCTTCGCCGTGGGCTTGAAACCCTTCCTCGGCAAGCCGGTGAAAACGCCGAAAAACGCGCATGAGGGACCGCTGCTGCTCTGGCTCGGTCCGGCGCTTTTGGCGCTGAAGGGGTTCACCATAGCGCTCTTTGCCGGCATCGCGCATTTTTACATCTCCACCCCCATGGCAAGCGCGATTGCGGGTGAGCCGCGCCCGGTGGAAATCTCGCTCATTCCCCATATCGGCGTGCCGCTTGGCCTGTCGCTGCTGACGATCGCGCTCGGCATTACCCTTTACACCCAGCTTTCAAGGGTGCGCAGCCTGATGGACCGCAGCTTCAAGGCGCTCGGGGCCGGGCCGGACAGGGGCTTTGACGTCTTCATCGAAACGCTGGTGAGGATGTCCTTCCACGTCACGCGGCTTATCCAGCCCGGCCGGCTGGAGTTTTACGTCACCGCCACCTTCGCCGTCATCGCCGCCGTACTGCTGGTGCCGCTGTTCCTCTATGACGAACTGCCGTCGATCCCGGCCTGGCCGCATGATATGCCCATCCATGAGCTGACCTTCATCGTCATCGCGGTGGCCGGTCTCCTCGCGGTGCTGACGGCATCGAGCCGGCTGACGGCCATCATCGCGCTCGGCATACAGGGTTTTGCGGTGGCGGTCATCTTCCTGCTGTTCGGCGCGCCTGATCTCTCCTTCACGCAATTCATGGTCGAGACGCTCTCGGTGGTCATCCTGACGCTCGTCATGACGCGGCTGCGCCTGTCCCCGTCGGACCATCGCGGGCTTGGCCAGAAACTGCTCGATAGCACCATCGCCATTGCCTGCGGAACCGGCTTTGCCCTGTTCCTGATGCGGGCGACGCAAGCGAGCTTCGACAACCGCCTGACCGACTTCTACAATACCTATTCCAAGGTCATCGCCCACGGCGCGAATGTGGTGAATGTCATCATCGTCGATTTCCGCGGCACGGATACGCTCGGCGAAATCGCCGTCGTGATGATAACCGGTCTTGCCATCCTCGCGCTCATCCGCATCCGCCCCGCCGCCGTCCTCAAGGGGCCGGCGAAGACGGTGAAAAAGAAGGGAGCGCGGACATGAACACGCTCATCCTGCGCACGGTCGCGCCTGTCGTGACCAGCCTCATGGTGCTGTTTTCCATCTTCGTTCTGCTGCGGGGCCATAACGAGCCGGGCGGTGGATTTATCGGCGGGTTGATTGCCGTCTCCGCACTCTCGATCTACGGCATCGCCTATGGCGTGACGGCGGTCCGGCGCGCCATCGTCTTTCATCCGCTCTCGATTGCCGGGGCAGGGCTGCTTCTGGCCATGCTGTCAGGCCTCGTCTCCATGGCATCAGGCGTGCCTTTCATGACCGGCCTCTGGGTCTATCCGAGCCTGTTCGGCGTCGAGGTGCCGCTCTCCACCGTCATGTCCTTCGATATCGGGGTGTATCTCGTCGTTGTTGGTGCCATCACCTCCATTGCACTGGCGCTGGAAGAAAGGGAAAGCGACTGATGGAAGCGGTTTTCTCCATTCTCGTCGGCATCTTTTTTTCGGTGGCGATCTATCTCATGCTGTCGCGCCACAGCATCCGCATGCTGCTCGGCATCGCCATTCTCGGCAATGCGGTCAACCTTTTGCTGTTCACCGCCGGCCGGTTGACGCGGGACGTGCCGCCGATCATTCCGGCGGGCATGGACACGCTGCCCGCAGGTGCCGCCAATCCGCTGCCGCAGGCGCTTATCCTGACGGCGATCGTGATTTCCTTTTCCTTCTTCTGTTTCCTTCTGGTTCTGACCTGGCGCGCTTTCCAGGAATTGCAGACCGACGATACGGACGAAATGCGCACCGCAGAACCCGCCGGCGAGCCCTTGCCGCCGCTCGGTTATTGAGCGGCGAGGCAGAGACGACATGGCTTCCTCCACCACATCAACCGTGACCGATCTTTCCGCAGCGCTTGTGATGGCGCCCGTGCCGCTTGCCGACTGGCTGATCATCCTGCCCATCGCGCTGTGCATCGGCGCAGGGGCCGTGCTGATGATGATGCGCCACGCCATCCGCCACCATGCCGCAGTCGCCATTGCCGCACTTTCTTTGCTGGTGATCCTTAATGCAGCACTGCTCTGGAAGGTTGCCACGCAAGGCCCGTTCACCATGGTCATGGGCCGCTGGCTGCCGCCCTTCGGCATTGCCTTCACCGCCGATCTCACCGGCGCGCTCCTGTCGCTCGCCGCCGCCATCGTCGCGCTTGCCGGCGCCATCCATGCTGGCGCGGATATCGATGCCAGCGGCAGGCGTTATGGCTTCTATCCTTTCCTGATGTTGCTGATGGCGGGCGTCACCGGCGCTTTCCTGACCGGTGATCTCTTCAACCTCTATGTCTGGTTCGAGGTGCTGCTGATCTCGTCCTTCGGCCTCATCGTGCTCGGTTCCACGCGCGAGCAGATCGATGGCGCACTGAAATACGCCATCCTGAACCTCATCGGCACGACCCTGTTCCTGATCACGGTCGGATATCTTTATGCCATCTTCGGCACGCTCAACATGGCCGATATTGCGCTCAAGGCAACGGAGCTGCGTGGCACCGCGCCGTTGATGACGCTCGCCAGCCTCTTCGCGCTCGCCTTCGCCATGAAGGCCGCCGCCTTTCCGGTGAATTTCTGGCTGCCCGCCTCTTATCACACGCCGCGCATCGTCGTTTCCGCGCTCTTTGGTGGCCTGCTCACCAAGGTCGGCATCTATTCGCTGCTGCGCGTCATGGTCATGCTGTTTCCGGTCGAGCGGGAAGAACTGAGCATCGTCATCGCCATTTCCGCCGCACTCACCATGGTGCTGGGCGCCATGGGCGCACTCGCCCAGAACGATATCCGCCGCATGCTCGGTTACATCGTCATCTCGGGCATCGGCTACATGATGGCCGGCATCGCCATCGGCACGCCGTCAGGCGTATCGGGCGCCATCTTTTATGCCCTGCATTCCATGGTCCTGATGACGGCGCTTTATCTCGCCGCCGGCCATGCCGCCCGCCTCGGCGGCGGTTTCAGCCTCACGTCGCTTGGCGACCTTTACCGGCAGGCCCCGTGGTTTTCGGCACTGGCGCTTGCGCTGTTTTTCGCCGGTTCCGGCCTGCCACCTTTTTCCGGCTTCTGGCCGAAGGCGGTTCTGGTCAAGTCGGCCATCGATATCGGCGCCTGGTGGCTCGCCGCCGCCATTCTCGTCTCCGGTTTCATCGCCACCATCGCCTTCGGACGGGTATTCCTGCTCTGTTTCTGGCGCCCAGTAACGACGTCCGCCGGCCAGCCTGCCTTGCAGCCCGCCGCACGTCCGCCGGCCCCGTCTGTCGCGCCACTGGTGGGGCTGACTTTGCTGGTGGTGTTCTTCGGCCTGTTCCCGGAAAGCCTGCTCAATCTCAGCCAGCAGGCGGCGGCTGGTCTTGGTAATCCGCAGGCCTATATTCAGTCGGTCTTTCCGCAAGGGGGAAAGCCATGAGCCTCTACACCGTGCAATTGGTGTTTATTGCCGTCTGGCTCGCCGTGACGGGCAGCCTCACGCTGGCGAATATTGTCTTCGCCCTCATCGTTTCGACACTGGCGCTCGGGCTGATCCGCCACCAGCTTCCGGGCGGGCGCAGCCACTGGCTCAGGCTTTTCCGCGTGCTGTCGCTGGTGCTGCTGTTCTTCAAGGAATTGGCGCTCTCGGCCTGGAAAGTGGCGGTGCTGGTGACGCGGCCGAAGCTTGACGTGCAGCCCGGCATTTTCGCCTATCCGCTGACGGTGACGACGGATTTCGAAATCACGCTGCTTGCCAATCTCATCACGCTCACGCCGGGCACGCTCTCCGTCGATGTTTCCGCGGATAGAAAGACGCTCTACGTGCACGCGATCGACTGCAGCGATATCGAAGCCACGAAAAACGACATCCGAAACGGCTTCGAAAGAAAGATCATGGAGGCGTTCCAGATATGACGCCGGAACTCACAGTTTCATTCGCAACTATACTTGCAACGGTTGTATTGTCGGCTGCCTTCTTGCTGACAGTCTATCGTGTCGTCGTTGGCCCGACCCTGCCGGATCGCATCGTTGCGCTCGACATGCTGGTGGGTATCGCCATCGGCTTCATCGCTGTTATCGCCATCCGCACCGGCTTTACCCTTTATGTCGATATCGCCATTGCGCTCGGGCTGGTCGGTTTTCTGGCGACGGTTGCCTTTGCCCGTTTCGTGCTGTCGCGTGGTCCCGACGATCGACGCAGGAGAGCGACGGTTCTCGATGGGGACAGGGCATCTGAAGTAATTGAAAAACCTATGGAAAACGATGCGCGCGGCAAAAAGGGGAGGGGCAGGCGATGATGGGCTGGATCGTGGCAATTCTCGTTGCGGCGCTGACGCTCTCCGGCGCCCTCTTTTCGCTGATTGCGGCCATCGGGCTTAATCGCCTGCCTGACGTCTATACCCGCATGCATGCCGCTTCCAAGGCGGGAACGGTGGGGTCCGGCCTGTTGCTTCTGGCGGTGGGCATCCATTCCATGGAACTGTCGACGCTGGCGCGTGCGCTGGCCGGTTTTTTATTCTTCATTCTCACTGCACCGGTCTCTGCGCATCTTCTTGCGATGGCGGCGCACAAGGCAGGTTATCCGCTGGCCGATAAATCGGTAGTTGATGACCTCAAGAAAATGTGAAGTTGAAAATCCCCCTAATAATGGGGGGTATTCATTTTCAATTACCACTAGGCATAGTATTTTATTACCCGTAATTTTTTGTATTCGAATTAGACTGTTTTGAACTGAAAAATTGACACTAGGAATTTGACTTTTGCTGTTTTGCTGTTATCCAAATTAAGTGTAAAGTTGCTTATCGCGATTTGCATCTAGCCTCTTCATAGTCGGCATGGGCATTTTATTAATGTCTAATCTATGGCCCATCGGACCATTGCTGCCCATGTCGCAGGCCGTAAGTTGAATCTCGGATTAATTCGTTTCCGGTTTTCGCTTGAAATCTAGGGGTAGATTTCACGTTGGTTTCAACAAAGCGAAGGTGGGGCACCGGGTAACTTCACATCGCTCGACGCGGCGTTCGCCCGCGTCAGGGGATCAATAAACAGGAGATACTTAAATGACGGAAACTGCATACGGTAACGCCCAGGATCTGCTGGTCGAACTGACGGCGGATATTGTGGCTGCCTATGTTAGCAACCACGTCGTTCCGGTCACAGAGCTTCCCGGCCTTATTTCGGATGTTCACACGGCGCTCAGCGGAACATCGGCACCGGCATCGGTGGCGGTCAATGTTGAAAAGCAGAAGCCTGCCGTCTCGGTCCGCAAGTCGGTTCAGGACGATCACATCGTCTGTTTGGAATGTGGCGGCTCGTTCAAGTCGCTGAAGCGGCATCTCACGACGCATCACAGCATGACGCCGGAAGAATATCGCGAAAAATGGGATCTGCCGGTCGACTATCCGATGGTTGCTCCCGCCTATGCCGAAGCCCGCTCGCGGCTCGCCAAGGAAATGGGTCTCGGCCAGCGCCGCAAGGCCAGCCGCTGATTGTCACGACGCTCCGGTCTGTTCTTCTCCCCGGCGGGGAGAAGGCGGCAGGGTTCATCCGCTCACCCGGATTGGCTGTCTTCGAGGCCGTTTCTTCCCGTATGAAAATGTCCAGCCGGTCCATCGACCGGCTTTTTTATTGCCGCGCGGAATTTCAATAGAGGAAAAAAATCCTTCTCTGGCGCTGCCGCGATCCAAAAAATGATGTGAAATCAATTGGTATATTTGCGGGGGCAAATTCTTACTTCCCCGCATCCGTCCACAGGTGTATGAATTAATTCCTATTCGTAGAGGAGTTGCATATGCCGTCGGATACATTGCTTCTGTCTGCCGCCGCGCGGCCTCGCATGCAGGCTGTCGATCGCCCTTTCCGTCACTGGCCGCCGGTTGCCGGACGGGAGGAGATTGCCCGTCTTTGCCGTCTGGTGCGGCAGCTCACCGGGGAGATGGTGCAATTGACGGGTGATCGCTTTGCGGCGCGTCGCGACCGCCGACGCATCGAATGCCACATCCGTCAGATCGCGATGTATGTCTGCCATGTCGCGCTCGGCATCCCCATGTCGGATATCGGCCCCTGTTTTGGCCGGGACAGAACGACGGTGGGCCATGCCTGCCAGGTGGTCGAGGACCGGCGTGACGAGCCGGCCTTTGATGAGTTCGTCGCCGTGCTGGAGCGGCTTGTCGTCGGCATTTTCAGCGTGATGAAAGGAGGAAGGGATGAATGAACTGAAAAACGCCCAGACCGCTTCGGCTCATCGCATCCTGCTGCCGCTTCTGCGTTGTATCGCGTCCGGTGCGGCTGATGTCACCGAGGAGGGGAACGAGATCGTCCTGCGCCGCAAGCGCCCGGGGCAGGCAGTTCAGCGGTTTCCGACCGAGACGGTGCGGCTTGCCGTTTCCTCGGGCTTGCTGGAGTGGCGGCAGAACAGCCTTTCCGCCGCACCGCCGCTTGCCTCCTATCTGAAACGGGCCACGGCAAAGGACCGGGACGAGGTGTTTCAGGAGCAGCACCGGGATATACAGACCGTCGTGGTTGAGATCGACGAAACGAAACAGCCGGCCCGGCGCAACCTCAACACCGCGCCGCTCACCAGCCTTTCACGATTGAAGGAGCGGGATGGCAGCGCATTTTTTCCTGAAGACGCGCTGGCGGCGGGCGAGCGCCTCGCTGCCGATTTTCATCGCGGCCATCTCAATCCCAGGGTCACGGCGACGTGGGAACCGCGCATTGCCAGTCGCGGCAAGGGGGAGGCGGGAGGCGCCCTTGATCTCACCGAAGCTGCAATGGCCGCAAGGGCGCGGTTTTCCCGCGCGGCGGATGCGATGGGCCCGGAACTTTCGGGCGTCGCCATCGATATCTGCTGCTTCGAAAAGGGGCTGGAGACGGTGGAGCGGGAAAGACTATGGCCGGCGCGCTCGGCGAAATTACTGCTCAGGGCAGCGCTGCTCTCGCTCGCCCGCCACTACGCGCCGCCTGTTCCCCCTGCGCGGGGCAAGGATCGCCCCAAGGAACGCCATTGGGGCGACGCGGACTATCGCCCTTCTCTCAGATAGGGATGGCAAGGGGGTGAGGGCTCAGGCCGCCAGCAGCCGGGCTTCGTCGCGGATGCGCTTGATCATCGAGCGCAGGCCATTGGCGCGCTGTGCGGAGAGGTGCTCCACCAACCCAATCTTGCTAAACACCTCGATGGCATCCAGATCGGCAATTTCGGATGCTTTTCTGCCTGAATAGACGGTGAGCACGATGGCGACGAGGCCGCGCACGATATGCGCATCCGAATCGCCTTCAAAGGTCATGAGTGGGTCTTCCGCGCCATCGCTGTGGCTGACGAGCCAGACCTGGCTGGCGCATCCCTGCACCTTGTTCTCGGGCGTGCGCTTGTCCTCCGGCAACTCGGGAAGGGCCTTGCCGAGTTCGATGACATAACGATAGCGATCCTCCCAGTCGTCGAGGAAAGCGAAGTCGTCGAGGATCGTTTCGAGAGAGGCCATGGTTGCGCCGTATCATCCGTTATTCAATGTCTTTCCCAGCATATAGGGGAAGTGTGCGCGGTTTTGAACCATGTGCAAGAAAAAGCCCACGGAAAACAGGTTTCCGTGGGCAAGTCAGGCAGGCAGTGGGCGGACGGATATATCCGTCTGCAAATGAATGCTGTGGTGTGCCTCTGAAAATCAGAGGTCGGCAGGATCAGGGACCGATAAGATCAAGGAGTTGGGCGCTTCTGCGGCAGGGGAATAACGGTGCCGGTCTTCAGCATGTCGGGCTTCCCGGGAAATTCGACGCTGACAACGGGGGCTGCCGCCAGTTTTTCGGCGTCTGCGGCAATGTCAGCAACATCAGCGGGCTTGTCACCGGAGGCAAGCTGCTTGTCCAGCAGTTCATAGGCAACCTTTGCGCCTTCCTTTGCCCGCTCTCCGAGAGCATGGAAGGTTTCGGCGCCCTTGACGCAGACATCGGGTTTTTCGATGCAGATGGCGCTGACATAACGATAGGCTTCCCCTGCGGCCGAAACGGCGCTGGGAAGATCAAATGCCGAAGGTTCCTTGGCCGGATCGTTGCTGCTGCCGATATAGGACAGCGCCACGAGCACCAGCGAAAACCAGAATGTTCCTTTGATCAGAAACCACATTGTCAGACACCCTGCCAGATGATCTTTGTTTTCTAAAGCCCCGCCCGGTTTCGGATCATCGGCCTTTGTCCCGTTTTTCGGGCTTGTGATGAAGCTACAGGCGACCGGCGAACAGCCGATTGCAAAAAGCGGCGCAATTTAATTCAAATTGTATCTATTCTCCTCGTGTCGGCACGCCCGCCATCAATTCATTCGCATTTTAACAGTCCATGTTAAGCATAATTGCGACAGAGCCCACGCGTTCCCGGGCAAAGCGGCGGCAAGCCTTGCCACAAAGGTTAACACGATGGCGAAAATGAAGCGAAATCCGTCGCTTACCCGTCATTAACCATGATTGGCAAAGCTTGGAATAAATGCCCCGTATTGGGACTGCGGCGCATTTGACGGGCCTTTGGCGCCATTCTTTTTATCCATTCCTTAAGCCGCCGCCTTCTATTGTCGAGGCCGTTGGAACCGCCTTTAAGATTCGGGTTTGGTATTGCGTAATATGAGAGAAAAAGCGGTCGCACTGGTCGACCATGCCGCGGGCAGATGGCTTGCGCGCATGGAAGAGGACGCCGAAAGGCGCGCCGGAACCATTGCACGCCTGCGCCGGCTGATCGCCTTCAGCGCCGTCGGCCTTTTTATTGTACCAGCCCTGTTCAGCCTTGTTTTCAGCCCCGCTATCGCGCTGCCCATCGGCGCGGCCGTGGTGCTGGCGCTTTATCTCGCCGCCGCCGCGCTGCTGATTGCCTTTTCACGTCCCGCAGGCGGTTTCTCTTCGCCTTCGGCGCCTTCCGGCGATGAGGATATGATCGCCGCCGCGCAGGTGCCCGGCCTCGTTCTCACCCTCAATGAAAACGGTCTCGTCGAGCGCGTCTCCGGCCGCGACCGCGACAGTTTCCCCGCTGATCTCAAGGCCAGCAAGGGCGAGATCTTTGCTGAATATGTCTACGTCTCCGATCGCATCGAACTGATGCAGGCTTTCGACCTGCTGCGGCAGGGCGAGGACAAGGCTACGGCCGAGCTTCGGTTCGAAACGGGAGCAAAATCGCGCCAGACGCAATTCATGCACGTCCGTATCGAGATGACTGCAATCCGCGGCGCGACCGGCCGCCTGCGCCGTATCGTCGCCCAGCTTTCAGATGTCACTGAGATGGAGCGCCTTCGCCGGGACGTTGCCCGCAAGGCGGCGGAGGCGGAATCGGCCAATGACGCCAAGTCGCGTTTCCTTGCCGCCGTCAGCCATGAGCTGCGCACGCCGCTCAACGCCGTCCTCGGTTTTTCCGATATTCTGGCCGGCGAATATTTCGGCCGGCTGGAGAATGACCGCCAGCGGGAATATGTCGGCCTGATCCGCCAGTCCGGCGCGCATCTCCTGTCCGTCGTCAACACCATGCTGGATATGAGCAAGCTCGAAGCCGGTCGTTACGAATTGCTGATGGAAAGCTTCCCGATTTCGGAGACCATAGCGTCCTGCGAAGCCATGCTCGGCCTGCAGGCGAAGGAAAAAGGCCTGACATTGACCAGCCGCATCCAGCGCGGTATCGGCGAAATCTCGGCCGATCAGCGCGCCATCCGGCAGGTCCTCATTAATCTCGCCGGCAATGCCATCAAATTCACCGATGCGGGTGGTGTGGTGTCAATCGACGCCGCGCGTGAAGGTGGGATGCTGAAGCTGACGGTGAGCGATACCGGCATCGGCATCGCATCCGACAAGATCGAATTGCTGGGCCAGCCTTTCATGCAGGTTCAGAATGAATATACCCGTCGCTATGAGGGCACGGGTCTGGGACTGTCCCTGGTCAAGGGGCTTGTGGCACTGCATGGCGGCACTTTCGTCATCACCAGCAAGCCCGCCGAGGGAACGGTCGTAACGATCACCTTGCCTGCCGACGGTTCCGGCATGGTAGGTGGCGGTGAAAACGCTGAAACCGAATGCATGGTGGAATTCCCGCCGCGCATCCGCCAACTCGGCGACATGGCTGCGAAGATGAAGAAGGATGGTGACGATGGCCCCGCGAAAGCGAAAATCGCCTAAGAAAACAACGGCCCAGATCGGCGCCGGATTTGTTTCCTTGGTGGTTTCGGCCATCGGGCGCGAAATCCTGCGCCATCCGAAACTGGTCGGCGGCTGCGGTGCCTTTGCGGTCGTCTTCGGTTTTGTCGCCGCCAATGCGCTCTGGTATCAGCCGGGCGTCCACCCGACGCCCTTCCTGCGCACGCGCGATGCGGAAAACCCGAACGGCATTGCCGGTTATCGTCCCACCGAACCGCTCGGCACCCACGGCAACGTCACCACCTTCCGTATAGAGCGGCCGGCGGAAAACGAGACGGCGCAGCCTCCGGCCGCCGCGGAAACCGCGGCACTTCCCGCCGCCGACAGCCAGAAGCCGCAGCAGATCGTCGCCGATATTCAGGCTGAGCTGAAGAAGCGTGGGCTCTATGAAGGCGACGCGGATGGCCGCATGGGGCCGAAGACCGCCGCCGCCATCATGTTCTTCGAGGAAACGCTGGGCATGGAGCAGACCGGCGAGCCAACGACCCGGGTGCTGGCGGCGCTGAAGATCGATGGCGCGACCGTTGCCGCGATCCCGAAAGACCGGCCTTCCGACACCAGCGGCGGCGTCGAGATCGATCCCGTGGCAGCTGCCATCCGCAAGGCGGAGGCTCCGCGCCCGAAAGCCGAGCCGGCCTCCCTCAACACTTCGGCCAATGCCGCAAAGCCCGCAAGCCGCGACCTGATCTCCAGGATCCAGCAGGGGCTGATCAATATCGCTTATGCCGATGTGAAAGTGGACGGTGTGGCGGGGCAACAGACCCGCAATGCTATCAGGGCGTTTGAGAAACATTATCGCTTGCCGGAAACCGGCGAGCCGAGTGAGGTTGTGCTGAAGAAGTTGAAGTCGATCGGGGCGCTTTAGATTTAAGCTTCCAGAGTGTTGACGGCGGACCAAGGGTGCGCGGGGCTTTACCCCCCTCTGCCCTGCCGGGCATCTCCCCCTCAAGGAGGGAGATCGATATGTGGATAAGTCTCGCCCATCTTAACGTTTGCGAATGAAGTGGCAGTAGTGCCTCCTGCCGATCTCCCCCCTTGAGGGGGAGATGCCCGGCAGGGCAGAGGGGGGTAAGCCACGTCCATCCAGGCCTACCGGCCCGGCCACTGTCTCCACCGAAAGCAACCCCATGCGCCTCAAATCCGAAATGTTCGTCTCAGCCCTCATCCGCCGCGTTTTTGCCGCCGGTGGATTTGCCGCTGTGGAAAAGAAAGGCGCGGAGGCGGCGGGGGCGATCTTCGTGCGCCAGCGGCTGCGTGACGGCCGCGAGAACCTCTATGGACCCGCCCCGCAGAGCTTCGCCGATGACGAGGACATCATGCGCGCCGAGCGCCGTTTCGAAACGCGTCTGGCCGGCGTGGAGGGCGAGGAGATTGCCGCCCTGCTGGAACGGGAAAGGCGGTTCGACAGCGACCTGTGGGTCGTGGAGATCGAGACCGATGAGATCGGAACCCTGCTGACGCTGGTGGACCAGCCGCAGGCCTAGAACTGCCCGGTCCAGGGCATGCCTCTTCAACCCGTGAAGATGCGGGGCCAGCCTGCCTAACCCTGCGTCCCGGTTCTCTGCGTGGCCGGTGCGCTGTGGCTTGGTCGTTCGCGGCCATGTGTATAGCTGTCGGCGCGCCGCCAGCTTTCCAGCCGCTCTTCGCACTGCACGACGTCGAGGCCGTCGAGCAGGGCTTCCGCACGGCTCATGTCGCCTTCGGCGGCGGAAAGATGCGGATAGAAGCATTGCAGCACGAAGGCCGCTTCGGAAAACTCCATTCCGAGGCCGGTCAGCGTCGTGGCCAACTGCACGCCTGATATATCTAGCATGATGCGCTCCGACAGCCAGTAGCTGGAGGAGAGAGAGTCCGCCAGCGCCACCGCAAATTGCCGGGCGTTGCGTTCACGCGCGAAACGCACGAGCAGCGCTTCCTGCACCTCGCTCAGGCGGCGAAGGCCGAGAATATCGTTTTCCGGGCGGTTGAGGTGATGCGCCATCTGCTTGATGCGCCGGCGCATTTCTTCTTCGAATGCGGAAGCGGCGGCGATGTTGTCGGTCTTTTCTTCCGCTTTTGGCTTTTCAGGATTTGCTACCGCCTGCGGTTCGGCGACGTCAGCCTGATCGTCCGGCCGTTTCAGATCTTCGGCATGGCGAAGCCCGACAAGCGCATCGATGACGGTGGGGGAGAGGTCTTCACGCCGCACGATGGTGCGCGCATGGGCTGCCCCTTGCGTGCGGGCAATGGTGATCAGCGTGTCATCGTCAAGGCATTTGGAGGAGATGAGGAAGGGTGCCGAAAGCGAAATCGGCTGGCAGGCAATGAAGAAGGCGACGGCCGAAGGCACGCTCGGATGCTGCGAGAGCGCGGCGATGGCCTCGCGCTTGGCTTCTTCGGTGGAGGCGTTGAAAAGCGGCATGAAAAGTTCGGCGAACTGCCGGAGGTCCGTTTTTGACGGATGGGACACAGACTCGAAATTCGTCACCGTGGCCATAAGCACCACATCTTTCTTCCTAATGGCTCTTGGCCTCTCAAGTTCTCGAAACCGGTCGGTCAACGCACTACCCAACAAACGCAAACACAATATCGGCTCAAATTAGAGCAAATGCGTTGACGTCCTGTTAACTATGGGGGGTGGCAAGAGGGAATCTGCCTCTTTCAACAAGGAAATTTTAAAACCTTGATGACGCCGGAAATCCGATGGAACTTTGCTGCATCGCCTTAGTTTTCAACGGGTGCGGCTCACAGAGAAAGAAATGAGGGTCCGGTAATTAGGGTTAACGGATCATTAACCTCTGTCTGTTTGTAATTCCATGGGCAGTATTAGGATTCCATGTTATTCTGATCTTCGGAAAAAATGCAAAAATGGCATGTGAAGCCTGAATCTGCGCACGATCGCCTTATAAGAATCACTTTGGATTTTTGGATCGTGCGAAAACCAGTCTGTGGACTGGCCTATGCGCAATGTGATGGTGATGACATTTCCCGACGCAAGACGAGGCTTGCGCGGTTCCCATGGGCAACATTGACAATCATGTCCCGAAGAGGAGATGAGCATGGCAGAGATTATTGCAATTGGCGACGCCCGACGAAGCCTGCGCCCCGCTGGCGTGGTTGCACACGTTATCGGCCCGGCGAAGGTCGTGCTGTTTACCGGCGTTCGTTATGAGAAACGCGATACCGAACCGACCGGAAAAGTCGCGCACAAGGGCAAATCCGCAGCGGAGACTGCCCTCAAGTCCTGATTATCGACGATGAACCGACGTTATTTCCACGGCGTCGGCTGGCATTTCGCCTCGTTCAGGAACCGCTCCGCCTCTTCGCCGAAACTCGGCTGCGGCACCATGGTTCGCAACACCACATACCCTTCCGTCTGATCCGATTCCGCCAGAATGGCCTGAGAGAGCGCGGGAGGCTGCGCCTTGCGGATAGCGGCGATCTGCACCGCATCGGCCACCAGAATATCCATCTCGCCGCCGGCGGACGTGCGGTCGTTCATGCTGAACACCTCGTTCGAAGCCTTGTCGTAAACCGCGACCGACCAGAAGGGCACGGCGCCGATGGCGGTGAGCCGGACCGGCTGTTCCTCGATATTGAAGGTGCAGACGGCCACCCGCATGAAGGGATCGCCGCTGCCGAGGGTCTTTTTCTCCGTCGTCTCCTCGAGCAGATGAAACAGATGCGGTCTTCCTTCCGCCAGCGCCCGCGTATAGGCGTCGCGATTGCTGAAATGCGGTATCGCCAGAATGACGATGACATGCAGCACGGCGGCGGCAACGAGGCCGGTGATGATGGCGAGCAGGATCCTAAGCATTGCCACACCCCAGCTTGCGGATCTGCGGCATGGAAATGTCGATCAGGCCGGAACTACCGGCAACCGGCGTATCGAGCAGCGTCATGACGAGTTTGAAGGTCTGGCCCTGCGGCACCGCCAGCCAATTATAGGTCTGGGCATCGGGGGCGATGGTGATATCGATGCCGCCATCGGCGCTGCGCAGCAGCGTACGGGAATTGAGCGCGAAGGGCCGCCCGGCATCTTCGGCCAGCACATTGCCCTGCTGGTCGGCGGTATAAAGCGTCCAGAAACGCGCCGGCGGCACGGCGCCGGCCAGACGATAGCGGCATTCACCGCTCAGGCGCTGGCCATCGCTATCCACGGCGGCGGTGAAAGACAGTCCCTCGGCTGTGCCGTAAAGCAGTTTGCCGGCGTCGGCGCGGTGCGATTTCGCGTAAGGGTCGGCCTCGATCGTCTGCGCCTCGGGAAAGGCATCCCAGGAGCCGATACGGATCGAGCCGAAACCCGATGTCGCTTCAAGCGCTGCCATCGTCGCGGCAATACCGCCGCCAAAGGCGATCAGAAGGGCAATGCCGACAAGGAATGGAACTCGGAACACGCTGTTTTCCCGTTTTCGAACAGGTCGAGGACTATCACTGATTCCCCGTTTGGAAAATGGCGTGGCCTGTTTAGTCCTCTTGAAAGTGACGCGAGCGCGAAATTCCTGCCCTTATGCACCCCCCTACGCACCCATGACCAGCTTGAACGCGATGGCCCACATGGTGATGGCGATGACGCCTTCGAGAATGCGCCAGGCAGAGGGTTTTTCGAAGATCGGCCGCAGCCAGCGCGCGCCGTAACCCAGCGAAAAGAAGAACAGCAGCGAGCCGGTTGCCGCGCCTGCCGCAAAGGTCTTTTCGAAACCGGGAAACTGCGTGGAAATCGTGCCGAGCAGCACGACGGTATCGAGATAGACATGCGGATTGAGGAAGGTGAGCGCCAGGCAGATGGCAAGCGTCTGCCACAGGCTCGCCTCCCGCCGCTCGGCCACAGACAGCACCTCGGATGAACGCAGCGCCGAATACAGGCTTTTGGCGCCATACCAGATAAGAAAAGCCGCCCCCGCATAACGCATGATGGGATCGAGCGCCGGCATGATCGCGCTGATCCGCTGAAAACCGAACACACCGACCATAATCAGCAGCGCATCTGATATCGCGCAGGTAGCGCAGACGGCAAACACATGCGAACGCGCCAGCCCCTGTTTCAGCACGAAGGCATTCTGCGCGCCGATGGCGACGATGAGGCTGAGGCCCATGGTGAGGCCGGTGAAGAAGATCTGGATGTCCATGCGCGTCGAAGCCTCTTGTCTTTGTCCATGCGAAATGGCGCAAGCCCTCGCTTGCGGACCGAGTACTTGGATATTTGGGTGGGATGGTTTAATCCAGTTAAATAAACTCCATCCAGATAAGTTGAGCTAATGTCTTGCCATGTCATTTCGCATAGTGCTTTTCTGAGGCGCTATCTCCCCTCAACCCTCATTCCTGTGCTTGTCACAGGAATCCAGCGAGCCCAAGTCCTTGAGCTGAAAAGACTCTTCCGCCGCGCAGACGCGTGTCGACTGGATTCCTGTGACAAGCACAGGAATGAGGAGAGGCGAGCTCCTCACCAATGGTCTGTAGCGGCGCACCAGTCGCATTAATTCCAACGTCCTCAGGTGCCATAATGCTCGACTATCCTTCCATGCGCGCCGTGGCGCTCGTTGCCCGGACCGGCAGTTTCGAAAAGGCGGCGCAGGTGCTGTGTGTCACGCCATCAGCCGTTTCCCAGCGTATCAAGCAGCTGGAGGAGCGGCTGGGCGTTGTGCTGATCGTGCGCGGCAACCCTTGCGTGGCCACGGAAAAGGGCGAATGGCTCTGCCGGCACATGGATCATGTCGGCATGCTGGAAAGTGAATTGTTCCGCCAGCTTCCAGCGCTCACGGAGGCAGGCGATGCGCAGGAGCGGGTGACGCTCAACATCGCCACCAATGCCGACAGCCTCGGCACCTGGTTTCTGGACGCGGTGTCGAAATTCACTGGCGGCAGCGATTATCTCGTCAATATCGCCGTCGACGATCAGGATCACACGGTGGAATGGCTGCGCGGCGGCAGGGTGCTCGCCGCCGTCACCGCCCACGACAAACCGGTGCAGGGTTGCCGGGTAACGCCGCTTGGCGTGCTGCGTTATCATGCCACCGCCAGCCCGGATTTCATGGCCCGCCATTTTGCCGATGGCGTCACGCCCGCCGCCCTTGCCCGCGCGCCGGGATTGACCTTCAACCAGAAGGACAGGCTGCAGGCGAGCTGGATCAGGACAGCGCTGGGGGAGGATGTCTCCTATCCCACCCACTGGCTGCCTTCGACCGATGGTTTTGTGAAAGCGAGCCTTGCCGGCATGGGGTGGGGGCTCAATCCGGTGCAGCTGGTGGCGGAGCATCTGGCTGCTGGCCGCCTGGTTGAGCTGATGCCGGGCACGCCGCTTGATATTCCGCTTTATTGGCAGGTGAACCGGCTTGCGGCGGAGCGGTTGGCCGGGTTGACGGCAAATATGGTGGGGACGGCGAGGGTGGTGTTGATGCCGGTAGGGTGAGGTGGTTCGGGTCGTGCGGCGGTGGGCGATGTGGTGAGCGCTGGAACGTGTGGTTCACCCCCCTCTGTCCTGCCGGACATCTCCCCCACAAGGGGGGAGATCGGCAAGACGCATGCTTCTCGCTCTTCCCGCAGCATTCAATGTGGTTGACAGGTCGCCACTGGTCGATCTCCCTCCTTGTGGGGGAGATGCCCGGCAGGGCAGAGGGGGGTAAACCTCACGCTCCGTAATTATCCTCAATAAGCGCGATGCGCCCGGATATCACCGCCGAGCCGCATCGCCACCTTCCGGGCCGTCCCGGTCAAGCGATGGTCCGGACCACGCACACTATCCCAGCCAAGCACAGACTCACGGCCTAGCCGCACCTCCCATCAAATAACGCGCCACGGCCTCATAGGCGGGCAGCGATGTCGGGTCGTTGGCGGCATTGCTGGCGACGGGGTGCGAGGAAAAGCGGGCGATGACCATGTCGGCGGCCGGGTCGACATAGATTGCCTGACCGTGCACGCCCCGCGCCATGAAGGCGCCATTGGCATTGTGGGTGACCCACCACATGGCGCGATAGCTCCAGCCCCGCAATGCCGGATAACCGCCCTTCGCAAAAGCCGCCTTATCGCCGCCGTGGCGGATATTGTCGATCGCCTTCTGCGGAATGAGACGATGGCCGCCGGCCATGCCGTCATCAAGCAGCAACTGGCCAATGCGCGCCATGTCACGCAACCCGGCATTCAGGCCGCCGCCGGCAAAGGGTGTGCCGGTGGAATCAACCGTATAATAAGCGTCCTGCTCGGCGCCTATCCGGCTCCAGATCCGCTGCGACAGCAGCTCCGCCACCGATTTTCCCGAAGCGCGGGCAATGACCCAGCCCAGAGCATCGCTGTTGATGGTCTTGTAGCCGAAGGCAGACCCGTTTTCGCCCTGTTTCACCACCGTTTTCAGATAATCGAAATAGCTGCGTGGGCCTTCGTAACCATCGGGCTTGGGAAGCGGATTGCCGGCGGCCGAATAGATCCACACATCGGCATTGGGGTCGGCATAGTCTTCGCTGTAACGCAGGCCGGTCGTCATATCGAGAACCTGCCGGATCGTCGCATCGCCAAAGGCGCTTTTTTCAAGTTCGGGAACGACGGTCGCGACCTTCGCATTCTCGTCCAGCGTGCCTTCGGCAACCAGCATTTCACCGAGAAGGCCGGTCAGCGACTTCGTCACCGACATGGCGCCATGTTGCCCCGCCTCGTTCAGGCAGCCGGAATAACGCTCATAGACGAGCACACCCTTGTGCAGCACGACGATGCCGTCGGTATAATTCGCCGATAGCGATTGCAGCCACGTCATGTCTTGATCGGCGCCTGTCGGCCGGAAGGTCACGGCGTCCATGGCGGGATCGAGCTTGCGCTCAAGCGCTGCCGGTGCGCCGAGACCACGGCTTACATTGACGGTCGGCATCAGCTGGCGAAAGTGGCAGACCGTCCAGCGCGATTTCGGAAAGTTGAAATAGTCACTGTCGGAAAAGCGGATGATCTTGTCTTCCGGTGGCGGAAAGCCCTGCATCCAGCCGAGCTTCAGCGGGTCCGACTGCTCCGCCGAAAGCGGGGTGGCAACCTGACTGGAAGCGCCGTGCGGGAACACCAGAACCGGCAGAACCGCCGCAAGCATGATCGACAGGGCGCTAGAAATTGACGATGACATTGACGAAACCTCCAAGCCAGGTCGGCGAATTTTCTGCAGTCATGGATTCCATGCCCTTGCCGGGAAAAGAAATGCTGACACCCGCCGTCAGAAAGGTGTTGGGATTGATGACGCGTGAATATTCCAGATAGATGTCATCGGCCAGATGGCGGTTGCCCACGCCGGCAACCGGGGTGGGCGTGCCGTCGATTTCATCGAGGCGCGTGCCCTGGCCGAACTGGATCGGGCTGTTCAGCTCATTGGCGCGGATGTGCGCGTAACGCAGCGTCCATGTATCGGCCTGCGTCGGCTTTACCTGCAGGCTGAGCTGATGCGCATTGACGTTCGAATTCAGGAACATCATCGAGGACTTCGTGCCCGTCGACCATGCGCTGGGATTGCCCTCGTAGTAGAGCGGGTCGAAGCGTTCCAGACGCGAGGTTGACGGATCGTCACCGGAGAAAGTCTGGTAGCTGTAGGCGATCGTTGGCGTCCATGAAAATTCTTCGAACGCATAACCGATCTGGGTACGCCCGCCCCAGGCCCTGAGATCTATATCGGGGTTCCATTGATAGGCGATATCGCCGCCAATGAAAAATCCGGAAAGTTGTCCCTCGAACGGATTGCTGCGGGCGTAAGCGTTGACGAAGCTCAGTCCCTCGCGCGCGCCCGGCACGATCACCGGCGCGCCGATGCCACCGGCTGCGGCCCGGGGGTAGGGCGAGCCGGATTCCGGGACATGGCCGAAAGTGACGCCGGCATATCGCCCCTTGTCCACCTCGTAGCGCAGATCCGCGCCGACGATCTTCGTTCCGCTGTCCTTGTCGGATAATTCGTTCGCATCGATGAAAAACGCCGTCGCCGTCAGGTCATCTACACCCAGCCGGAGAATGGCTGCCTGTTCCCATGCCTTTCGGGGGCCGAGTTTCAGCGCGCCCCGCTCGAAGCCGCTCGAACCGCCATTGGCGATCAGCATGCCGGTCCCGGTCTGGAACGGACGCGGCCCGAGAGACATATCGAAGAAGGGACCGGTTTTTGCCTTTGAGCGCAGGCCAAGATAGCCGTCCTCAAGCGTGATGGCACCGGTGCCGCCCGCGTCGAAGGCATCGGTGCCAAGAGTGCCCGAGGCAACGACGGAGAGTTTTCCATAAACCTCGAGCACGTCGCCGGCATCGACGGTAAAACCGATCCCGGGCATCAGATAACCTTCAAGCCATCGCGTGTCGCTGTCGAAGCCGGCGGATGGCGCAAAGGTATCGGCGAAGTTCCAGAACAGGTTCTGCTCGGCCACGGCGTTCACACCAGCCTGAAAATGCAGGCGCAATTCGAATCCCGGCTCGTCGATCAGGAGCATGGGATCCTGCGCATGGGCCGTAGCGGGTACAAACCCCAGGCCGGCGACAAGAACGGCCGCAATTGCCCGCCGTTCTTCTCTCGCATTGCTCATGCCGCCCCCCCGGGATCGCCGTTATCACACAGTAATAACTGCGCCCACTTAGACATGAATTGGTTGGATTGGTCTATTCAATCTTGGAGTGTGGAAAGAATATTCGGCTGTTTTACAGCGGGGGACCCCCGACTGTAAAAAAGTTCACATAGGAGCATTTTCGAACATGATTGATATATCCGTGGCGTGGAGGCGCTGGAATTATCGTCGTCCTGCTTCCCGAATACCTGCTCGGGCATATTATAATTTGCTCGATCAACACCCTCTGGTTGTTTGAGAGAATGAATGTTCCTGCAGCCGCAAGGGTCGCGAAACTCCATTTCCAGTGGCGGCATGGGACGTATCCTAACGCCGCCCCGCTTCATCCCTGCCATCGCGGATAGTGGCTTCGGCCACCTTCTGCGTCGTGACCGCTAGAGGCGGGGCTTCCTTCATCGTCTTGGCGATGGACCGGATGACACGGGTTGCCTCGGCTGAGAGCGAGCGGGGGCGGGTGAGTGCCGGCATGGCGGGCGCAGTGGTGGCGGATGCGGCGGCGACCTGTGCCGAAGGCTGCGGACGCGCGCCTGTCGGCAGCAGGTTCTGGATGCCGGGAATGGGGCGCAGCTCCATGCCCTGATGGGCATAGTCCATCAGCCGCTTGTAGGTCATGGCGGGAAGCGCGCCGCCGGTCATGTTGTTCATCGGCGTGAACTCGTCATTGCCGAACCAGACAGCGGTCGTATAGTTGCCGGTAAAGCCCACATACCAGGCGTCGCGATAAGCCTGTGAGGTGCCGGTCTTGCCGCCGGAGACGATGCCGTTATCCAGTGCGCCGCGCCGGGCCGTGCCCATCACCGGAATGGTCACCAGCATCTGGTTCATCTTCGAATTGGCTTCTTCGGAAAGCACCCGCTTGGCGGGCGGCTCGTCATGGCTGAAATCGTAGAGAACGTTGCCCTCGTAATCCATCACCTGCTCGATGCCGTGGCGGCGGGACTGCATACCGTCGGCCGGGAACACGGCATAGGCGGTGGCCTGATCGAGAACCGTGACTTCCGACGTGCCGAGCGGAATGGTCTTGTCGCTGCGAAGCGGTGTGGCGACACCCATTGCCTTGGCGGTGTCGACGATCACCTGCGTGCCTAGCACGTCCTTGGCAAGCCGGACCGGCACGGTATTGTAGGATTTGGCGAGTGCTACCTGCAGCGTCACCTTGCCGGCATAGGAGCGGCCGTAATTCTGAGGCGACCAGCCGCGCCAGGTCACCGGCGCGTCTGATATCAGCGTGTCCGGCTTCATGCCCTTTTCCATCGCGGCCGAGTAGGTGTAGACCTTGAAGGAAGAGCCCGGCTGGCGCAGCGCCGCCGTGGCGCGGTTGAACTGGCTTTCGCCATAATCACGCCCGCCGACCATGGCGCGCACGCCGCCGCCATTCTCGATCATCACCATCGCGCCCTGTTTGACGCGGTAACCCTCGCCATATTCACGCAGCTCCATTTCCATCGCCTGCTCGGCGGCCTGCTGCAGGCCGGTATCGATGGTGGTGCGCACAACGACGGTATGATCCTTAAACTTGCCTTCGGCGGCCAGTCGTTGCACCTCGTCGAAGGCCCAGTCGAGGAAATAATCCGGCGCCTTCACATCGGCGCGGTCGATGACGGTGGCCGGGTTGCGCCGTGCGCCAATCACCTGGCCCTCGGTCATCAGCCCGCTCTGAACCAGGTTGGAAAGCACGGTATTGGCGCGGGCGCGGGCCGCCGGCAAATTGACATGCGGCGCATATTTGGCCGGCGCCTTGAACAGGCCGGCCAGAATGGCGGATTCGGAGAGCGTCACGTCGGTCAGGTTCTTGCCGAAATAAAACTGCGCCGCCGCCGCCGCGCCAAAGGTGCCGCCGCCCATATAGGCGCGGTCGAGATAAAGGCTGAGGATTTCCTTCTTCGACATGTTGCTCTCAAGCCAGAGCGCGAGGAAGGCTTCCTTGATCTTGCGCTCCAGCGAGCGCTCATTGGTGAGAAACAGGTTCTTGGCAAGCTGCTGCGTCAGCGTCGAGCCGCCCTGCACCACGCCGCCAGCGCGGGCATTTTCGCTCATGGCGCGGGCAAGGCCGATGAAATCGATGCCGAAATGGTCGAAGAAACGCCGGTCCTCGGTGGCCAGCACCGCCTTGATGAAATGATCAGGCATCTGGTCGATCGGCACGCTGTCTTCATGGATGATGCCGCGATGGCCGATGGTGTTGCCGTAACGATCGAGGAAGGTGACGGCGAAATCGCCGCGATAACGCCAGTCCTTCTTGGTTTCCTCGAAAGCAGGCATGGCGAGCGCCAGAAGCACAATCGAGCCGGCCGTTCCGAAGGTCAGCGCGTCACAGGTCAGGTTGACGACAAGCTTCTTCCAGCCGCGCACATGCAGTTTGCGCGAGGCGATGGTGACGTCTTCCCAGAAATCCACCAGCCGTGCCGCAGCCGTCCACAGGCCGGAGTCGATGAAGCTATCGATCCGGAGCAGGATATGCCGCTTCCTGCGGCCTTTATTATCGTCTTTTTCTTCCTGCACCTGGCGATGTTTTCCTGTTCGAGGCAACGCGGCCCGTCGGTATTTCTGCGTTTCAACCCATTCCCGACGCAAAACCATGGCATGCTTGTGTCGGAATTGCTTGACGCGGCGGCTTCTTGCGGGCCAATGACCCTCTGCCGCCCGCCAATCGTCATAAAATATCGTACAAACCAGCCCTTGGCGATACGATATAAAGGATTAGGGACCGGTTAAACACTCCCGTCCAAGAGATCAAAATGAAACGGAAATGTTAACGATGAATGACGCGCCGTTCTGGAAAACCAAATCCCTCACGGAGATGACCGGCGAGGAATGGGAAAGCCTGTGCGACGGCTGCGGCCTGTGCTGTCTCAACAAACTCGAGGACTGGGACACCGGCGAAGTGGTGTTCACCTCGGTTCGCTGCGTGCTGCTGGATGGCGAGAGCTGTCGATGCTCCGACTACGAGAACCGCCGCGCCACCGTGCCGGACTGTATCCAGCTTGACCTGAAGAAGGTGCATGAGATCGGCTGGCTGCCGCCCACCTGCGCCTATGCGCTGGTGCGCGACGGCAAGGATCTCTACTGGTGGCATTATCTCGTCTCCGGCGATATCGAGACGGTGCATGAGGCCGGCATTTCCGCGCGTGGGCGCACCGTCAGCGAGGCCCATGTGGATGTTGACGACTTCGAGGATTATGTGGTGGACTGGCCCCTGACAGTGGGTGAGAAGGCGGGCGAAAAGCAGCGGACCTGACGGAAAAGGTCCATTTTCGTTTTGGTCCTATTCCTGCCCCATCCGTTACCTAAACCGCTCCGACCATTCCGGCAAATGATCCGCAAAAGCGGACAAGGGACATCAAAACGCATGCACTACCGGCTGCCCGCCATCGTTCTTTCGTGCCTTGCCCTTCCGGGCCTTCTGCCGCTTTCCGCTTTTGCCCAGCAACAGCCGCAGGCCTTTGAATGCACGCTGGTCACATCAATCGAAACGGGCGCCATCATCAACCAGCAGGGCGCCTGCGACCAGCGCGTGGCGCCAGCCTCCACCTTCAAGGTGCCGTTGGCGCTGATCGGTTTCGATGCCGGTATTCTTCAGGATGGCAAGACGCCCGCCTGGGACTGGAAACCCGGCACTGAAGCCCGCGCTTCCGACAGAAAGACGGTCGATCCGACGATCTGGGAGCAGGATTCGGTATTGTGGTATTCGCGCGAAATTACCCGCCGCCTCGGCCCGGAAAAATTCGCCGCCTATGTGAAGCGCCTCGGTTACGGCAATGCCGATGTGTCCGGCGAACCGGGCAAGAATAACGGCCTCACCCATTCCTGGCTTGGCGCGTCACTTACGATTTCGCCGGTGGAGCAGGTGGGTTTCCTTCGCCGTCTTCTCGGCGGCAATCTGCCTTTCTCCCGCGATGCGCAGGCAAAGACACGGGCCATCATGCCGGTCTTCGATGCGCCGGAAAGCTGGGCGGTGCACGGCAAGACCGGTACCGGCTACATGCGTGACGAAAAGGGCAATCCCGACCGTAACCGTCCCTTCGGCTGGTTTGTCGGTTGGGCGGAAAGAGAAGGCCAGCACATCGTCTTTGCAAGGCTGCGTGTCTCCGACAAACCATCGAACGAGCCGCTCGGACCCGCCGTGCGCGATGCCTTCCTACGCGATATTCCGCGGCTGGCCGTGCATCGGTAGCAAGATCGTGACTTTCAGATTGCACATTTACCTGAAAAGCTCGGCGTGCGTTCCCGCGCGGGTGAAGATGAGAAGGTTCTGCTTCTCATCGACTGTGTAGATCAACAGAAAATCCCCGCCGACATGGCATTCCCGGTGATCGCGCCAGTCTCCGGTCAGTTCATGGTCACGAAACTGCGTCGGTAACGGCGCGCCGTTGGCGATAAGAAGGAGCATGATCTCCTTCAGTCTCACCATGTCGTAACGCCCGGAATTGTTCAGCCGTTGCCAGTCTTTGATAAATTGCTTGGTGAAATCCGACCTGCGCGGCAGGGTGGCTCGCTTCAATGCCGCGTCTTTTCCGTGATCTTTCTTATTCGTCACCGTTTGCCAGCGTCCAGCGCCTCAAACAAGGCTTCAGACGTGCCGAAACGATTGCGCCCGGCCGCCGCGATGGCGCGCGCTTCTTCAATCGCGGCAAGGGTTTCAGCGTTTGGTTGTGTCAGTTCTATCGGCAGAGCTTTTTCTCGGGCAATGCGCGTCAGCATCATTCGCATGACATCTGAAACAGTCAGTCCCAGGCGGTCCAGCACGGCCGTCGCGTCGTCCTTGAGTGTCTGATCGATGCGCGCTCTTACATAAGCATTTGCGGTCATGATAGACCTCCTTTTGATAGTGCGGTATGTAGCTCAATTGAGCATCATTTTCAATGGCCGCTGCACAATTGACGGTAGGTTGCTGAAATCGGAAAGGACATCAGGATATGTCGGACGCCTCCCGCGATGTCATCAAACTCTATACGGATCACGGCGCCGATTTCGACAAGGAGCGTGGTCGTTCCCTTGCCGAAAAAACCTGGCTGGACAGGTTCACCTCGCTTTTGCCCGATGGCGGCTCCATTCTCGATATCGGCTGCGGTTCGGGCGAACCGATTGCCGGTTATTTCATTGCCAAAGGTTATGCCGTCACCGGCATTGATGCGTCCCGGCCGTTGATCGAACTCTGCCGCAGCCGGTTTCCGGAAAATCTCTGGGCAGTCGCCGATATGCGCGAACTGGCTCTTGGCCGCCGCTTTGACGGCCTGATCGCCTGGCACAGTTTTTTCCATCTGAGTCCCGAGGATCAACGACTGATGTTCGGCATCTTCTGCCAGCACGCCAATGACGGTGCGGCTCTAATATTCACCGCCGGGCCGGGCCGCGGCGAAGCAATCGGCACGTTTCAGGGCAAGCCGCTTTATCACGCCAGCCTTGCGCGCGAGGACTATGAGAGCCTGCTGGCCGCCAACGGATTCAGGCTTCTCGACCACATAGTCGAAGATCCGCAGTGTGGTGGGGCGACGATTTATCTTGCCAGACGCGTTACGGCGTGATCGGTGGCTTGTACAGCCCGGCCATCCCTAGCCGATGAGCCACATGACCGCCTTGATATTGCTGCCTTTATGGCCGTTGGCTGCGCTCACGATTGTGTGTTCGACAAAAAAATCTCCTTCCCTTGACCTTCCCATCATGGGAAGCCCTACATAAGGTCTCGAAAGGGGATTTCCCATGAACGAGACAGTCAGACACGCCCATCCAAATCAACCGGTTTCCGTGCCCGTGGAAGGCATGACCTGCGCCTCCTGCGTGCGGCGTGTGGAAACCGCCGCGGCCAAGGTACCGGGTGTCGCTTCGAGCTCGGTGAACTTCGCCACGAAGAAGCTTACCGTCGAGCCGGCCGAAGGATTCTCAGCCAGGACGCTCGGCGCGGCCATCAAGAAGGTCGGTTACGATATCGCGCCGGAGCGGCAGGAATTTGCGGTCGACGGCCTGCACGGCGAGGCAGAGGCCGAGCGACTGAAGGCCGTTCTGAACGCCGTCGCGACCACAGTCAACGTGAAGGTTGATGCTGCCGCCGGCAAGGTCGCGGTGGAAACCATCGGCGGCCGGCGGGAGCGGGATGCGCTGGTGGAAACGGCGAAGCTTGCCGGCTTTGCGTTGAAGACACCGAAACCGCACGGACATTCCGCCCATCACGATCACGGCCAGCACCATGCACACCATCAGGGCCACAGCCAGATGACGGCGGCCGGTGAAAGCGGCGGCCATGACCATATGCAACATGCCGGCGAGGAGGGCGCGCTGAAACGCGACCTGACGATTGCCGCGATCCTGACCGCGCCGCTTTTCGTGTTGGAAATGGGCGGCCATATTTATGAGCCGATGCATCACTGGCTGATGGGCATCATCGAGACACAGAACCTCTATTACATCTATTTCGTGCTGGCGACGGCGGTGATTTTCGGACCGGGACTGCGCTTCCTCAAGGCCGGTTTTCCCGCTTTGCTACGCGGCGCGCCGGAAATGAACTCGCTGGTGGCGCTGGGTGTCACAGCGGCCTATCTCTACTCCGTCGTGGCGACCTTCGCACCCGATCTGCTGCCGGCAGAGGCGCAGTTCGTCTATTATGAAGCGGCAACCGTCATCGTGACGCTGATCCTCACCGGGCGGCTTCTCGAAGCACGCGCCAGCGGCCGCACGGGAGACGCCATCCGCAAGCTGATGAGCCTGCAGGCGAAGACTGCCCGGGTGGAGCGCGACGGTGCCACCATCGATATTTCTCCCGATGATCTGGTGGCCGGCGATATCATCGTCATCCGTCCCGGCGAAAGGCTGGCAGTGGATGGTGAAGTCGTCGAAGGCTCGTCGTATGTCGATGAATCGATGATTTCGGGTGAACCAGTGCCGGTGGAAAAGACGGTCGGCGCAACTGTTGTCGGCGGCACCATCAACAAGACCGGCGCCTTCAAGTTCAAGGCGACCAAGGTCGGCGCCGATACCATGCTGTCGCAGATCATCCGCATGGTGGAGGAGGCTCAGGGCTCCAAGCTGCCGATCCAGCTGCTGGTGGACCGTGTTACCGCCCTGTTCGTGCCCGTCGTCATCGCCATTGCGGTGCTTACCTTCATCGTCTGGGCGATCTTCGGTCCTGAGCCCGCCTATACATTCGCGCTGGTCAATGCTGTCGCGGTACTCATCATCGCCTGCCCCTGCGCCATGGGTCTCGCCACGCCGACATCCATCATGGTCGGCACCGGAAGGGCGGCGGAGCTGGGCGTACTGTTTCGCAAGGGGCAAGCCCTGCAGGAACTGCGCTCGGCGCAGATCGTGGTGGTCGACAAGACCGGCACGGTGACCAAGGGCCGCCCGGAACTGACCGATCTGGTGGTTGCGGAAGGATTTGCCGATAACGAAGTTCTGGCGCTGGTTGCCGCTGTTGAGGGCCGCTCGGAACACCCGATAGCCGAAGCCATCGTCCGGGCTGCGGAAGAAAAGAATGTGGCGACTCCTGCAGGACTCGCGCCTACCACTGTCGAGAACTTCGAAAGCGTGACGGGCTACGGCATCGCGGCCACCGTCAATGGCCGCAAGGTCGAAGTCGGCGCGGATCGCTACATGGCGAAACTCGGCCATTCCGTCGATATCTTCGCTGAAGCCGCCGCAAGGCTGGGCGACGAGGGCAAGACACCGCTTTATGCCGCCATCGACGGCAGGTTGGCGGCTGCGATCGCCGTCGCCGATCCGTTGAAACCCTCGAGCGTCACCGCCATCAAGGCGTTGCAGGCGATGGGCATCGAAGTGGCGATGGTGACGGGCGACAATGAACGCACGGCGAACGCCATTGCCCGGCAGGTCGGCATTTCCCGCGTCGTGGCGGAAGTCTTGCCCGAGGGCAAGGTGAAGGCGATCCACGAAATGCGCGCCGGCGGCAAGGTGCTGGCCTTCGTGGGTGACGGCATCAATGACGCACCGGCGCTCGCCGAGGCCGATATCGGCATCGCCGTCGGCACCGGCACGGATGTCGCCATCGAAAGCGCCGATGTGGTGCTGGTCGGCGGCGATCTTCTAGGCGCAGTCAATGCCATCGAGATGAGCCGGGCGACCATGCGCAACATCAAGGAAAACCTGTTCTGGGCCTTTGGTTATAACGTGGCGCTGATACCGGTTGCGGCGGGTGTGCTTTATCCCGCCTTCGGCATCACGCTGTCGCCGATGATCGGCGCGGGTGCGATGGCGCTGTCCAGCGTCTTCGTCCTTGCCAATGCGCTGCGGTTGAAACGGGCAAAGGTTGTGCACAGGGAGGTGACGTCGTGAACATCGGCCAGGCATCGGAGGCATCGGGCGTTTCCGCCAAGATGATCCGTTATTACGAGCAGATCGGCCTCATCACCCCCGCCGCCCGCACCGGCAATAATTACCGGGTCTATGGCGAGCAGGATGTGCACAATCTGCGCTTCATCAAGCGGGCGCGTACGCTCGGTTTCTCGCTGGAAGAAACCGAGACTTTGCTGAAACTCTGGCAGGACAAGAGCCGCGAGAGTTCGGCGGTGAAGGAGATCGCGCTCGTCCATATCGCCGATCTCGAGCAGAAGATCGCCGAGATGAAGAGCATGGTGAAGACGCTCTCCCATCTCGCCCATTGCTGCGGTGGCGACCACCGACCCGACTGCCCCATCCTCGACGATCTCGCGGGCGCCGACAAGACAGACGGCAAGCCCGCGAGAACCCACTGAACTGCAATATCAGCCGGCGCACAAATATCGTGCCGTTCAAAAGGAGAAAACCATGAGTGCAACCACCTTCCACATCCCTGATATGACCTGCGGCCATTGCGAAAAGACCCTGCGCGGCGCACTTGCGGATGTACTTCCTGGTGCGTCAGTGGCCATCGATCTCGATGCCCATAAGCTGACCGTGACGGGCGACGCCTCAACCGCGGAGGAGGCTATCCGCGAAGCCGGTTATTCGCCCGAACGGGCGGGCTGAAATGCGGCTTCTGTTTGCGCAAATGTGAAAATGTGCTACATATGTTGCACAATGCAGGAGCGCAGACGGATGACCGTGACCACGAAAATAAGACGCCAGGGCGGCGCGGCGGTGATGACGATCCCGCCCGCTCTTTTGAAGATGCTGGGGCTGGAAATCGGTGAGCAACTGACGCTCGAGGTCGATAATGGCGCTCTGGTGGCAAGCCCGGTTCGACTGGAAAAGAAACGCTTCACGCTGGCCGAATTACTGGATGGTGCAGAGGAAGTGGCAGCTCTAAACGCCAGGGAGCGGGCGTGGGACACAGCGCCTCCTGTCGGCAAAGAAGCGTTGTGATGGTCCGCAACCAGATCCCCAAGCGCGGCGACGTTTATCTGGTTGATCTAAACCCTGTCGTAGGCAGCGAAATCAAGGACGAACATCGCTGTGTCGTCATCACGCCCAGAGAAATTAACGCGGTCGGACTCTGTCTCGTCGTCCCGGTGACCACCGGCGGCATGTTTACGCGCAAGGCAGGGCTTGCCGTAAATATATCCGGCCACAAGACAACGGGCGTCGCTTTGTGCAATCAGGTGAGAAGCATGGATATCGTCGCCCGGGTTGCCCAGAAGAAAGCGAAATATATCGAAACCCTCGATGATGCGACGATCGATGAAATCGCCGGGCGCGTCATCAGCATGATCGATCCAGCTTGAGCGAGGTTTAAACCTCGTCAAACGCTCCGCCTTCACGCGAAGGATTGCGGTCTATCACCCGTTCCTCGGCGTCGTCGGGCAGGGCCTCGTCGCTTTCCTGATAGGGGTCGTCCTCTGTTTCGGCCTCTTCTTCCTCAATTTCCTGTTCGATCGATTGTGGAATCTCTCCCTTGGCGGGAAGGGCGTCGACGTCGAGATCGAGCAAATCCTCGTCCATGGCGTCTTCACTGTGAGGCATGATCTTATTGCGGTCCATGACGGTATCCTTTCTAGCGGTTCACTCGGCAAACGACCGGCGGGGCAGGTGGGTTCCTGCCGCCGGTCAATTCCCTGATTTCGCATCGGATAAAAAAGCCCGCTTGACCTCAATGGCGCTTGAGGTTCTAGTTTGCCCGCCGTGTCGCAAAAATGGAAAGGATACGGCTTTGTCGAGTATGGAAATGGTGGAGAAAAACGGCTGGGGCGAATTGCTGAGCGGGGCTAACCTCTCGCTTCTGACCGTCATCTCCTCCGGTATAGGTCTGCACGCCTTTAATCAGTTTGCTGTCGTCACGGCCTTGCCCGTCGCCGTCAACGACATCGGCGGCGCGGGTTTTTATAGCTGGGCCTATAGTCTCTATTTCGTCGGCTCCGTGGCGGGCGGCGTCACCGCGGTGCTGTTTCGCGAACGTTTCGGCGCTCGCGCTATCCTGCTTCTGTGCTGCCTCATCTTTTCCTTCGGCTCGGTACTTTCGGCAATCGCCGGCGATTTTTTATGGGTCGTCGTCGGCCGGGCGTTGCAGGGGGTGGCGGACGGGCTGATCGTGGCGGTGTGCTATAGTCTCATTCCCGCCGGGTTCCGCTCCGGTTTGTTGCCCAAGGTCTTTGCCATCGAGGCGGCGATCTGGGCGGTGGCCTCCTTCATCGGTCCGCTGACTGGCGGTTTTGCCACCCAGCACATTTCCTGGCGCGCCACCTTCCTGCTCTCGGCACCGCTGATCATCGTGCTCGTGGTCTATACGGTGGTTGCCGTCTCCGCCGAGCGGCCGGTGGTGGCCACGCGCAGGCCGCTGGTGCCGCTGCTGCTCTGCCTTGTTGGCGCATTGGCCTTTTCCGCGCCTTCCGCCTTTGAGGATGCGAGCCTGCGGGCGATCTCCCTGCTGGCGGGCGCTGCCTTGCTGTGGGCTTCCCTGCGGGCAGGCATCCAGCCTTCCTCCGGCCTGTTCCCCAGGGATTCCTTCCGGCTGAAAACGGTGCTCGGCAGCGGCTTCTGGGTGCTGTTCCTGATGTCCTATGCCCATGCGCTGGGCAGCGTCTACCTCGCTTATGTGGCCATCAATCTCTGGCAGCATGAACCGACTTTTGCCGGTTTCATCGTCGTCACCATGCCGCTCGCCTGGAGCTTCGTGGCGATGCTGATCGGCAGCCTGCGCTCAAACCGCCTGCGGGAAATCTGCCTGCATTACGGCCCCTACCAGATGGTGCCGGGCTGCGTCCTGTTGGGGCTCGGGCTTGCGACGGGCAACTGGGGAGAGATGCTGCTCGGGCAGACGTTGATCGGCTCTGCCTTCGGCATGTCCTGGGCCGGCATCAGCCAGGCTGCCATGGAGGCGGCACCTGAAGAGGAGCGCAAGATGACTGGCGCATTGCTGCCCACGGTCGCGACGCTGGGTTCGGCGGCCGGTGCGGGTGCCAGCGGCACTGTCGCCGCCGCGACCGATCTCGTCGTGCAGATCGATCGTGCTGATGTGACGACGCCGATGCTTTATCTTTATGGGCTGGGTGTGGTTGTGTCGCTGCTGGCGATCATGACGGCGAGGGGCCTGCGGGGCGAGCGCCGGTAGAGCATTTCCAGAAAAAGTGAACCCGGCTTTCCGTCCATAAATGCGAAAAATCAAACGAATCGCCGCTCGCCCACCCGGTCAGGACTGAGTAGTGGCGATGGTGATCGCCGCCAGATAAACGACGAAGGCCATGATCGCGACCGCGCCGATGATGATGACGACGCCCTTGCCGGCGCGTTTCTTCTCCGCCTTGTTTTCATTGGCTTCGGTCGGAAACAGGATCGGGTCGCTGGTATCGCGGATTTTGGTCATGCCGTTTCTCCTTATCAGTGGATTGGGCGGTTTCGGTCTATCAACCGCCCAGTCCGCCAAAAGGTTCCTCACGGTTTCAGTGCCCAACTGGTGGCATGCACCACCGCACCGGGGTCGGCGCGGAGCAGCGCCGAACGCACCGGTTCGAAACCTTCGATGCGCTTGGTACCGACATAACGGCCGCGATTTGCAAAGACCTCGATGGAGCCGTAGTCGAGGAAAATGCGGATGCGGGATGCGCGCGCGCCCTTGGCAATGTAGTGCGGCGAAGCACCGTCGCGCCCGTCCTCATGGCGGATCCACAGGCCCGTCTCGTCGGAGACGAGACCGAGCGTGACGGTCGGATGATCGAGCGCCAGCTCGAAGGCCGCGTCTGACGAGGCAAGTTCGATCAATATTTCCACCGCGCCGTTGATGAAGGTGACGCGCTCACCGGCCGCCAGCCGCGTGCGGTCGAGAATATGGCTGCGCAGGCTTTCCGCCGCGCCGATCGGCGGGGTCAGAAGTTCGCCGTTCGCGTAGTGAATTCGGCGCGGCAGGGTCATGGAGGTGGGGAAATCGATTTCCGGATTGGCATCCGCCCAGTTTGCCAGCCAGCCGATGCCGATAATGCTGTCGCCATCCAGAAAGGCCTGAAAGGCGTAATTATCGGTGCCGAAATCCAGCTCCTGACCAAATTCCTTGGTGAAGACCTTGCCGTCAAACCAGCCGACATCGGCCATGGTCAGGTTCTTGCGGCCGGTCTCCGGGTCTTCCGAATGCATCAGCCCGTAGATCAGCACCCACCTTGTGGAACGGGCATTGGCGGGGCCATCGAGGGGCAGCAGGCAGGGGCATTCGATGGCCGTGGTCTTGTAACGTGTCTCCACCCACAGCTTGCCCACATAGGTCCAGCCGGAGGCGGCCGTGGGGTCCAGCGTCTCGTAAAGCAGGATCACGCCGCCGCCATCGCTCTGGCTGCCGAGCAGCATTTTCCACAAGCCATCGGGGCCACGAAACACGTAAGGGTCGCGGAAGTCAGGCGTCAGCCCCTGCCCATCCGGGCGGTGGGCGAGAATGACGTCTGCCTGCCCGGCCATGATGAGATCAGACGAGGTGGCGGTAAGCTGGATCTGCTGCTCGGGAATACGGTCCTGCACCTGCTCGGTGAAAAAGACCCGGATGCCTGAGCCTTCCACCAGCGGAATGGTCGAGCCGGAATAGGCGCCGCCGCGTTTGTCCGGCCGCGTCGTCAGGTCCTCGGAGGGGAAAAGGAAGATCGGTAGATGCCGCCAGCGCAGATAATCCGAGGAGACCGCATGGCCCCAATGCATGGTGTTCCAGCGCAGCCCGTGCGAATAATGCTGATAGAACAGATGTGGCCTGCCCTCGAAGCGGCCAAAGCCGTTCGGGTCGTTCATCCAGCCGAAGGGCGGGCGGAAATGATAGCTTCCCGGTAGCTCAGGTGCGGCATTGTCCGGCTTGGTATGGACGACGGTGATGCCGGTTTCCAGCACATCCGAAGCGGTGAACCAGTAGATGACGGAAACCGCCGTGGTCACCGTGTCGTAGCTCAGCTCCACATGGCCGCCGCCAAAGACCTGATAGATTCGAAAACTGAACTCTTCGGTATTGACGCTTGAAACTTCGGCGAATTTTCCGTTCTGGTTGGAGAAAGAGACAGCGCCGGCTTCGGCGTCTTTTTTCGCCTTCAGCCACACATGGAAGGTGGCGTTGACCGGCAGGTCGGTGTGAAGGGTGCGGATGGCGCTTTCCGGTTCTGCAGTTACGGCTTCAACGACGGTCATTCCCGTTCCTTTCGTTGCGGCAATTCTGGCTCAGAGAACGCAACGAATGGGACGAAAGAAAGTTCAACCGCCGCCATGCTCCCGCATCGCCGTTTCGTATTTACCGCTGACACCTCTCGCAACTGGACGTAAAAACCGCCATATCAGGCAAAAGCAGGGAGTTTACCCGTGATGAAATTCGACAATTCCTATGCCCACCTGCCGGAGCGGTTCAGCGCCGCCGTGCTGCCCACGCCGGTGAAGGCGCCGCGCCTCATCGCCTTTAATCGTACGCTGGCGGAGGAGCTTCTTCTTGACGTTGCGGACCTCGACGATGACAGGCTGGCGGCGATCTTTTCCGGCAATGTCGTGCCTCAGGGGGCCGAGCCGCTGGCCATGGCCTATGCGGGCCACCAGTTCGGTGGTTTCGTGCCGCAGCTTGGCGATGGCCGCGCCATTCTTCTCGGCGAAGTAATCGACGTAAACGGCAGAAGGCGGGATATCCAGCTCAAGGGTTCCGGCCCCACGCCGTTTTCGCGCCGGGGAGACGGGCGCGCAGCGCTCGGCCCGGTGCTGCGCGAATATATCGTTTCGGAAGCCATGTTTGCGCTCGGCATACCCGCCACAAGGGCGCTGGCGGCCGTCCTTAGCGGCGACAGGGTGCAGCGTGAAGTAGGCCTGCCGGGCGGTGTCTTCACCCGTGTCGCGGCAAGCCATATCCGTGTCGGCACCTTCCAGTTCTTCGCCGCGCGCGAAGATGACGAGGCAATCAGGAGCCTCGCGGACTATGTCATCGACCGCCACTATCCAGACGCGAAAAACACCGAAAATCCCTATCTCGCTTTGCTTCGTGGCATTGCTGAAAGGCAGTGCGCGCTTATCGCCCGCTGGATGATGGTGGGTTTTATCCACGGCGTGATGAACACCGACAATATGGCGGTTTCCGGCGAGACCATCGATTTCGGCCCCTGCGCCTTTCTCGATGAATACCATCCGAACAAGGTGTTTTCCTCCATCGATGCGCAGGGCCGTTACGCCTACAACAACCAGCCCGGCATTGCGCAATGGAACATAGCGAGGTTGGCGGAATGCCTGCTGCCGCTGCTCGATCCTGAGGTGGAGAAAGCAGCCGAACTCGCCAACGCCGTACTGGCCGATTTCGCCGCCGCCTTTCCCCAACGCTGGCTCACTGGCATGCGCGAAAAGCTCGGCCTGACCACCGAGGAGGAGGGCGACATGGATCTGATCCAGTCGCTTCTTTCACTGATGCAGGCATCGGAAGCCGATTTTACACTGACCTTCCGGCGTCTTTCCCATGCGGCCAATGGCGATGCCGAGCCGTTCCGCGGCATGTTCATCGATATTGCCGGGGCGGACGCGTTTCTGACCCGCTGGCGGGAACGGGCTGGAAGGGAAGGTATTTCCGACTCCGAGAGGTCAGCCGCGATGCTGTCGATCAATCCGGCCATCATTCCGCGCAACCACCGCATCGAAGAACTGATCGAGGCGGCGGTGGAGGATGGCGATTTCGAGCCCTTCCACGCCATGCTGACGGCCATCGCAACGCCCTTCGAGGAACGGCCGGACAATTTCGTCTATATGCAGCCGCCGATGAGCCATGAGCGGGTGTTCAGGACGTTTTGCGGGACTTGAGCATCCGCCCGGGCCGTCTTGCCGGACCTTATCCGGCATCCAGCCGACGCGCGTCCGCGCGGCGAGAGCACTCTCTCCAGCCCAAGGGCTTGGGCTGGGTGGATACCGGCTCGAGGCCGGTATGACGGAGGAAACTGAAGGCGGTCTAAATCACCCCACCCGGGCCAGCGGCTCATGCGCGCCATAATACCGGCCGAACCGGTTCTCGAGGAACTTCGGTAGCGCCACTTCCTCTTGCCGCACGAAACCCTTCTGCGGCAAAGAGCCCTCGGCCAGAAGGTCGAGAACCGTGCAGATGCCGGCGGCGGTGGTGATCTGGATGGCGCTCATCATCCGGCCGGAAACCGGGCCGGCATACACTTTGTTGGCATAGGTTTCCTGCAGGAAACGGCCGTTGCGGGTGCCGCAGACGGTGACGAAGACGATGACCACATCCTGCATGGTGCCGGGCAGGGCATTTTCGAACAGGTCCTTCAGCACATCGCGGCGGTTGCGCAGGTTGAGATCGTTCAACAGCGCCTTCATGATCGCCACATGGCCGGGATAACGGATGGTGCGGTAATTCATCGTCCGCACCTTGCCCTCCAGCGTGGCGCATAAGGTGCCAAGCCCGCCCGAGGTGTTGAAGGCCTCGTAAGTAACGCCGTCGAGCGAGAATTCCTCACGCTCTTCCAGCGCCGGAACGGCGGTGAGACGACCTTCGACGATGGCTTCGCAGGGCTCGATATATTCGTTGATCAGCCCGTCCGTGCTCCAGGTGAGATTGTAGTTGAGCGCGTTGGATGGATATTGCGGCAGCGCGCCGACGCGCATGCGCACGCTGTCGAGCTTATCGAAGCGGGCGGCGAGATCGGCGGCGACGATGGAAATGAAGCCGGGCGCAAGGCCGCATTGCGGGATGAGCGCGCTTTCGGCCGTTTCCGCCAAGGCCTTGACCTTGCGGGTGGATTCCACGTCTTCGGTCAGATCGAGATAATGGGTGCCGACGGCGACGGCCGCTTCGGCGATGCCCGCCGTCAGATGGAAGGGGGCGGCGGAGAGCACGGCGAATTTGCCCTTCAGCAGTGCTTCCAGCGCCGGGCGGTCGGCGATATCGACGATCTCGGTATCGACGCGCTCATGAGCCGGCACATTCGCCAGCTGATCTGCCGAACGGTCGGCGACGGTGATGCGATAATCGCCCGTTGCGGCCAGCATCCAGGCAATGGCTGAACCGATGTTGCCTGCGCCGATGACGACGATGTTTTTCATATTTTTGTTCCCCGCAGAAAAATTCATAGGGCACAATCATATTGCGGTTCTGCTGCGATTCGAAGCTTCACTATGTGCATATTGAAGTCTATTATTAGACGATAAGACGACAGGATTGAACACTATGGCAATCGCCGACAAGGACCGGGCGCTGCTCGCCCTGCTTTCCGAAAACGCCCGCATGCCGGTGGCGGAACTGGCGCGCAAACTCGGGCTTTCCCGTACCACCGTGCAGGCGCGAATCGAGCGGCTGGAGGCCGATGGTGTGATTGCCGGTTACGGCTTGCGGCTGTCGGAAAGTTATCTTTCCGGGCTGGTGCGCGCCCATGTGCTGATCACCATCGGGCCGAAGGCACTGCCGGCGGTGACGGCGGCGCTCACCGCCATAAAAGAGGTGACGACGCTGCATTCGGTCAGCGGCACCTTCGATCTCATCGCCATTCTCGCCGCCCCCTCGATCCTCGATCTCGATCGGCTGATCGACAGGATCGGCGCACTTGATGGCGTGGAGCGCACGCTGTCGTCGATCATTCTGTCCACGCGGATTTCGCGATAGCGATTACGGGGAGTATAGGGGCTGTCACGGGCTAAGCCGCTACCCTCTCATCATAAGCCCTCTGCGCCGCCATCACCGCCTCGATATTGCCTTCCGCCCAATGGGCGAGTGCCGCCACCGTTTCGGTCAGCGTCCGCCCCAGCGGCGTCAGCGAATATTCGACCGTCACCGGCACGGTCGGAAAGGCCTGCCGTGAAATCAGGCCGTCGCGCTCGAGCTTCTTCAGCGTCTGCGACAGCACCTTCTGCGAAATGCCCTTAATCTCCCGCCGCAGCAGGTTGAAGCGCACCGCATCCACCCGCAATTTGTCGAGTATCAGTAGCGCCCATTTGTCGGCGATCCTGTCCAGCACCATGCGGGTGGGGCAGCGATCCTCATAGACGTCATAGATGTGTTCCATCGGTTTGTTCCGTGCTTTCAGCGGCATCTTTCGGGAGAAATCCGGTTTCCACGAGGAAACCAGATAACCGAAAAGTGCTCTCTTTTCATGATTTCTCCAACGCAGTATCTGTGTTTTCGAAACATGGTTTCCATTAGATACTAAGGATATTTGAGATGACAGGCAAGATACTCGTGATCGGTTCGACAGGCACCATCGGCACACCGCTGGTTAAAGCGCTGGTTGCAAGGGGCGAAAGCGTGAAGGCGGCGTCGCGCAGCGGTAAGCCGACCAATGGCGCGGAAGGCGTGCGCTTCGATTATACCGACCACGCCACTTTCGCGGATGCATTTGACGGCGTTGATCGCCTGTTCCTCATGCTGGCCGGCGGGCGTCTGGATACCATCGATGCACTGACGCCGGTCGTCGAGGAGGCCGCACGCCGCAAGGTGAAGATCGTCTTCCTCAGCGTTCTCGGTGTCGACGCCGACGATTCCATTCCCTATCGCCAGATCGAACTGAAGATCATCGCGTCAGGCACGCCTTACGTCATCCTGCGCCCCAACTGGTTCGCGGATAATTTCCACAGCTACTGGAAGGCCGGCATCGAGCACGGTCAGATCGCCGTTCCCGGCGGCGAGGGCAAGTCGAGCTTTATCGATGTGCGTGATATCGCCGACAGTGCCGCCGCGGCGCTTACCTCCGACGCCTTTAATGGCAAGGCTTTCAACCTAACGGGCCCGCAGGCGTTTGGTTACGCCGAGGCGGCTGCGCTGATCTCACAGGCGATCGGCAAGCCGGTGTCCTATAGCGCCGTTTCGGACGACGTCTTCATCGGCATCCTCACCGGTGCCGGCGTGCCGCAGGACTACGCATCCTTCCTCGCCTCGATCTTCTATCCCGTGCGTGAAGGCTGGACGGCCGTGGTGACCGGCGACGCGGAAACGCTGACCGGCCATGCTCCGCGTTCGCTGGAAACCTATATTGCCGACAATCTGGACCGCTTGAAGGGCTGAGGCTCAAAGCGGGCCCGCTGCGCTTACGCCGGATCGGTGGAGCCGCGGCGGGCCTTGAAGAGCATCTTCAACCGCTGGATATCCTCGGCATTCCAGCCCTGTGGCTGGGTCACCTCCATCCATGCGTCGATATAATGCTCCGGCGCATAGACATGGCCATAACCCATTGGCGCCGTGGTCGCGGCGGCAACATCGAGCCCGAGCTGCAGCAGGGTGACCACCGGGAACCAGCGGAAGGACGTGGAAACGTCGGGACCATGATGCACCATCCATTGCGGCCGCCGGTAAAGCGAAGCGGCTTCGAAGAAGGTGATGGGGTCGCTGGCATATTGCAGATAGACGATCCGCATCGGACCCCAGTCCACACCGGGCATATGGGCTGTCGTATATTGGTTGGCAAAGCGGATGACGGAGGAATCGCGGAAACGCGGCAGCCATTCCGGCGTGCCCTCCACCCGGCCATTTGTGGCCATGCGCCAGGTGGGGCTGGAAAAGGGCGGGCCGCTCCACAAGGCGCCCTGGAACGGGTCGGACAGCACATCATAGAGATCGGATGATTTCTGCGAATTGAGCGAACCGAGGCTGAGGCCATGCAGGTAGAGCTTCGGCCGTGTCTCCTTCGGCAAGGTGGTCCAATAGCCATAAACGGCTTCGAACAGGGCGCGCGCCGTCTCGACGCCGTAATCCGGTTCGGTCAGCAGCGCGATCCAGCTGGAGAGATAGGAATATTGCACGGCGACGCTGGCGATATCGCCATCATGCAGATATTCCACCGTATCCAGCGCTTCCGGATCGATCCAGCCGGTGCCGGTGGGGATGACGACGAGCAGAACCTTGCGCTCGAAACCGCCGACCCGCTTCAACTCCTGAAGCGCCAGCGCCGCCCGCTCTTCGGGTGTGGCGGCGGAATTCAGGCCCGCATAGACCCGGAGCGGCTCCTTGGCCGGGCGATGGGTGAAGGCGGAAATCTGCGTGCCGGCGGGGCCTTCCGCGACGAATTCCCGCCCGCGGCGGCCAAGCGATTCCCATGTCATCAACGAGGCGCTGCTGCCGGTTTTCAGCGGATCGGCCGGGCGCGGCACGTCAGGCTCGATCAGCGAATCCACCTGTTTCAGCGAGGAATCGGCAAACTTCAGGCCGATATCGAAGATCAGCCCGTTGAGCAGCATCCATGACAGCACGATGGCGGCGGCGATGCCGAGAACATTGGCCAGTCGGCGCGGCAGGAAGTGACGGCTGCGGGCGGCAAAGAACCGGCGGATCAGCTGGAAAAGCCGACCAGCGCCGATGAGCAGGGCCGCGACCAGCACGGCAAGGCCGCCGGTCTTGGTGGGGTGGGCGCTGGGCAGCGGATCAAGCTCCATCAGAACGCGAATCGAATTCTGCCAGTCCTTCGCCTGCCACAGGAAGGCAATCGCCGTGATGGCGGCGGCAAGGGCGATGAGAAACCGGACGCCGCGGACATTGTGGCGCGAGGGCTCGGGCAGCTCCAGATAGGCCCAGATGGCATGCAGGGCAACGCCGATCATGTAACCGATGGCGAAGGAAAAACCGCACAAAACGCCTTGCATCAGCCATGTACGCGGCAGAAGCGAGGGTGTGAGAGAAGCGCAGAAGAGTACCGTGCCGAAGACGATGCCGGTTGCCGAAAGACCCGCAAACAACCGCTCAACCCATTGTTTCACCAACTTGACTTGCCCCTTCTGTCCACCGCTTGCGGCGCAAGTGTAGTATGGTGCGGGGAAGGGTGCAAATGCTGTCATTAGGATAAAAATCACAATTATAGGAAAATAATCCTTTACAGCGTGACGGTGGTTTGGTAGTGTTTGGGTACGGTCGGAGATTTGCGGGCAAAGCTGCCTTGTGTCTCTCGATATAATCACTCCCAGGCCAATCCCATGACAAGTTCCCACACTTACGACCCGGCGCTCTACGGAGCCTGGCCGGAGACGCCCGCTTATGCCGACGATGACATGCCGGAAGCCGCCCCCGAAATAAAATCGCGGGCCGACAGGCTGGCCGCCGAGGATGCGGCGCGTAATGGCAATCTGCGACAATTGCTGAATGAGCTGACAGAGGAGATGCGCCAGCAATTCTCGATGTACCGCAATATGCGGGAGGCGGGCGAGGCGGGGCTTTTGCCCGATGCCGATGATGCGCAGGCCAAGCAGGCGCGCGCCGATGTGAAAATCGCAACGGATCAGCTGTCGCTCATCGTCCGCACGCTGGAACGGATCGATGCCCTGCAACGGGTGTTGGCGCAGGAACGGCAGGCGCTTATGGCCGAGGATGAAACCGAGACCGAGGACTACGAGGCGGCGGTGGCGCATTTCCTTGGACGCATCGACGATTTGGCCGAGCAGAAATGCCGAGAGAGGCTGGAGGCGATCGCTGCGTTGGGCACTTCCGTCGGGTCTGGCTGAGGCATGGCGGAATTTTTGACTGAAACCCGCTTGCAGGGACAGGTCTTCAACCTCCTGCGCGACTGGCGTTTCATCGGCAACCTGCCGCAGCAGGCGCCGGAGGGTGAGTGGCGGACATGGCTGCTGATCGGCGGACGTGGTTCCGGCAAGACCCGCGCCGGGGCCGAATGGGTGCACGCCGTTGCTTCCGCCGGCAAACAGTCGGATCTGCGCATCGCGCTGGTGGCTGAAACACTGGGCGATGCCCGCGAGGTGATGATCGACGGCATTTCCGGCATCTGCCGCATTGCCCGCCGCCATCGTCCCGCCTTCGAAGTGTCGCGCCGCCGGCTCCTCTGGCCGAATGGCGCGATGGCGCAGGTATTTTCCTCGGAGGACCCGGAAAGCCTGCGCGGCCCGCAATTTCACTTGGCCTGGTCGGATGAGCTGGGCAAATGGAAATATCCGCAGGAAACCTGGGACATGCTGCAATTTGGCCTTCGCCTGGGCGAGATGCCACGGCAACTGGTGACCACCACGCCGCGGCCCATCCCGCTGCTGAAGGCGTTGCTTTCTGATCCGACAAGCCGGGTGGCGCGGATGCCGACGGCGATGAATGCGCAGAACCTGTCGCCCGGTTTCCTGAAGGCCATGCAGGAGCGGTACGGCGGCACGCGGCTCGGCCGTCAGGAAATCGGCGGCGAGTTGATCGATGAGCGCGAAGGCGCGCTGTGGAAACGCGCCGATTTGGAAGCGATCATCGAGGCGGCGCATGAGCCGTTATCGCGCATCGTGGTGGCAGTCGATCCGCCTGCCGGTGTGGGAGAGAATTCCTGCTGCGGCATCGTTGTGGCGGGGCTTGGCATGTCCGGGCGGCTTGTGGTGCTGGCGGATTGTTCGGTGGAGGGTGAAACACCAGCGGGCTGGGCGCGCGCCGTGGTCGCCGCCTTCCGCCGCCACGAGGCGGACCGGGTGGTGGCCGAGGTCAACCAGGGTGGCGAAATGGTGCGGGCCATGCTGCAGAGCATAGATGCCAACCTGCCACTGACGCTGGTGCGCGCCAGCCGCGGCAAATTCACCCGCGCCGAGCCCGTCGCGGCACTCTACGAGCAGGGCCGGGTGCGCCATTCGGGGAGATTTGAAAAGCTGGAGGACCAGATGACGGATTTCGGGCCCGATGGCCTGTCATCCGGGCGTTCGCCAGACAGGCTGGACGCGCTCGTCTGGGCGATCACGGCACTGACGACGATGGTGGTGAATGAGCCGAGGGTGCGGGGGATGTGAGCTGGTGATTTCGGGCCTGCGAGCAGGGCTATCGAACCGCAAACAAGCGGGTGCCGCATGTTTCTTCTCCCCGGCGGGGAGAAGAAATCTTCGGCACCGCATCCGCCCAAAAGCGGGCATCCGGTGGGCCTTACTTCTTCGGAGACTGCGCGGGTTTCGGCTGAGAACCGGTTTCGCGCATCTGGCGCCACTCGTTTTCGAGGCGGTCATAAACGGTCTGGGGGATTGTCGCTGTCATGGTGGCATTCCTCCTTGATTGGTTAACGCAGCTGAACTGCGCGGTGAATGGAGTTAGCGCGCTAAGGTTCCGGAATTCAAGGAATTTTTTACCCCAAAACCCCGGGCGGCGGATTAAAATCGATTAAGGTTTTTTCAAATCGATTTAGTCCTGACGGCTGTCATGTGGAAAACCGGGCGCTTTGCCGCCCGTCACTTTCAGGAGCCTTCCATGGCCTATGACGAGGCGCGATTCTTCGCGTCGGTGCGAATTTCTATTTTCGGGGGCCGCCTGCGCGCCGCCCAGCTTGCCGGCACGAAAACGGTGCTTGCCGGTTTCGAAAAGGCGCTGCCGGGCGGCGATCCGCGCTGGCTGGCCTATATGCTGGCGACGGCCTTTCACGAGACGGCGGCGACAATGCAGCCGGTGCGCGAGACATTGGCGGCAAGCGATGCCGAAGCGATCGTGAGACTCGACCGCGCCTTTGCGGCGGGCAGGCTGCCCATGGTGCGCAAACCCTATTGGCGGCTCGATGCCGAAGGAAAAAGCTGGCTGGGGCGCGGTTTCGTGCAACTGACCCATCGCCGCAACTACGAAGCCATGTCGGCGCTGACCGGCATCGACCTGGTGAAGCGCCCGGAGCGGGCCATGGAGGCGGAAGTGGCAACGGCGATCCTGATTCACGGCATGGTGGCCGGCAGCTTCACCGGCCGCAGCCTTGCCGATTTCTTCAGTGGCGAAGACGAGGATTGGGATGGCGCCCGCGCCATCATCAATGGCAGCGACCGGGCGCGGCTCATAGGCAGCTACGGACGGGCATTTCATCGCGCCCTTGTTATGGCGCCGATTGTCACGGCGCGGATTGAACCGGCGTCGGCCAGATGATAACCCGTTACACCGTGCCGCTGAGGCCGCTCTTGAACTTTGCATGACAGGTGACACCGTGATCCGCCATATCGTCTTTTTCACCGTTCCCGAGGAAAACCGCGACGCCGTGCGCAAGGGGCTTTCCGGCCTCACCGCCATACCGCATGCGCTGAAGCTGGAAATCGGCGAGAACGTCAAGAAGGATCAATGGGGCAACTCGGTCGATTTCATCGTCTATGGCGAGTTTGAAAACGAGGCGGCGCTGGCGGCCTACAAGGCCGATCCGGCCTATGACCTTTCGACCCGCACGGTAAAGCCCCTGCGCGAGACCCGTGTTGCGGCCGATTTCAACAGCGATACGGCGGTGAAGGCCCCGATCCGGTAACGTCTCGTTTCGTCTGCGAAGTAACGCGCATGCACATTTAGTCTGCTGACAACGGGCGCAAACCTTCCTCCGTCATAGGGCTCAGGCCTCCTCCGCCCTCATTCCTGTGCTTGTCACAGGAATCCAGTCGACGCGCGTCTGCGCGGCGAGAGGACTCTTTTCAGCCAAAGGACTTTGGCTGGCTGGATCCCTGTGAGAAACACGGGGAAGAGGGCCGGGCGGGAGGCTGAGCCGGAATAAAAACAAGGACAATTCCATGCGATTTCCTTTCTCCCTGCCGTGGCTGCGCCCGGCGGATGGCAAAGCCGTGCCTGAAAGCCGGAAAATGGCCGAGGGCTTCATGGCCGTGGCGGTGCAGGGCGGGCCCGCCTTCTGGTCCGGCCGTTCCTATGCCGCTCTGGCCCGCGAGGGTTTCATGAAAAACCCGGTCGCCCACCGCGCCGCCCGCATGGTGGCGGAAACGTCCGCCGCCGTCAGCTGGCTGATTTATGATGGCGACGAGGAGCTGGCCGATCATCCGCTGCTGGCATTGCTGTCGCAGCCGAGCGCCCATATGGGCGGGCCGGATTTTTTCGAGGCGCTTTACGGCCACCTTATGCTCTCCGGAAACGCCTATATCGAACCGCTGATGATTGGCGGGCGGTTGCGCGAGCTGCATCTCCTGAGGCCCGATCGGGTCAGCATCGTCGAGGGGCCGGATGGCTGGCCGGTGGCTTATGAATACCGCGCTGAGGGCCGTGCCGCGCGGCGCATCGCCGCCGAGCGCGACGGGCTGGGGCTTCTGCATCTGAAGCTTTTCCATCCGCTGGACGACCGGGTCGGTTTTGCGCCGCTCGCCTCTGCCGGTGCGGCGCTCGATCTCCACAATGCCGCAAGCCATTGGAACAAGCGCCTGCTCGATAATTCCGCCCGGCCTTCCGGTGCGCTGGTCTATCAGCCCAAGGAGGGCGGCAATCTCTCCACCGAGCAATATGATCGGCTGAAGCGCGAGCTGGAGGAGGGCTATCAGGGCGCCATGAATGCCGGCCGGCCGCTGCTTCTGGAAGGCGGGCTGGACTGGAAGGCCATGGGTCTTTCGCCGCGCGACATGGATTTTCTGGAAGCACGCAACGGTGCTGCCCGCGATATCGCGCTCTCGCTCGGCGTGCCGCCGATGCTGATCGGTATTCCCGGTGACAATACCTATGCCAATTACCAGGAGGCGAATCGCGCCTTTTATCGCCTCACCGTGCTGCCGCTGGTTTATCGCACGGCGGCAAGGCTCTGCGGCTGGCTGGCACCGGTCTTCGGCGCCGGGTTGAGGCTTGAACCCGATCTCGACAGGATCGCCGGGCTTGCCGGCGAGCGGGATGCGCTCTGGACGCGCATCGGCGCGGCATCCTTTTTGAGCGACGAGGAAAAACGCGAAGCCGTCGGTTACTGAGCGGTAGGAACCACGTCCATGAAACGGGCGGGTTCAGTTGAATCACTTTCTGAAGAAGCGGACTCTCTTTGTGAGGTCTTCCGCCCAAGCGATTCCGAAGATTCGAAAATCACCCATCACAGGCGTGCAGAAAACGCCGGCGGGCGGCGCGGTGCGTCGGCCCGATAACACCATCCTAAACGGGAATGATTACCCATGTCTGAATTCGCCAATGAGGCCGGTATCTGGGCCGCCCGTATTACCGGCGCCATTGCGGGTGCCGGCGTATCGCTTGTTTATCTGCTGCCGAAAAGCAAACGCGAGGCGGCGAGCCGTTTCGTCACCGGCGTTTCCTGCGGCATGATCTTCGGCGGGCCGATCGGCCTTTGGATCGTGCAGCAGCTCGATATTGCCGGTGCGCTTTCAGGCCGGGAAATCATGGTGGCCGGCTCCGCTGCCGCCAGCATGGGCGCCTGGTGGGGGCTCGGCGTTCTGGTGCGCATCGCCGACCGATACGGCACACGCCCGCGCGCCTGATAGCCCTTCGCCGGCGTCGTTTTCTCCCTTCACATCGCAGGAGCTTTTCGTGCACGTCTATCGCGGGCCGCGTCCCGCCACGCGCAAATTCGCCAGTCTGGAACTGCGCGGCATCACCAGCGATGGCACCTTTTCCGGTTATGCCAGCGTCTTCGGCGAAGTCGATCTCGGTAAGGACGTAATCGAACGCGGCGCTTTCCGCCGCTCGATCGAGGAACGGGGAGCGGCGGGTATCCGCATGCTCTACCAGCATGATCCGGCCGAGCCGATCGGCGCATGGCGCACCATCCGTGAGGACGAGCGTGGCCTTTATGTCGAAGGTATCCTCGCACCCGGCGTCGCCCGTTCCCGCGAGGTGCATTCGCTGATGAAGACCGGCGCGTTGGACGGGTTGTCGATCGGCTTTCGTACTGTTCGCTCCGGCAAGGGCGCGGGCAGTGGCGTGCGGCGCATTCTGGAAGCCGATCTCTGGGAAATCTCGGTCGTGACCTTCCCGATGCTGCCTTCGGCGCGGGTCTCCGACGTCAAGCATGCCCGCTTCTTCCGGGATCGCGAGACCGAACTGGTGCGCGCGATGCGCCGTGCCGCCCGCTCGCTGTTTGACACAACCTTCAAACGCTGACCCTCCAGGTATCTACGAAAAAGGAAAACCACATGACGGACCAGATGACGACACCGGCCCCGATGACCGTCGCGCCGCAGGTAAAAGCCGTGCCGGATACGGTGACGGCCGCCTTCGACGACTTCATGGAGGCCTTCGAAGCCTTCCGCGAAACCAACGACCAGCGGCTTGCCGATATCGAGCGCAAGATGGGGTCGGATGTCGTGACCCGCGACAAGCTCGACCGCATCGACAAGGCGCTCGACGACAACCGCATGATCATGGACGACCTCGCGCTCAAAAAAGCGCGACCCGCGCTTGGCCGCAAGGACGGCATTTCCCACGATGCCGGGGAGCACAAGGCGGCGTTCGAGGCCTATATCCGCCGTGGCGAGGAGGGCGCACTGCGCGATCTCGAGGCGAAGGCCTTCGCCGGCTCGACCGGGACAGATGGCGGTTTTCTGCTGCCGAGCGAGACGGACGGCGAGATCGGCCGGCGCATGACAGCGATTTCGCCGATCCGGGCGCTGGCGACCGTGCGGCAGGTTTCCGCCGCTGTGCTGAAAAAACCCTTCGCACTCGGTGGGATGACGACCGGCTGGGTTTCCGAAACGGCGGCACGTCCGCAGACGGCAACACCGCAGCTTGCCGAGCTTTCTTTCCCGACCATGGAGCTTTACGCCATGCCGGCTGCAACCCAGGGGCTGCTGGATGATGCGGCGGTCGATATCGAAGCCTGGATCGCTTCCGAAGTGGACATCGCCTTTGCCGAACAGGAGGCCGCCGCCTTCATCGCCGGTGACGGCGTCAACAAACCCAAGGGTTTCCTGTCGTATACCGCCATCGCCAATGATGGCTGGAACTGGGGCAATATCGGTTATGTCGCGACCGGCGTTTCGGCCGGTTTCGCCTCGGCCGGGCCGATGGACGTGCTGCTCGATGCCGTCTATGCGCTGAAGGCCGGCCATCGCCAGAACGGCACCTTCCTGATGAACCGCAAGACGCAAGGAGCGCTGCGCCGTTTCAAGGATACCAGCGGCGCCTATCTCTGGCACCCGCCGGCCGCAGCCGGTCAGCCGGCATCGCTGATGGGCTTTCCGGTAACGGAGGCCGAGGACATGCCTGGTGTGGCCGCCAACAGCTTCGCCATTGCCTTTGGCGATTTCCGCGCCGGCTACCTCGTCGTCGACCGTACCGGCGTGCGTATCCTGCGCGATCCCTATTCGGCGAAACCCTATGTGCTGTTCTACACCACCAAGCGCGTGGGTGGCGGCGTGCAGAATTTCGAGGCGATCAAGCTGGTGAAATTCGGGGTGAATTGATAGCCGCTGTGCTGCCCTTTTCTTCTCCCCGGCCAGGGAGAAGAAACAAGCGGCACCCGCTCGCTCCCCATTCGACCATCTTCCTTCCGGAGACCCCATGACCTATGCCCTCATTCATCCGCCGCAGGCGGAGCCGCTGACGCTTGCCGAGGTCAAGGCGCATCTGCGTCTCGACGGCGGCGAGGAGGACGCGCTTCTGGCCGCACTGCTTCGCACCGCCCGTGAACATCTGGAGCGGGTGACCGGCCTTTGCCTCATCCGCCAGACCTGGCGGCTTTATCTCGACCGGTGGCCTGAGACCGGCGTGATTCTGATTGGCAAGGGACCGGTGCAAGCCATCGAAACGATTCTGGTTTTTGACGGTCAGGGCCGCGCGGCAGATATCACCGGCGCTGACAGATTGCTCGACGGCCTGGCGCGCCCGGCGCGGCTGTGGCTGCGCGATCCGCCGAGCCCCGGCCGGGCGATGAACGGCATCGAGATCGATTTCGTCGCCGGTTACGGCGAGGCCGGCACGGATGTGCCCGGCACGCTGAAACGCGCCATGCTGATGCATGTGGCGCAGATGTTCGCTTTTCGCGGCGCGGTCGCGCCGGAAAACCAGCCTGCGGCGGTTCCCGCCGGTTATGAGCGGCTGGTGGCGCCCTTCTGCCGTCTGGGGCTTTGAGCCATGAACCTCGTTTTTCTCGATCCCGGCAAGCTGACGGCGCGGCTGGAGCTGGAACTGCGCACCGACGTAGCGGACGGGCAGGGCGGCGCAACGGAAAGCTGGACCGTCCTGCGGTCGCTTTGGGCCGCCATCGAACCGGTTTCCGAGGCCTCCCATGAGCGGGCCTCAGCCGAGGGTGTGACAATCACCCACCGCGTCTGGCTGGCCTTTCGCAGCGACGTCACTGCCGGCATGCGCTTTCGCAAAGACCGTCGCATTCTGGCGATCCGGGCGACGATGGATCCCGACGAGACGCGCCGCTTCATCGTCTGCCGTTGCGAGGAGGAAAGCCGATGAGCGCTGTCAACGCCTTGCTGCAGGCGATTTTCGCGCGGCTGACGGGCGACGCGGCGCTGATGACGCTCATCACCGGCGGCGTTGTCGACCGGCTTCTGCCGCACGCTGTTCTGCCGTGCATCGTGCTCGGCGATCTTGAAAGCCGGGACTATTCGACGGCGACGGAAAAGGCCGAGGAGCATTTCCTGTCGCTGCAAATCTGGAGCGATGCCAATGGCCGCAAGGGGGCGGGGGAAATCGCCGCTCGGGTGAAAAACCTGCTCGACGATGCGGCGTTGTCGATCGCGGGTGTCTCCCTCGTCAATCTGCAGCTTCTATCAAGCCGCTCGCGGCGCGAGACGAAGACCCGGAACTTTGTTTCGGAGATGCGTTTCAGGGCCGTGACGGAATAGCGTTGCGTCAGGCCCCCTGTCTGACTGTTCTCCATAACAGAATCAACAGCAGCACGGAAAGGCCGATCAGAATGGAGGCGATGCCCAGCATGGCGCCCACGCCGCCGCGATCCAGTGCCATGGTGAAAATGACCGGCGCAACGGCAATGGCCAGATTTTGCGGAAGCGAGATGCGGGCAGCCTGAAGGCCATATTGTGTGGGGGAAAACACCGCAAGCGGCAGCACGGCGCGGCTGACCGTCAGCACACCCGCACCAAAGCCGAAAAAGGCGATGAAGCCGATGAAGGCAGGCATGGCCGGCGAAAAGCCAATCAGCAGCACGAAAGAAACGAGCAGCAGACAGAGGCCGATCATGCAGGTGACAAAGGGATTGCCGCGTTTCCCGAGCAGGAAATCCAGCCCGCGTGCCGTTATGGCAAGCACGCTGCGTACTGACGCCAGCTGGATGGCAAGGGCTTGCGAAGCGCCGGAATGAACCAGCAGCAACGGCAGGAGCGGTGAGAGGCCAAAGGCGGTGAAGGCGCTGAGCGTCGTCATCGCTGCCAGAAGTAAAAATGCGCGACGCGTATCGACTGGCACCTTTGGGGCATCTGCGGTTTTCAAGCTGTGGTCGGTATTGGGTGCCGTTCTTTGCGGAAGAACGAAAAGGTAAAGCGGCAGAAGCACGAAAAGCTGAAAACAGCCGTAAAAGATTAGGGTGCCGCGCCAGCCAAGATGCTGGTCTGCAAAGGCGGTGAAAGGCAGAAAAACAGCGCCCGAAAGGCCGGTGAACACCATGAGCAACGTCAGCGAACGGCGGCTTTCCGCCCCGACGCGTTCCACCACCGCCGTATGGGCCGCCGTCGTCAACCCGCATGTTCCCGCAAGCCCCATCACGGCCCAGCCGAGAAGATAGCTCACTACGCCGCCCGCAGAGGCAAGCAAGCCGAAGCCAGCCGCAAAGAGAATGGTGCCTGTCACCAGCACGGGGGCTGCGCCGTGTCGCACGAGCATGCGTCCAAGCAGCGGACCGCAGAGCGCGCTGATCGTCATCATGACGGTGAGACCCAAAAAAACGACTTCATTGGAGAGGTGCAGCTCGCTGCCGATCCGTGGACCAAGAATGGCCAGCATGTCGAAACCCGAACCCCAGCTGAGCACCTGTCCGAGCGCCAGCACGCCGATAAGGCGTGTACGGGACGTCAGGGAGGCAGCATCGGACATGGCAAGATCGCTGAATGCGAGAGGAAGGAACATTTTTGGTCGCAGGTCGCAAAACCCTGCAACCGCAATCGAAACGGAAGGAAACATGATGGTGGCGCAGAAGGGTAAGGATTTTCTGCTGAAATTCAACAATACCGGAACATATCTCACTGTTGCCGGGCTCAGAACTCAGCGGCTGGCCTTTAACGCCCAGGCGGTGGACATTACCGACGGCGAAAGCGCCGGGCGCTGGCGCGAGTTGCTGGCGGGTGCTGGCGTGCAAAGGGCCGCGCTGACGGCGTCGGGCATCTTCAAGGACGCGGCTAGCGATGCACTGGTGCGCGGCGCGTTTTTCGCCGGCACCATTCCGGGCTGGCAGATCGTCATTCCCGATTTCGGCACCATCGCCGGACCGTTCCAGATCGTGGCGCTCGAATATTCGGGCCGCCACGATGGCGAGGTGCAATTCGAGATCGCGCTGGAATCCGCCGGTCTTCTCACATTTGGAGTGCTGTGATGCCTGAGCGTTTGCGTTACGGACGGGCGAACCGTCATCGCGGCGAGATCGAGGCGCTGATCGACGGTGAAAGGCGCATCCTGTGCCTGACGCTGGGCGCGCTCGCCGAACTCGAAACCGCCTTTGCAGCCGACGACCTCACGGCACTCGCAGGGCGTTTCGCCAGCGGCCGCATGAAGGCCGCCGACATGATCCGGGTCATCGGCGCGGGCCTGCGCGGTGCCGGCAACGTCTTTTCCGATGAAGATGTGGCCACGGCGACGGTGGAGGGCGGCATTGCCGGCCACGCCGCGATCGTCGCCGATCTCCTGACCGCCACCTTCGGCGGCCTGAAGGGTGACGCAACACCGGACCCTTGAATGCCGCAGCAGGCGAGGCGACAACCCGCCCCTTTCCCTGGCCGGCGGTCATCCATGCCGGCCTCTGCCTGCTGCGGCTTTCTTCTGAGACTTTCTGGCGGCTGACACCGAAGGAGTTCTTCGCGATGACGGGCGGTTACGTCGTTCCGCAGGGTCCTGATCGGCAGGCAATGGAGGCGATGATGCGGCGGTTTCCGGATGGGTGACGGCGTCAGGGCATCTTTCGCGGCCGGCCGCCCTTCGCACCGTTGGCGCGGCTGGCGGCTGTCTTCGCCGGGGAACGGGATTGCCCGCCCTTGCGCTGCGCTTCCATGAAGGTGCGGCTGCCAAAGATGCCGTTCATCAGGCCGGCGATCGTATAGTCGACATCGAGGTTCTCCCAATGCAGGCCGGTCTCGCCGAGAAGTTCGACTTCGGCGAGTTGCTCTGCCGTGGCGTCCTGCAAGCCTTCCAGCGCCCGGGCCGGAAACATGAAACAGGCGCCATTGGTGAAATCGACGATGACGCGCGCCGACGCTGCTTCGAAACGCACGGAGACCGGAATGGGACGCCCGGCGCGCTCCTTTTGCCAGCGCTCCTTGGCGGCGGCGAGTTCCATGTCGCTGACATCAACCATGATATCGTCTCCAGGTTTCCATAAACAGCGTCCGGTTCTCTTCGATCACGGCAACGGCGCGACGAACGTCCCGGTCCGACATGCCGCCCTGCGTGAGAACGGTGAGGCTGACGATATCGATACGGGCTTCACCCTCTCCATAGACATGGGCATGCGGCGGCTCGTGATCGGCCGTGTAGATGACGAAACGCATGCCATGCTGGCGCAGAACGGTGACCACGATAACCATAACCCATGAAGTTGGGTTTTGAAAGGACTTGGGCTGAAGCAATGGTTTTTTAAAAAGCTGTTTCAGCACCATGCATTCCCCAGTTGAATCAGAAAGGCAAGCGCGATGGCGGGCGAAGAATCGATTGCGGAGAACCGGCAGGAGGCGGAAGCTCTTTCCGAGGTGATGGGTGATCTCGAACGGCGCTCGGAGCGGTTCGGGGCGGCGCTGACCTCCGCCTTGCAGGCAGCGACGACGGGCGGCAAGGGGCTGGACGATGTGTTGCGCGGGCTCGGGCAGCGGCTGTCCGGCATTGCGCTTTCGGCTGGGCTGAAGCCGCTGGAGAACATGATCGGCAATGCCGTCGGCGGGCTGTTGAATGGCGGCGGGTCGCTCTTTGCCTTTGCCGAGGGAGGTGTTCCGGCGCGCGCCATCACGCCTTTTGCGGAGGGCGGGGTCGTTTCGAGCCCTGCCTTTTTCCCGATGGGCGGCGGGCTTGGACTGATGGGGGAAGCGGGGGCGGAGGCGATCCTGCCGCTGAAGCGTGGTTCGGACGGTGCTCTCGGTGTCGCCGCACCCTCGGGCGGCGGCGGGGCGCAGATCGTTTTTAACGTGACGGCCACCGATGCGGCAAGTTTCCGCAAAAGCGAAGGGCAGATCGCCGCGATGCTGGCGCGCAGCGTCGGGCGTGGCCAGCGGGGATTGTGACGCAAGCGCTGCCCGCATCTCCCACGTCCCAACCAGCAAAACGAATCCAGGAACAACCACATGGTGGCATTTCATGAAGTGCGGTTTCCGCTGCGGTTGGCGCTCGGCGTCAGCGGCGGACCCGTGCGGCGCACCGACATCGTCAATCTGTCCAACGGCCGGGAGAACCGCAACCAGCGCTGGCGAAATGCCAGGCGCGCCTATGATGCCGGCTCCGGCATCCGCTCCGTCGCCGATCTCTACGAGGTGCTGGCTTTTTTCGAGGCGCGGCGCGGGGAGCTTTATGGTTTCCGTTTTCGCGATCCGGTGGATTTCAAATCCTGCCCGCCGGGCGAGACGCCCGCCGCGACGGACCAGAGGATCGGCACAGGTGACGGCGTGGTGACGGGCTTTCAGCTGGTGAAGACCTATGCCGATGCCGGCGGCTCGTTTTCCCGGCGGATCGACAAGCCGGTCGAAGGGTCGGTCATCGTTTCGGTCGAGGGGGTGAAGGCCGCGCCGACCGATCTGTCCGTCGATCATGCGACCGGCATGGTGATATTCCGGGCGGGGCGTGCGCCGCCCACCGGTGCCGTGATCCGCGCCGGTTTTGAATTCGACGTGCCCGTGCGCTTCGCCATCGACCGCATCGACATCAACGTGACCGCCTTTGAAGCCGGCCGCATTCCCTCCATTCCGCTGATGGAAATCCTGCCATGAAGACCCTGCCAGCTTCCCTTGCCGATCATCTGAAAGCAGATGCGACGACCACCTGCCATTGCTGGCGGGTGACGTTGAAGGATGGCGTCGTGATGGGGTTTACCGACCACGACGAGACGCTATCCTTCGGCGGCACATCCTATCTCGCTGCCAGTGGTTTTTCGGCAAGCGACAGCGACAGCGAAACAGGGCTTGGCGCGAGCGCCGGCGAGGTGGCGGGTGGTTTTTCGAGCGAGGCGATTGCCGAAGACGATCTTGCCGCCGGTCGCTTCGACGGCGCCAAGGTGGAACTTTTCCTCGTCAACTGGCAGGCGCCGGATGAGCATGTGCTGCTGAGCCTGCGCGAGATCGGCGAGGTGACGCGGGCGGGCGGGGCCTTCCGCGCCGAGTTGCGCAGCATTGCTCATCGCCTTGGCCAACCGCAGGGCAGGAGCTATGGGCGGCGCTGCGATGCCGCGCTGGGTGACGGGCGTTGCGGTGTTGATCTCACACGGTTCACCGGCCATGGCAGCGTGGCGGCGGTGGATGTTTCGGGCAAACTGCGGGTCTCCGGGCTCGATGCTTTTGCCGAGGGTTTCTTCAGCCGGGGCAAGCTCGGATTTTTGACCGGCAGTCTCGCCGGCAAGGCTTTCGACCTCGACGGCCACGAGCGGCGTGACGGCGGCGTGCTTCTTTCCTTCTGGCTGACACCGGACCGGATGCCGTCGCCGGGAGACCGCTTTTCGGTGACTGCCGGCTGCGACAAGAGTTTCGCCACCTGCAAGGCGAAGTTCGGCAATCACCTGAATTTTAGGGGCTTTCCGCATCTTCCGGGAGCGGATTTTGCCTATTCCTACGCAAGCGGCGGCCAGAGCCACGACGGCGGAGTGCTGTTTCCATGAGCGATACGGCACAAAAAGTGCTGGCGATGGCCGAAAGCTGGATCGGCACGCCCTACAGGCACCAGGCCTCGTTGTCGGGTGTCGGCTGCGATTGCCTCGGCCTCATCCGCGGCATCTGGCGCGGCCTTTACGGGCACGAACCGGAATTGCCGCCGCCCTATGCGCCTGATTGGGCCGAACGCGGCGGAGAGGACCGGCTGATGGCGGCGGCGAAGCGCCATTTTCTGACGGTGCCGGGCATGGAAGAGGCGCAGCCCGGAGACCTGCTGCTGTTTCGCTGGCGCGCCGATGCGGCGGCGAAACATCTCGGCATCCTCGCCGGGCCGGAGCATTTCATCCATGCCTATGAGCAGGCCGCGGTGGTGCGGTCGGCGCTGGTGCCGGGCTGGAAACGGCGCATTGCCGGGACTTTTCGTTTTCCCGATCCCTGACATTTTTCGAGGCGAACATGGCGACAATCGTTTTTCAGGCGGCGGGCGCGGCGCTCGGCGGCATTTTTGGCCCCGTGGGCGCCATCATCGGCCGGGCGGCGGGGGCGCTGGCCGGCAATGCCGTCGACCGTGCGCTGCTTTCGGACGGCCGCACGGTAGCAGGTGCGCGGCTTTCGACTGCGCGGATACCCGGTGCGGATGAGGGCGCTGCTATCAACCGGCTTTATGGCACCGCAAGGATTGGCGGCACGCTCATCTGGGCTACTCGTTTCGACGAAAGTGTCGAGGTGCAGCGGCGTGGCGGCAAGGGCAATCGCGGCCCAAAGGTGGAGAGCTTCCGTTATTTCGCCAATCTTGCCATCGGCCTCTGTGAAGGCGAGGCGGCCCTGGTGCGGCGTATCTGGGCCGATGGACGTGAAGTTGATCTCACCGGCGTCGAAATGCGCTTTTATCCCGGCAGCGAGACACAATTGCCCGATCCGCTGATCGAGGCGAGACAGGGCACAGGAAACACGCCGGCCTTTCGCGGACTGGCCTATGCGGTCTTCGAACGTCTGCCGCTTGAGAGCTATGGCAATCGTATTCCGCTGATGCAGTTCGAAGTCGTGCGGCCGGTCGGAAAGCTCGAACGCCAGATCCGCGCCATCACCGTCATTCCCGGCGCGACCGAACACGGTTATGCCACCACGCAGGTCAGCGAGCGCACGGGCATCGGCCAGAGCCGCATCATGAACCGCAATAATCTCACCGCCGCGACCGACTGGCAGGCGGCGATCGACGAATTGCAGGCGCTTTGCCCCAATCTCAAAAGCGTGGCGCTGGTGGTGAGCTGGTTCGGCACGGATATGCGGGCGGGGGAGTGCCGCATTCTGCCGGGCGTGGAGGTGGCAGGCCGCGATGGGGAAACCACGCCCTGGTCCGTCGCCGGTCTTTCGCGCGGTGACGCGCATCTGGTGAGCCATCACGGTGCCGGCCCAGCCTATGGCGGCACGCCTGACGATGCCAGCGTGTTGCAGGCCATCGCCGATCTCAAGGCCCGGGGCCTGCGGGTCTGCCTTTATCCTTTCGTGATGATGGATGTGCCCGCCGGCAACGGCCTGCCTGACCCCTATGGCGATCGCGAGCAGGCCGCCTATGGCTGGCGTGGCCGCGTCACCGGTTTTCCCGCACCCGGCAAAGCCGGTTCCCCGGACCGTAGTGCGGCTGCGCGGGCACAGGTTTCCGCCTTCTGCAACCGTGAGGACGGTTACCGCCGCATGGTGCTGCACTATGCGGCGCTTGCGGCGCGGGCGGGCGGGGTGGACGCTTTCCTGATCGGCTCGGAACTGCGCGGGCTCACCGCCCTCCGTGACCAGAACGATGCCTTTCCCTTCGTCGAGGAACTGGTGCGGCTGGCACGCGATGTGCGCAGCATCGTCGGACCGGCGACGAAGCTCACCTATGCGGCGGACTGGAGCGAATATTTCGGCCACCAGCCCGCGGACGGTTCGGGCGACGTGTTTTTCCACCTCGATCCGCTCTGGGCGAGCCCTGACATCGACGCCATCGGCATCGACAATTACATGCCGCTTTCCGACTGGCGTGACGAGGATGCCGCCAATGGCAATCCCGATGGCATGACCGGCCCCGATGATGCGAGCGCGTTTCGCCGTGCCATCACGGCAGGCGAGGGTTTCGACTGGTATTATGCCAGCGATGCCGACCGCGCGGCGCGGCGCCGCACACCCATAACGGATGGGCTGAAAGGCAAGCCGTGGGTGTTCCGTTACAAGGACCTTCGCAACTGGTGGGGCAACCTGCATTATGAACGGGTGCGCGGTGTGGAGAAATCCGTACCCACCGCATGGGTGCCGGGCACCAAGCCGATCTGGTTCACCGAACTCGGCTGCCCGGCGGTGGACAAGAGCGCGACGCGCCCCAATGTCTTTCCCGATCCGAAATCGGCGGAAAACGCCTTTCCCTATTTTTCCCGCCGCAGCCGTGCCGACAGCCAGCAGCGACGGTTTCTGGAAGCGCATCTCGATCACTGGGGCGAGGGCGAGACGGCGATGGTGGATAAAGGCCGGGTCTATCTCTGGACCTGGGATGCGCGGCCTTTTCCCGCCTTTCCGCAGAACGGCGCGGTCTGGAGCGATGGCGCGAACTGGCGCACCGGCCACTGGCTGAACGGCCGGCTGGGCACGGCCACACTCGCCGACACCATCGCCGCCATCCTGACCGATCACGGCTTTTCCGCCTTCGACGTCTCGGCGGTCAGCGGCGATCTGACAGGTTATGTGCAGGGTGACATAACCTCGGCCCGCAACCTGTTGGAGCCGCTGATGGCGGCGTTCCAGGTGGATGTGGCGGAGGATGGCGGAACCCTGCGCTTCCGCTCCCGCAATACGGCAGTCATGCTCGTCCGCGATATCGCCGTGCTGGCGGATATCGAGGACGAGCCGCTCTGGTCTGAAAATCGCGGCCATGACAGCGATTTCGCGGCGGAAGCTGTCTTGACCTCGTTTAATCCGGCACTCGATTATGAGCAGGCGAGCGCCCGTTCCCGCCGCATCGACAATGCCGGCAGCCGGTTGCTGCGGCTCGATCTCAACGCTGCCTTGCCGGCGGAAACGGCGGAAGCGGCCGTGGAGGCGCTGCTGCGTGACAACCGCCAGGCGCGACGCAGCCTGCGTTTCGCCCTGCCGCCATCCGATATCACGCTTGAACCCGGCGATTGCATCCGCCTTTCGGAGGGTGTCTTTCCGCAGGCGCCGGCCGGGCGGTTTCTGGTCAGCCGCATCGAGGACGGCGCGGTGCGGCAGGTGGAGGCGCGGGCCTTTTCCCCGGCCTTTTCAGCCGCCGCCGGCGGTGCGGAGGAGCGGCGTAGTGCCGGCGCAAGCGGCGCCGAAGGTTTCGCCCCGGAGGTGCTGTTTCTCGATCTGCCGTATTACGATGGCGCTGCGCCGGAACAATCGGCGCGGATTGCCTCCTTCGCAAAACCCTGGCGGCCCATCGTCGTGTCTTCATCATCAGGCACGGAAGGATATCGCCAGCGCGTGCTGCTTGACCGGGCCGCGATGATCGGGGCGCTTGCGCAGCCGCTGGTAGGGGGGGCCTCCGGGCGGTTTGACCGCAAGAACACCATTCTGATCGATCTGCCCGCCGGTGAAGTATCGTCAGCCGCAGAGCTTTCGGTGCTGAATGGCGAGAACCGTCTCGCCATCAAGGCCGCAAACGGCGTTTGGGAAATTGTCGCCTTCGCAAAGGCCGAGGAAATCGCACCCTCGCGCTGGCGGCTCTCTTCGCTCCTGCGGGGTCTTGCCGGCACGGAGGATGCGCTTGCCGCAGGCGCGCCGAAGGGGGCTCCGGTGGTGGTTCTCGATGCGGCGGTGCAGCCGCTCGGTCTTGCCGCAAACGAGCGCGGGCGACGGCTGAACTGGATTGCGGAAGCGGCGGGCATGGCGGGTGCACCGGCCGGGCCTTTTGCCTTTGAGGGCGGCGTGCGGGCGCAGACCCCGCTTGCGCCGGTGCATCTTTCCGGTAAGCGCCGGCGGGACGGCATTCTCCTCCAATGGAAGCGTCGAGGTCGCGTGGAGGCCGATGGCTGGGATGCGAGCGACATTCCGCTCGACGAGCCTTTCGAGCTTTATCGCGTCGAGGTGCTGGACAGCGGAACCGTGCGCCGTGCGGTGGAGGTGCCGGAACCCTTCTGGCTCTACCCCGCAGGGGACGAACTCACAGATTTCCCGCAGCTACGGGATCACATTTCCGTGCGTGTCCGCCAGCTGGGCCGCGCGGTGCCGCTGGGGGTGGTGTCTCAGGCCCTTCTCCCGCTCTGACATGTGCCTGAAAAACAACGCAAAGGACGAGATTATGGACAGTACCAAAGCATGGTATCAATCCCGCACGATCTGGGGCGCGCTGATCGCGGTTTTCGCACCGCTTTTCAGCATTGCCGGCTTCGATCTGCCCGCTGGCCTGCACGGGGAGCTCGCTGAAGGGCTGGTGACGGTTGCGGGCGGAATCGGCGGTCTGATCGCACTTTACGGCCGCCTTTCGGCGACCCGCTCCATCCGCTGACGGGGCTCACGAAAACGCCGCTCCCGCCACGCATTGCGGCGGCGGGCCCGGCATTCATTTGCCATTCAGACGCTTTGCGCTACATATTCGCTCACACTAGGGTTCGAGACGCACCCGGTTTTTTGCGGAAGTTTGTAGAATGGCATCACCTCTCATCATCGCGACGCTTGCAGCCGGGCTTTCCGGTTTCACGGCGCCCGAGGCTGATCTGCAGGGCCACTACATTCTGGCTGCCAGCGATTGCGGCGCAGCCGTCGCCCGCGTGGTGCGCGAAACCGGTGGTCAGCTGCTTTCGGTCTATCCTTCCGGCGATGGTCAGTCCTGTGTCGTTACCGTTCTCGTCCAGGGGAATGGCGAACGTCCGCGCAAGGTGACGATGCGCGTGCCGATGTAGCTTGCCCGCATCGCCGAAATATCGGAAAACAACCCGACACATGTAGCATGACCGGCCACCTGCGTGGGCCGGGACGGAAGGAAAGGGCGGACAATGCGTATTCTCGTTGTTGAGGACGATGCCAATCTCAATCGTCAGCTGACCGACGCCCTGAAAGAGGCCGGTTATGTCGTCGATCAGGCATTCGACGGCGAAGAGGGGCATTACCTCGGCGACACCGAGCCCTATGACGCCATCGTCCTCGATATCGGCCTGCCGCAACTGGATGGCATTACCGTCGTTGAAAAATGGCGTGCCGCCGGCAAGGCCATGCCGGTCCTCATCCTTACCGCCCGCGACCGCTGGAGCGACAAGGTGGCGGGCATCGATGCCGGTGCCGATGACTACGTGACCAAGCCTTTCCATGTCGAAGAAGTGCTTGCCCGCGTGCGCGCGCTCATCCGCCGCGCCGCTGGCCATGCCTCTTCCGAACTGGTCTGCGGCCCGGTCCGGCTCGACACCAAATCCTCCAAGGCGACCGTCAACGGCACGACGCTGAAACTCACCTCGCATGAGTTCCGGCTCCTGTCCTATCTCATGCATCACATGGGCGAGGTCGTTTCGCGCACGGAGCTGGTCGAACATATGTACGATCAGGATTTCGACCGCGATTCCAACACGATCGAGGTGTTTGTCGGACGTTTGCGCAAGAAGATCGGAGTTGATCTGATCGAGACGATCCGCGGTCTCGGTTACCGGATGCAAGCGCCGGCAGATGCGAAGTAACTCTCTCACCGCCCGCGTTCTGCTGCTCGCCTCTGCCTGGTCGGCGCTGGCGCTTGTCGTGATCGCCGTCGTGATTTCGACGCTTTACCGCCAGGGCGTGGAGCGCAGCTTCACCGATCTTCTGCGGGCGCAGCTCTATAACGTCATCAACTCAGTGACGATTTCCAACGAAAATACGCTGGCCGGCAGCCCGCAGCTTGGCGATCTCCGGTTCTCGCAGCCGGATACCGGCTGGTACTGGGTGGTGGAGCCGCTCGGTAATTTCCAGACCGCGCCGCTGGTGTCCTCCTCGCTCGGTGTCTCGACGCTGCCGGTGCCGAGCATTATCGATGCTCCCTTCGACAACAGATACGAGCGATTTTATGCCGTGACCGACGAGGCCGGCAATCAGGTGCGCGTGGCGGAAACGGAAGTCGTGCTGGATGGCGAAGGCCGGGCCGCGCGTTTTCGTGTTTCCGGCAATCTGAACGTCGTGGAAGACGATGTGCGCGACTTCTCCAACAGCCTTTATCTGGCGCTTGCCGTCTTCGGTGTCGGCAGTCTGGTCGTCAACGGTCTTGCCATTCTCTACAGTCTGCGGCCTCTCGATCAGGCCCGCCGGGCACTCGGCAAGATCAGAGGCGGGGAGGCGGAAAGCCTCGAAGGCGAATTCCCGCGCGAAATCCAGCCGCTCGCCAATGAGGTCAATGCGCTGATCGACAGCAATCGCCGCCTTGTGGAGCGCGCCCGCATGCAGGTCGGCAATCTCGCGCATTCGCTGAAAACGCCGATCGCCGTACTCCTCAACGAGGCCCGCACGCTGGAACCGCAACATGGTGATCTGGTGCGGGCGCAGGCGGATGCCATGCAGGCGCAGGTGCAATCCTATCTCTCCCGCGCCCGCATTGCCGCCCAGCGCGGCTCGATCCTTGCCCGCGTGGAAGCGGAGCCGGCGCTGGAACGGCTGGTGCGGGTGATGCGCCGCCTGAACCCCGACAAGCAGTTCGTGCTGAATTTCGAACAGCCGGGCGCGGTGCTCGGGATGGAACAGCAGGATCTCGAAGAGGTCGTCGGCAATCTCCTGGAAAATGCGGCGCGTTTTGCCGAAACCAGAGTGGTCGTCACGCTTGCCACCGGCACGCATCCTTCTTCCGACGCCGAAATCGGCCGCCGCTCCTGGGTGGAGCTGACCGTGGAGGACGACGGCCCGGGGCTGGAGCCGGGACAGATCAGCGAAGCGATGAAACGCGGCCGCCGGCTGGACGAGAGCCGGCCGGGCACGGGCCTCGGCCTGTCGATCGTTTCTGAAGTGGTGTCTGAATACCACGGTCGCTTTTCGCTGTCGCGCAGCGCCATTGGCGGCCTGAAGGCCGATCTGATTTTGCCGGGTCTTTCGAAAGAGCTTGCGTGAGCCGCGAAAAAAGGCAAGAAATTCAATACCGGTACATGACAGCGTTTCCAGGGAAAGTGGACCCCGGTTTCCCGTCAGGAAATGCGGAAGAACAAAAATCTAGCGTGTTTTCACGGTTCGAAGAACAGCGAAAATGCTCTAGGTGCAATGCGATAGGAAAGAGGACAGGGTTTGGTTGACGTGTATGATGGCTGTCGCTCCGTGACGATGCGTTCGCTGGTGTCACGCCCGGCACTTCTCTCGATCCTGTGCGTATCGATGCTGAGCGCCTGCACCACCACGGGCACCCGCCCGGCTGGCGGTAGCCTGTTTGGCCGTTCGGCCCAGCCTTCCACGCCTTTCCTTGCCAATCTGCAAGGTGGCATCGTCGGGAAAAGCGGCGTGGAGCTCGACAGGGGCGACCAGACCAAGGCGCTGGAGGCGGAATACAAGGCGCTGGAAACGGCCCCGGTTGGCACGCCTGTTATCTGGACCGGCGATGACGTCAAGGGTCAGGTGGTCGCCAATGCGCCCTATCAGGTCGGCAACCAGAACTGCCGGCAATATTCCCATACCCTCACTGTCGACGGGCGCGACACCAGGGTGCGCGGCGCGGCCTGCCGCAATGACGACGGAAGCTGGTCTCCGCTGATCTGATCAGTTTGACGTAAATCAAGGTCACGGGCCTTCCGCGGTGACAGGAAGAGGCACGGCGGAACAGCGAAACGCGATCTGCGGTGCGGCGTGATGTCTCAAATTCACGTCATCCCCGCGCTTCGTGTTTCCATGTGCCACGCATTCGAGTAATTGAGCCTTATGTTCTGGATTGTCGTTGCGATATTGACGGCGGCTGTCGCCATCGTCCTGATGTACCCGCTGATGCGGAAGACCGAGGCGCCGCAGACGCGCCGCGACGGTGAGGTTGCCGTTTATCGCGACCAGTTGGCCGAGCTGGACCGCGAACGTGCCGCCGGCCTGATTGGCGAAAACGAAGCGGATTATGCCCGCGCCGAAATCGGCCGCCGCCTGCTGGCCGCCGCCGAGGCGGAAGAGGTGATGGCGAAAGAGGCCCGGCCGCGCCGGCACAATCTCGCTGCCAGCCTCATAACCATCCTGCTGCCTGCACTTGGCCTCTGTCTTTACATCTGGAACGGCAGTCCGGAGACGCCGGACATGCCGCTCGAGGCACGTCTTGAAAGCCCCGGCAACGACATGAACCTGCTGGTCGCGCGGGCCGAGAGGCATCTGGCGCAGAACCCGGAGGACGGTGGCGGCTGGGATGTTCTGGCGCCGATCTATTTCAAGACGCTACGGCTTGGCGATGCCGAACTTGCCTATCGCAACGCGCTTCGTATTCTGGGCCCGAGCCCAGAACGGTTGACGGGCCTTGGTGAAACGCTGGTGGCCGGCAATGACGGTATCGTCATTGAGGCGGCGCGGGATGCGTTTGCTCAGGCCGAACAGCTGAAGCCCGGCAATCCGCGCGCCCGTTTTTATCTGGCGCTGTCGCTGGAGCAGACCGGCAAGGCGGAAGAAGCGCGCGCGGCCTTTGCGGCGCTGGAGGCCGATGCGCCGGCTGGCGCACCCTGGCTGCCGCTGGTGCGTGAACATATTGCCCGGACCGGCGGCAAAGCGACGCCTGCAGCACCCGGCCCGACCGCGCAGGATATGGCTGCGGCCAATGACATGACGGCCAACGACCGGCAGGCGATGATCGAGGGCATGGTGGCAAGCCTCAATGCCAAGCTGAAGGATAACCCGGCCGATTTCGAAGGGTGGATGCGCCTTCTGCGCGCCTATTCCGTGCTGAAGAACGAGGCCAAGGCCGGTGAAGCCTTGCGGGCCGGCCTGCAGGCTTTCCCGCCGGAGGGTGAAGAGGGCAGGCAGCTTCTGGCGCTGGCGAAGGAATTGGGCGTTTCCGCCGGACCGATCCGCATGGATGGGCAAAAGGATTCTGCGCCGCAGGGAGTGACGCAATGACCCGCAAACAGAAACGTCTGGCGATCATCGGCGGCGGCATGAGCTTCATCGTCGCGGCCGTGCTGCTGGTCATGTTCGCCTTTGGCCAGTCGATCGCCTATTTCTACATGCCTGCCGATCTGGAAAAGACGCCGGTCAATCCCGGCACCCGCATCCGCCTTGGCGGGCTGGTGGCGGAAGGTTCGATCAAGCGCGGCGAGGGCCGTACGGTCAGCTTCACGGTGACGGATGGCGAAGCCAAGGTGCCGGTCAGTTATACCGGCATCCTGCCCGATCTCTTCCGCGAAGGGCAGGGCGTGGTGACCGAAGGCATGTTCGACGCCGCCACCCATGGTTTCGTGGCCGACAGCGTTCTCGCCAAACATGACGAGAACTATATGCCCAAGGAAGTGGCCGACCGGCTGAAGGACAAGGGCCTGTGGCAGCAGGGCGCTGAGGGAGCGGCACCCGCCGCCAGCGCCGCCTCAGGCGACAAGACCGGAGCGACGAAATGATCAACGAGATCGGCCATTATGTCCTGGTTTTGGCGCTCGGTGTTGGGCTGATCGTCTCGACGCTGCCTGTTATCGGCGCGCGCCGCAACGATCGGGCACTGATGGATGTCGCCTCCCTTGGCTCGGTCCTGATGTTCCTGCTGGTGGGGTTCTCCTTCGCGGCACTGACACATGCCTATGCCGTCTCGGATTTTTCCGTGCGCAACGTCTGGGAAAACTCCCATTCGCTGATGCCGATGCTCTACAAGCTGACCGGTGTTTGGGGCAACCATGAAGGCTCCATGCTGTTGTGGCTGCTGATCCTGGTGTTTTTCAGCGCGCTTGTCGCCGCCTTCGGCGGCAACCTGCCGGAAACGCTCAAAGCCAATGTGCTTGCGGTACAGGCATGGATTTCGGTCGCCTTCCTGCTGTTCATCCTGCTCACCTCCAACCCGTTCCTGCGGCTGGAGCGGGTGCCGGCCGAGGGGCAGGACCTCAATCCCATCCTTCAGGATTTCGGCCTCGCCATCCATCCGCCGCTGCTCTATCTCGGTTATGTCGGTTTTTCCGTCTGCTTCTCCTTTGCCGTCGCAGCACTTCTGGAAGGTCGTATCGACGCCGCCTGGGCGCGCTGGGTAAGGCCGTGGACGCTCGCCGCCTGGACGTTCCTGACCGCAGGTATCTCCATGGGCTCCTACTGGGCCTATTATGAACTCGGCTGGGGCGGCTGGTGGTTCTGGGATCCGGTGGAAAACGCCTCCTTCATGCCCTGGCTTGCCGGCACGGCGCTGCTGCATTCGGCGCTCGTCATGGAAAAACGCGAGGCGCTGAAAATCTGGACCGTGCTTCTGGCGATCATGACCTTTTCGCTGTCGCTGCTCGGCACCTTCCTCGTGCGCTCCGGCGTGCTGACCTCCGTGCATGCTTTCGCCACCGATCCGAGCCGCGGCATCTTCATTCTCGGCATTCTGACGATCTTCATCGGTGGCGCCTTTGCGCTCTTTGCCTGGCGCGCGCCGTCGCTGAAGGCCGGCGGCCTGTTCGCGCCGATCTCGCGTGAAGGCGCGCTCGTCCTCAACAACCTTATCCTGACGGTTTCGACCGCCACCGTGCTGATCGGCACGCTTTACCCGCTCATTCTCGAAACCCTGACGGGCGAAAAAATCTCGGTCGGTGCGCCGTTCTTCAACCTCACCTTCGGCCTGCTGATGATCCCGGTCCTGATCGTCACACCTTTCGGGCCGATGCTCGCCTGGAAGCGCGGCGATCTCTTGGGTGCCTTCCAGCGGCTTTATGTGGCCGCGGCTATCGCGGCTCTGGCCGGGCTGACCCTCTGGTATATCGAAAATGGCGGTCCGGTGCTGGCAGCACTCGGTATTGCCGCCGGTTTCTGGTTGATCTTCGGGGCGCTCACCGATCTCTGGTATCGCGCCAATTTCGGCAAACTGGCCTTCGGCATTGCATTCCGCCGCCTGAAAGGCCTGCCGCGTTCGGCCTTCGGCACGGCGCTGGCGCATATGGGCCTCGGCATCACCGTGCTCGGCATCGTCATCGTCACCACCTATGAGACCGAAACGGTTCTGGAAATGAAACAGGGCACGGTGGCGGAAGCGGGCGGTTACAGCCTGACCTTCGACGGCATCCGCCACGCCGTCGGCCCGAATTTCACCGAGGATCGTGGCCATTTCACCGTGCGCAAGGCGGGTGTTGAGGTGGCCGACGTCTGGTCGTCCAAGCGGCTTTATACCGCGCGGCGCATGCCGACGACGGAAGCCGGCATCCTGACCTTCGGCCTCAGCCAGCTTTATGTCTCGCTGGGCGATCCCATGGCCGATGGCGGCATGGTCGTGCGCATCTGGTGGAAACCCTTCATCCTCTGCATCTGGGGCGGCACGCTGTTCATGATGGCGGGCGGTTTCATCTCGCTTTCCGACAGGCGGTTGCGGGTGGGTGCGCCGACCCGCAAGGCGAAGCCTGTACGGGCTGCAATGCCGGAGGCGGCGGAATGAGTGTTGCCTCGCTACCCTCATTCCTGTGCTTGTCACAGGAATCCAGCCGACGCGCGTCTGCGCGGCGAGAGAGTCCTTCAAGCCCAAGGACTTGGGCTGGCTGGATTCCTGTGACGGGCACAGGAATGAGGGAGTGTGTGGTGGCGCTCTGTCTGCTTCTCACCCTGATCTTCGCTGCAGCTTCTCCCGCTCTCGCCTTCAATCCGGACGAAGTCCTCAAAGACCCCGTGCTGGAACAGCGCGCCCGCAACCTTACCTCTCAGCTCCGCTGCATGGTCTGCCAGAACCAGTCTATCGACGACAGCAATGCCGAGCTGGCGCGTGACCTGCGTGTCCTCGTGCGCGAAAGGCTGGTTCAGGGCGACAGCGACAAGGCCGTCATCGATTATGTCGTGTCGCGTTACGGCGAATTCGTGCTCCTGAAGCCACGCCTCAGCCTGCGCACCTTGCTTTTATGGGGCGCGCCCATCGGCCTCACCCTTGCCGGGATTTTCGCCGTCTTCGTGTTTTCGCGCCGCCGCGCCACCCAGGAACGCCCACAAAAACTGAGTGCGGATGAAGAAGAGCGCATTCGCAATCTCATTGAAAAATAACCGGTTTTCATTTTCATCCTCGGTTCTTTTTCAACATTACGGATTTTTCATTCCTCAGACACTTCGCCGTAAGGTGTTGCCTCCTATATCTTCATCATCCACCGCTTCCCCGGTCACACGGGTTCCAGTCTGAATGAAGAAAGAAGGTACACCATGTCTCATTCGCAAAACGGCCATTCCTCGCTGAAGACGGCCTCGCTGAAGACGGCCCTGAAGGCCACGACCGTTGGCGGCCTCGCGGCGCTGATGCTGTCGACCGGTATCGCCGCACCGATCCTCCACTCCTTTGCTGCCCCCGTCGAAGTGACCGCACCGCAGGTTCCGAGCTTCGCCAATGTGGTTGATGCCGTCTCGCCCGCCGTCGTTTCCGTTCGCGTGCAGTCGAACGTGCAGCCGGCTTCCGACGATTCCAGCAACTTCTCCTTCAATTTCGGCGGCCGCGGCCTCGACCAGCTGCCGGATGATCACCCGCTGAAGCGTTTCTTCAAGGAATTCGGCGGCCAGAACCAGGATCGCTCCGACCGTGGTCCGAACCGCCACCGTGACGGCAAGGGTCCGCTGCGCCCGGTCGCGCAAGGCTCCGGCTTCTTCATCTCCGAAGACGGTTATGTCGTCACCAACAATCACGTCGTTGACGACGGTTCCGCCTATACGGTCGTGATGAATGACGGTACCGAACTCGAAGCCAAGCTTGTCGGCCGCGATCCGCGTACCGATCTGGCGCTGCTGAAGGTCGATGTGAACCGCAAGTTCACCTATGTGAAATTCGCCGATGACACCAAGATTCGCGTCGGTGACTGGGTCGTTGCCGTCGGTAACCCCTTCGGCCTCGGCGGTACGGTGACGTCAGGTATCATTTCGGCCCGCGGCCGTGACATCGGCTCAGGCCCCTATGACGACTATCTGCAGATCGACGCTGCCGTGAACCGTGGTAACTCGGGTGGTCCCGCCTTCAACCTTAACGGTGAAGTGGTGGGCATCAACACCGCCATCTTCTCGCCCTCCGGCGGCAATGTCGGTATCGCCTTCGCCATCCCGTCCTCGGTCGCCAAGGATGTGATCGCCGACCTGCAAAAGGACGGCAAGGTCGAACGCGGCTGGCTCGGCGTGCAGATCCAGCCCGTCAGCAAGGATATCGCCGAATCGCTCGGCCTTGCCGAAGCCAAGGGCGCGCTGGTCGTTTCGCCGCAGTCCGGTTCTCCGGGCGACAAGGCCGGCATCAAGCAGGGTGACATCATCACCGCCGTCAACGGCGATCCGGTCAAGGATGCCCGCGATCTGTCGCGCCGCATCGGCGGCATGGCGCCCAACAGCAAGGTTGAAATCTCGCTGTGGCGTGGCGGCAAGTCGCAGTCCGTGACGGTGACGCTCGGTGATCTCACCAGCGATGAAGCCTCCAAGGCGACGCCAAGCCAGAACGATGACAAGGGCGGCAGCCAGTCCTCCAGCGAGAAGGTGCTGTCCAGCCTCGGCCTGACGGTTTCGCCTTCCGATGACGGCAACGGCCTTGCCATCACCGATGTCGACCCCGATAGCGACGCCGCTGCCCGGGGCCTGAAGACGGGCGAGAAGATCACCTCGGTCAACAACCAGCAGGTGGCTTCCGCAGCTGATATCGAGAAGATCCTCGAGCAGGCCAAGAAGGACGGACGTTCCAAGGCGCTGTTCCAGATCCAGACGGATGACGGCAGCCGCTTCATCGCGCTGGATATCGACCAGGGTTGATAGGCTGAAATGCGATGCCGGCTTCCTTGGGAGGCCGGCGCCGCCCCAGACTATGTCTTGGCTTTAAGGCGGGACAAAGCATGTGGAACGAGCCCTCGCCGGTTGTTTCTTCTCCCCGCCGGGGAGAAGGTCGCGGCAGCGGGATGAGGGGGGGACGGTAGAGGTATTCGGCAACGTGACCCCCTCATCCGACCCTTCGGGCCACCCTCTCCCCGGCGGGGAGGAGAAAGGACCGGCAACCCCGGTCAAGGCAGCACCGCGGAGGAAACCTCATGGAAAACAAGGTTCAGGAAATGTCTGTCACATCTCTTTCCGGTTGTGCGGAAAAGGGCGACGGCGCTATTGTCCCGCACATGAAGATTCTTGTCATTGAAGACGACCTCGAGGCTGCGGCCTATATGACCAAGGCGTTCCGCGAAGCCGGAATTGTCGCCGACCATGCCAGCGATGGCGAGAGCGGTTTGTTCATGGGCTGCGAGAATGCCTACGACGTACTGGTGATCGACCGCATGCTGCCGCGACGCGACGGGCTTTCGGTCATCAGCGAGCTGCGCCGCCGCGGTATCGAGACGCCGGTGCTGATCCTTTCCGCATTGGGCCAGGTCGATGACCGCGTGACCGGCCTGCGCGCCGGCGGCGATGATTACCTGCCGAAACCCTATGCCTTTTCCGAACTGCTCGCCCGCATCGAGGTGCTCGGCCGCCGCAAGGGCAAGCCCGAGCAGGACATGATCTACCGCGTGGGTGATCTCGAACTCGACCGCCTGTCGCACGATGTCCGCCGCGGCGGCAAGGAAATCCTGCTGCAGCCGCGCGAATTCCGGCTGCTGGAATATCTGATGAAGAATGCCGGCCAGGTGGTGACCCGCACCATGCTGCTGGAAAATGTCTGGGATTATCATTTCGACCCGCAGACCAATGTCATCGACGTCCATGTTTCCCGCCTGCGCTCGAAGATCGAGAAGGACTTCGAGAAACCGCTCTTGAAGACCATTCGCGGTGCCGGTTACATGATGAAGGACGAGGGCTGATTGGCGAAAATGGCCCGCCTCAGAATATTGTTCAGATCGACAGCGGTGCGCCTTTCGGCGCTCTATATCCTGCTCTTCGCACTCTGCGCCGCCTTCCTCGTCTTTTACGTCACCGCCCTGTCGGAACGGCTGCTGAACCAGCAGACGCGCGATGCCGTGTTGCAGGAAGTCTCGGATGTGCAGCGCATCTATAATCGCGGCGGCATCAATCCGCTGCTGCGGATGATGGAGCGCCGCGCCCGCCAGCCGGGCGCGAGCCTTTACATCATTGCCGGCCCGAACGGCGAAATCCTTGCCGGCAACGTCGCCTCCGTGCAGCCCGGCGTCTTCGACAAGGAAGGCTGGACGGGCTTTCCGTTCCGTTACGAGCGTTATTCCGAAAGCGGCGACAGCGTGCAGCATCTCGCCACCGCCAATGTTTTCATGCTGGACAACGGTCTGCGCATCCTGATCGGCCGCGATCTTGGAGAGCCGACGAAGTTCCGGGCGCTGGTGCGCAATGCGTTGATGGTGGCGCTTGCGATCATGAGCGGCGGTGCCTTGCTCATCTGGTTCGGCATTGGCCGCAACGCTCTGAAACGCATCGACCGCATGTCGGCGGCAACCAAGAGGATCATCGCCGGCGACCTTTCCCAGCGCCTGCCGCAGGGCCGCTCCGGGGACGAATTCGACCGGCTGTCCGGCTCGCTCAACGCCATGCTCGGCCGTATCGAAAAGCTGAACGAGGGCCTGCGCCAGGTTTCCGACAACATCGCCCATGACCTGAAGACGCCGCTCACACGGCTGCGCAACAAGGCGGCCGCCGCCCTCGATGACAATGACGAGACGAAACGGCGCGCCGCTCTTGAAGGCATCATCGCCGAATCCGACCAGCTCATCCGCACCTTCAATGCACTGTTGATGATCTCCCGCGTTGAGGCAGGCTCGATCGCCGCCGAAATGACTGACGTGGACATGTCGGCCATCGCCGCCGACAGCGCCGAGCTTTACGAGCCGGTGGCCGAGGATGCCGGCCTTGCGCTGGAATCGCAGATAGAGCCGGGCCTTTCGGTGCAGGGCAACCGCGAACTGATCGGCCAGGCGCTTTCCAATCTCATCGACAATGCCATGAAATATGCCTGCGAAGGCGAGGGCGACAAGAAACTCGTCGTCCGTCTGGTGAAAGAACCCGAAGCAATCGTGCTCTCTGTTGCCGATCATGGTCCCGGCATTCCCGCCGACAAGCGCGGTGAGGTGCTGAAACGCTTCGTGCGGCTGGACGAAAGCCGCTCCAAGCCGGGCACTGGGCTTGGCCTCTCGCTGGTGGAAGCCGTGATGGAATTGCACGGCGGATCGCTGGTGCTCTCGGACACGGATGCCACCAATACGGCCTGCCCGGGACTGACCATTTCGATGGTTTTTCCCATTTCGAAGCCTTAACGGACACCTGTGGTTTTAGCACCGTTATTCTCGTGCGCGAAGACATGCTTGAGGCCGCCGCAGGTGCATGGGGCGGCATCCTGTTGTAGATGTCAGATGCGCAAGGGCAGGGACGTGTGCGTAAAGCTCGCCCCCCCGCTAATGCATGCGCTATTTCCCCGCTCAGAACGTGTAGGACATGCCGATCATGGCGAAGGGTTGGATATCCTTCTTCGACAGGGGGCTGTCCTTGGCATCGCCAATCAGGAAGCCGGCACCACCCATCCCCGTCACCGACCAGTTTTCGGTCATCATGTAGGAGATCGAAGCGGTGGCATCGATGCGCTTGAAACCGGCCTTCGCGTCATAGCGGCGCAGGCCGGAGCGGGCGGATTGTGCCGAGGTGACGCCAAAATAGGATTTCATGTGGTTATCGTCGGCCCAGGTGGCGGAGAGGTCGGCGCCGAGGATGAACTGGTCGATCTTGTGCGAAACGCTCGCGCCGATCGTTGCGGTCAGGCCCTCGCTGCCGCCAATGGTCTTGTCCACCTTGGCGTAGATTTCGAAGGGTTCGACACTATAGGCGATGACGCCGCCGACCACGCCGCCTGCCTTGATGTCGCCCAGACCGTGCAGGTTCTTCCGGTCATCCTTTTCCTTGCGGCCACCTTCCCAGCCACCCTTGATGCCAAGCCTGAAACCATTCTGGTTGAGGAGATTGACGGTGGCGCTGCTGAAATCGACGTTGAGAAAATCCCCATAGGCCACGGAAATCAGCGGCACGGCGCCGACTTTCAGCTTGTCAGAACCTTCATATTTCGGGGCATAGGCCGCGCCAACGCCGAGCGTGATTTTCCATTCGCTGGAGTTGCTGTAGCGGGCATTGTCGAAACCCGCGCCCGGTTCGGCCATGCGGTCCGATTTGCCGATATCTGCGGCGAAGGCCGGCGCATGGAGCGCCCCGACCATCGGCAGCGCGGCAAGGCAGAGTGCCGCAGCGCGCAGGTTTTTCTGAAATTTCACCTTAAAAATCTTTTTCATCATCCTATCCGTTGCAGCACCAGGCCTCGGAAACCGGGAAGTCTGGTTTCGTTGAGGATGACGCTATGCGGGCACAATTGCGGAGACATTACGCGGTGCCGGGCCTTGGTAAAACATCACCGCAAGCGGTTTTCTGGTCGCAAAGCGCGCGGCATTTGTTACAACGCCAGAGAGGCGCGCCGGCAGGCTTTGGCAGGTCGGGCGGAAGAGGGAGAGAGACAGTGACGAAACGGGAAACCGTCGAGAGGCGGCTGAGCGAGGTTCCGCCGGGCGTGATCCGCCCCTATACGCAGACGGAACTGAAATCCGTTTTTTCGACGCTAAAGGATATCGGCAAGGCCGAGCCGGCGGTGGCTGCGCTGCTGGCCGGCGAAAGTCCGCTGAAGGATTTCATCGCTGCCGCTTTTACCCTGTCGCCCTATCTGCGCGACATGGCGGCGGCGGATGAGGGGCTTCTGACGCTGGCGATTTCGAAACCGCTGGAGCCGCTGCTGACTGATCTGGTCCGTGACGCGCGCGATTGCTGGAAGCCCGCCGAGGACGCCGTGCCCGTCGAAAACGAAGTGATGTCACGGCTGAGAATCGCCAAGCGGCGGCTTTCCTTTGTCGCGGCCCTTGCCGATCTCGCCCGCATCTTCACCGCCCGCGATACGACGCGTTGGCTGAGCGAGATGGCGGATGCATCGCTCTCTGCCGCGATCGACCACCTGCTGCTCTCAGCCCATGAGAGCGGCAAGCTGAAACTGAAGAATCTTGCAGCACCCAGCGAGGGTTCCGGCCTGATCGTGCTCGGCATGGGCAAGCTCGGCGCGCGCGAGCTCAACTACTCCTCCGATATCGATGCCGTCGTCTTCTTCGAACCGTCAGCGGGCATCATCGACGATCCCTATGATGCGACGGAGAATTTCGGCCGCATGATGCGCCGCCTTGTGCGCATCATGCAGGAGCGCACGGCCGATGGTTATGTCTTCCGCACTGATCTCCGGCTTCGGCCAGACCCCGGCTCAACGCCGCTCGCCATCCCCGTGGAAGCGGCGCTGCTTTATTACGAGGGCAGGGGTCAGAACTGGGAACGCGCCGCCTATATCAAGGCGCGGCCGGTTGCCGGTGATATCAAGGCGGGCGAGAACTTCCTGCGCGAGCTGACCCCCTTCATCTTCCGCAAATATCTCGATTATGCAGCGATTGCCGATATCCACTCCATCAAGCGGCAGATCCACGCCCATAAGGGCCATGGCGCCATTGCGGTGAAGGGCCACAATGTCAAACTCGGGCGTGGCGGCATCCGCGAGATTGAGTTCTTCGCCCAGACGCAGCAGCTCATCGCCGGCGGCCGCATGCCGCCGCTGCGCGTGCGGGCGACCGAGGACGCGCTGGCCGCGCTGACCGAGGCGAAATGGATCGACGCCGAAACGCGCGACAGCCTGACGGAAGCCTACTGGTTCCTGCGCGAGGTGGAGCACCGCATCCAGATGGTGCGCGACGAGCAGACCCATGTGCTGCCAGACACCGAGGCCGAATTGAAGCGCATCGCCTTCATGCTCGGTTTTGAAGACACCAAGGCTTTTTCGGAAAAGCTGGAAGAGGTGCTGCGGCTGGTGGAGCGCCGTTATTCGGCGCTGTTCGAGCAGGAAACGAAGCTTTCCGGAGAGGCTGGCAATCTGGTCTTCACCGGCCAGAAGGATGATCCCGATACGCTGAAGACGCTCTCCACGCTTGGTTTTCAGCGGCCGGAGGATATTTCCCGTGTCATCCGCACCTGGCACAATGGCCGTTACCGGGCAACACAATCGGTCGAGGCGCGTGAGCGGTTGACGGAGCTGACGCCTGATCTGCTCAGGGCTTTCGGTGAAAGCAAACGGGCGGATGAGGCGCTGCTGCGCTTCGATAATTTCCTCTCGGGCCTGCCGGCGGGCATCCAGCTTTTCTCGCTGCTCGGCAACAACCCCGCACTCCTGTCGCTGCTGGTGACGATCATGTCTTCGGCCCCGCGTCTTGCGGAAATCATCGCCGCCCGTCCGCATGTGTTTGATGGCATGCTCGACCCGGCGCTGATGAGCGACGTGCCGACCCGCGACTACCTCGCCCACCGCATGGGCAATTTCCTCTCCAATGCCCGCCATTATGAGGATATTCTCGACCGGCTGCGCATCTTCGCCGCCGAACAGCGGTTCCTCATCGGTGTCAGGCTGCTGACCGGCGCTATCCGCGGCGAGGTCGCCGCCCGCGCCTTCACCCATCTTGCCGATCTGGTGATCGAGGCGGCGCTGAATGCCGTTCTTTCGGAAATGGAGGCGGCGCATGGGCCCTATCCCGGCGGTCGCGTGGCCGTCATGGGCATGGGCAAGCTCGGCTCCTTCGAGCTGACAGCGGGGTCGGATGTCGATCTCATCCTGCTTTACGATTATGACGACACCGCCCAGGAATCCACCGGCGCCAAACCGCTCGATGTGGTGCGTTATTTCACCCGCGTCACCCAGCGGCTGATCGCCGCCCTGTCCGCCCCAACGGCGGAAGGCGTGCTCTACGAGGTCGACATGCGGCTGCGCCCTTCCGGCAATAAAGGCCCGGTGGCGACCCGCATATCCGCTTTCGAGAAATACCAGCGCGAGGAAGCCTGGACCTGGGAGCACATGGCGCTCTCCCGCGCGCGCCTCATTTGCGGCGATGCTTCGCTGATGGAGGATGCCCGCAGCATCATCGCCTCCATCCTTTCGCAAAAGCGAGATGTGGCCAAGGTCTCCACAGATGTGCTGGACATGCGCAGCCTCATCGAGCAGGAAAAGCCGCCGGAAAACAACTGGGATTTCAAGCTCATCAATGGCGGGCTGATCGACCTCGAATTCATCGCCCAATACCTGGCGCTGATCGGGCCGGTAAAGGGCCTTGGCGCGCACGAACCGGGCCGCAACACGGCGGAAGCGCTGCAGGCGCTCGCCGCACCCGTGATGGAGAGCCAAGCCTTTGACGACTGCATGGCGGCGATGGGGCTCTACACGGAAATCTCGCAGATCGTGCGTCTATGTATCGATGGCGCCTTCAATCCGAAGGAAGCGCCGGCCGGATTGATCGATCTTGTGTGCCGGGCGGGGGATTGCCCTGATATCCCGACGCTGGAGGGAGAGGTTAAGCGGTTGTCGAAGGCGGTGCGGAAGGCGTTTGTGGCGGTGGTGAAGAACGGCGGGTAGCTCGGTGGGTGCGGCTTCACCCCCCTCTGTCCTGCCGGACATCTCCCCCTCAAGGAGGGAGATCGACATGGGGCAGCCTCTCGGCCATCTCTTACGTTGCGAATGGGTGAGCGCTAGCCTCTAGCTGATCTCCCCCCTTGAGGGGGAGATGCCCGGCAGGGCAGAGGGGGTAAACCGCACTCGCCAACGCAAAGGGGCGCAAACCACGCCCACCAAGCTTCAATGCACCGTCCCACACACCCCTGCCGCATGCGGAATAATGATCGTCACCACCGTACCGCGGCCCTCACACGAGCGGATTTTCATCGTGCCGCCATGCAGCTTCACCAGCGAGCGGGAAATCGCAAGTCCGAGGCCGGAGCCGCCCTGGCTCTTGGCATATTGGCTCTGCACCTGTTCAAAGGGCTGACCGATCTTTTGCAAGGCCTGCGCCGGAATGCCGATGCCGGTATCGGCGATGGTGAGGATCATCGCCGCCTCATGCACATGGGTGCGCAGCGCGATGCGGCCACCATCGCCGGTGAATTTCACGGCATTTGAAAGAATGTTGAGCATGATCTGCTTCATGGCCCGGCGGTCGCCCTGCATCGTCAACCCGGCGCACACCTTCTGCTGCACGGTGATGTTCTTCTGTTCGGCCTGAATGGCAGTCAGACGCAGGGTTTCCTCGATCAGCGGTGCGAGATCGATGGTCTCGCGGTTGATGCGCATATGGCCCGCCTCGATCTTCGACATGTCGAGAATGTCGTTGATGACGTTCAAGAGGTGTTTGCCGCTGTCATGGATGTCGCGGGCATATTCGGAATATTTCGGTGAGCCGACCGGCCCGAACATCTCGTTTTGCAGGATTTCTGAGAAGCCGAGAATGGCGTTGAGCGGCGTGCGCAGCTCATGGCTCATATTGGCGAGGAATTCCGATTTCGCCCGGTTGGCGGCCTGGGCGCGCTCTTTTTCGGCGAGGTAATTGGCATTGGCGTCCGAAAGCTCGGTCTTCTGCCGCTCCAGCTTGTGCTGTGAGGCGGAGAGGTCGCCGATGGTAGCCATCAGCCGTCGCTCGGAATCGCGCAGCCGTTCCTGATGGCGCTTCAGAAGCGTGATGTCTGTGCCGACGGAGACGAGGCCGCCATCGCGGGTGCGGCGTTCGTTGATCTGCAGCCAACGGTCATCGGCAAGCTGCACTTCCGTTGTGCGCGACAGGCCGGACTGATCCGGATCGGCGACGCGCCGTTCCACGACCGGGCGTGCGGCGGCAGCGTAGACCGTGCTCTTTTCCGTACCGGCCACCAGCACGCTGTCCGGTAGGCCATAGGCCTTCTGGTAGTGGATATTGCACATTACGAGGCGGTCGTTCTTGTCCCATAGCACGAAGGCTTCCGAGGTGGATTCGATGGCGTCAGCAAGGCGCTGATCGGCCTCTGCGTAGCGCTGGGCAAGACGATGCTGCTCGGTGACATCCATGGCGATGCCGATGACGCGTGGACCGTTATTGGTGCGGATGACCTGGGCGCGGGCCCGCAGCCAGACATAGTGCCCTTTGGAATGACGCATGCGAAAAATCTGGTCGATCTGGCGCAGGTTACCGCAGCCGACAGCGCGTGCCAGTTCATAGAGATTGCCGTCTTCGGAATGCATCATCCGGGCCGCGTCGGAAAAGGAAAGCGGTGCGGCCTTCGGCGGCAGCCCAAGAATTTCGTAGAGCGAACCGGACCAGAACATGCGTCGGCTGGAGAGATCGAAATCCCACAGGCCGCAGCGGCCGCGCGAGAGCGCCGTCTCGACCCGCAGGTTCGATTCGGCGAAGATGTCGTCGGCATCGCGGGCGCGCTTCACCTGCATGTAATAGGCATAGAGCACGACGAGCAGGATGGAGGAGATGCCGGCAAACAGCGTGACGTTCATGGCGATTTCGCTGCGCCAGAAGGAGCGAATAGGTTGCAGCGAGCGTGCCGCGATCACCATCGCGCCATCGTCGCCGAAGGGGATCATCGTCGCATAATGCTGCTGGCCGTCTATATTGGTCTCGATGGTGCCGGGCGTGCCGGGGAAACGCTGCACGATGGCGATCTCGGGAAGCAGGGCCGGCAGCGAGGTGCCGACATAAAGCGAAGCTTCCTTGCCGGCGCCCGCGAAGATGCGGCCGTTGCTGCCGGATAGCAGCACCATAGTGCCATCGGCCAGGCTGCCCGACGGCAAAGCGGCGACAAGGCTCGCCTCGGCGCGGGTGCGATCCTGCGCGGTGAAGATCGTATCATTGTTGAGAAGTGCTGCCTTGGCGGTGAGCGCCGTCAGCGCGGTGGAGTGGCGGGCGGCTTCTTCCATGCGGCCATATTCGGCGGCGATGCCCAGCATGCGCGAGGCCGCGACAACGACAAGAAAGGCGAGGATGAGAATGGGGATCAGGCGTTTCAGCAGGGTCTCGACCTGCGGCATCGGGCGGTCGGAGCCATTCATCAAACCCATCAGGTCGTTGGAAAGCCTTTCGCCCCAGGCCGCAAGATCAGAAAATTTGGCATACGGCCGCTCATCGCCCGCAGTCGCCCGCCGCACGTTCGTCATTGTCCCGCCTTTTAGATATCCCCACTGATTCGAAGCGCCGCCGCTCGAATATCCCTAATGAATCAAATGCGATTCGCCGTGTCCAGAGGCAAAAGTTAAAAGAATTTTAACCCCTTGAACCGACTCCGTATTTTTTCGGGACAATCTGTGCCGGTTTGGGGGAAAGCGGGATTCATGAAGAAAAACAGTGAGCCGACACCTCAATTCCGGTGGTGCGGGGACGTGCTCAAATGCCGTCGAAAGCATCCAATGCAGGCCCGAGCGCGCCGATCACGGCATTGCCGGCGGCGGGGAGGCCGGTGAGCACCGCGCTGATGATATCCTCGCGGCTCGCACCGCGCGCCTTGGCTTCCATCACATGAAAACCGATGCCGCTTTCCAGGCGCAGTGCGGCCAGAATGCCGATATAGATCAGGCTCTGCGTTTTCACATCCAGCGTGGAGGCCGCACCGAGACCCTGAATGGCCTGAAACCATGCCGCCTTGTGGGCCGGGGCATCGGTCATGAAGCGCTGAAACGAAGCGCTGGTCCTCGACATGTCCGTCATCTGCAATTCCTTTCTGATCGCGGGCGCCTTCGGCCCTTCCACAGCATGATGCGGCGCAATGCATGACGCCGCCTTGATGGAAATCAAGACGGCGTCATGGCGTGGATCAGAATAGTAGTGCAGCTTCGGCGGATGTTCAGCCCTTCAGGATGCGTCCGACAATATCGCTCACATCCGTCGACAGGCCCTTTGCCTCGGCAATGGTCGAAAGCGCGGCTTTCGCGTGTTCGGCACGGCTTGCCTCCAGCGACCGCCAGGAGCGCATGGAGGTGAGAATGCGGGCGGCAAGCTGCGGATTGCGCTTGTCGATGGCGATGATTTGCTCGGCGAGGAAGCGATAGGCAGCGCCATCGGCACGGTGGAAACCGGTGGGGTTGGCGAAGGCGAGCGTGCCGACCAGCGAGCGCACCCGGTTCGGATTGGTGGCGATGAAATGTTTCGATTTCATCAGCGTCTTGATGCGGTCAAGCGCACCGTCGCCGGGAATGGCGGCCTGCAGCGAGAACCACTTGTCGAGAACGAGCGCATTGTCGGCAAAGCGCGTTTCGAAGGCGGCAAGGGCTTCCTTCGTCTCGGCGCTGTCAGGGAAACGCTGGGTCAGGACGCTGAGCGCATGTGCGAGATCGGTCATGTTGGTGGCGTCGGCATAGGCCTTCGCCGCCCGCTCCGGTGTTCCCTCGGCAAAGGCGAGGAAGCTCAGGGCGCCGTTTCGCAGGGAACGGCGGCCGGCGCTGTCGGCATCGGGGCTGTACGCCTCGCCATTGGCAACACCATCGGCAAGGCGCCGTAGCGTTTCGACGCCGGCCGTGGCAATCGCCGCGATCGTGGCATTGCGTGCCTTGTGGATGGCGTCGGGATCGGTGTTGCCACCCAGTTCGCGGGCGATATCCGTTTCGCTCGGCAGGGCCAGCGCCTGCGCCCGGAATGCCGGTTCCAGCGCGTCGTTGCCGATGATTTCGATAAGCGTGGCCGACAGGGCCGCATCAGTGCGGATTTCCTCGCCATTCTGCACCGCCCTGGTGGCGGCAATCAGTGCCGGCAGGGCGAGATCGGTCAGCGCCTGGAAACGGGCGAACATGTCGGTTTCATGCCGGGCGATCTGCACCAGATCATCAGCATTCTGTTCGAAATCCAGATTGATCGGCGCCGAGAAACTGCGATTGATCGACAGCACCGGGCGCGAGGAAATGCCGGAGAAGGAGAAGGTCTGGTTGCGTTCGGTCAGATGCAGCACACCATCGCGATATTCGCCGCCTTCGACGGCCTGCGGTTCGGCGATCTGGCCATTATCGAGGATCAGCGCCAGCGATAGCGGAATGTGGCGCGGCTGCTTCACCGGCTGGCCGGGCGTCGGCGCCACGGTCTGTTCCAGTGTCAGCTTGAAGGCAGCATTGCCGGCATCATAAGCGCATGAGACGGAGACGAGCGGCGTGCCGGCTTCCGTGTACCACAGCGAAAACTGCGACAGATCGCGGCCGCTGGCGTCAGCGAAGCTCTTGACGAAATCCTCGACGGTTGCCGCTTCGCCATCATGGCGCTCGAAATAGAGGTCCATGCCCTTCTTGAAATCGTCAGCCCCGAGAATGGTGGCAATCATGCGGGTGACTTCGGCACCCTTTTCATAAACGGTCGTTGTGTAGAAATTGTTGATTTCGCGATAGGTGTCCGGGCGCGGCGGATGCGCCAGCGGGCCGGAATCCTCCGGGAACTGCTCCGATTTCAGATGGCGCACATCGGCAATGCGCTTGACCGGGCGCGAGCGCATGTCGGCGGAAAATTCCTGATCGCGATAAACCGTCAGGCCTTCTTTCAGGCACAGCTGGAACCAGTCGCGGCAGGTGATGCGGTTGCCCGTCCAGTTGTGGAAATATTCATGCGCGATGATGCGCTCGATATTGGCGTAATCCGCGTCGGAGGCGGTTTCCGGGTCGGCCAGCACGAATTTGTCGTTGAAGACGTTGAGACCCTTGTTCTCCATCGCGCCCATGTTGAAATCGGACACGGCGACGATCATGAAGATATCGAGGTCGTATTCGCGGCCGAAACGCTCTTCGTCCCATTTCATCGAACGTTTCAGCGCATCCATGGCATAGGCCGCGCGCGGCTCCTTGCCGTGTTCGACATAAATCTTCAGCGCAACGTCGCGGCCTGACATGGTAGTGAAGGTATCTTCCACCACGCCGAGATCGCCGGCGACAAGCGCAAAGAGATAGCTAGGCTTCGGATGCGGATCGAACCAGGCCGCAAAGTGACGGCCTTCGTCGTAATTGCCGCCGCCGAGGAAATTGCCGTTCGAGAGCAGCAGCGGATTACCTTCCTTCGCCGCGATGATCGTCACCGTATAGGGCGCCAGAACATCCGGGCGGTCGGGGAAATAGGTGATGCGGCGGAAACCTTCCGCCTCGCATTGGGTGCAATAGACGCCATTGGTGCGATAAAGCCCCATCAGCTGCGTATTGACCTGCGGGTTGATGTAATTGGTGACGCAGATCTCGAAGGGAGATTCGGCCGGCAGGTCGCGGATGGTCAGGCTATCAGGCGTCGCCTCATATCGACCGGCAGGTAGCTCTACCTGGTCGAGCAGCAGGCTGGAAAGCGTCAACTCGTCGCCATCGAGAACCAGCGGTGCGTCACGCTCTGCGCCCTCGCGCCGGTGAAAGATCAGACGGGCTTCGACCTTGGTATTCTTGGGGTCGAGTTCGAAGGTGAGATCCACCCGCTCCAGAACGAAATCGGTTGGGCGGTAATCTGCCAGGTGAACGATCTGGCCCGTGTCTGTTCGCATGACTATCCCTGAATAACTTGGCGTGGTCTCCCGGCATCATGTCGTCATAAGGCCCGGATGTAAAATAGGTGGAGTATTCGTCACGTTCATGTGCGCATCGGAGGACGTTCTGTCCCGCCATGGAAGGCTTTGCCGGCCCCGCAGACGATCCTCCCGCCGCCGGACATCAGGACCATCGCAGCAAATGTTGAACGATTGCTGAAATTATATTTTATTTTCTTCAAATTTTAGCGGTGTCGCTTGTGCGCTGATTTTTTGTTCATCACGCCAGCTTGGATCAGGTGCCGGTCGATGCGGTTGTCGCGCGCTTGAGATCAACGAAATTCATGGGTGAATAACATTTTTTGTTGTAAAGCGGCCGGGTAATGCTCTAGCCTTGCGCCAATCCAATTCCCCCGCGTCGTCTC